>JBJLDU010000001.1:0-67207 GCA_045566995.1 Candidatus Pelagibacter sp.
TGATGCTTGGTCTAAATGCACTGATAGGGTTGCATCAGAAATGATGAAAAGAATTTCAGCAACTGAAGTAACTGAAGAAGGGTTAAAAATTAACTCTGTATTTATGATGGCAGATAGTGGTGCTAGAGGTTCAGCTGCTCAAATGAAACAATTAGCTGGAATGAGAGGTTTAATAGCTAAACCATCTGGTGAAATTATTGAAACTCCAATAACTTCAAACTTTAAAGAAGGTCTTACAGCATTAGAATATTTTAACTCAACACACGGTGCAAGAAAAGGTTTAGCTGATACGGCGCTTAAAACAGCTAGTTCAGGTTATTTAACAAGAAGATTGTGTGACGTTGCTCAAGATTTAACAATTACGAAAGTAAAATGTGATAACCCTGGATCTATCGAACTTACAGAAGTCTTAGAAGGTGGAAACATTATGGTAAGTCTTTCAGAAAGAGCTTTAGGTAGAGTTACTGCATACGAAGTTAAAAACCCATTATCAGGAGAAGTGATAATTAAACAAGAAGAAATGATAGACGAAGCAGCTTGTGAAAAAATTGATGCAGCTGGGGTTAAATCGCTGAAAGTTTATTCAGTCATGACATGTAGTTCTAAAGAAGGTGTTTGCGCTACTTGCTATGGTAGAGATTTATCTAGAGGAAAAATGGTTCACGTGGGAGAAGCTATAGGAATGATATCAGCTCAATCAATTGGTGAACCAGGAACTCAGCTTACTATGAGAACTTTTCATGTTGGTGGAACAGCTTCTGTAAAACAAGATTCACAAATAGTATCAAACTCTGAAGGAACACTTAAAATTGTTAATACAAACTTAATTAAAGACTCAAAAAATAATCAAATTGTCATGGGAAGAAATACTGAAATATCAATAGAAGATGATAATGGCCTACAAGTTGCTTCTTATAAAGTTCCATATGGTTCAAAATTATTTTTTGAAAATTTAGATAAAGTTAAAAAAGGAGCTAAAATTTGTGAATGGGATCCCTATACAACCCCAGTTATTGCAGAAAAAGATGGTATAGCTAATTATGTAGATTTAATAGATGGTGTATCAATAGCCGAAACGGCTGATGATGCAACAGGAATTTCTACGAAAGCAGTCGTAGATTGGAAAACACAATCAAAAAATACTGACCTTAAACCTAGAATTACTTTAAGGGATGAAAAAGGAAATGTAATCAAAAAAGCAGATGATAACGAAGCAAGGTACTACTTGGTTCCAGACTCAATTTTATCAGTTAAGGATGGAGCTAAAATTTCGGCTGGTGATGTAATAGCAAGACTACCCAAAGAAACTACAAAAACAAAAGATATCACTGGAGGATTACCTAGAGTTGCTGAATTATTTGAAGCAAGAAAAGCAAAAGATAGTGCAATTATAGCTGAAAATGATGGAAGTGTTATCTTTGGTAAAGAAGTTAGAGGAAAACAAAGAGTAACAATAGAGGCAGAAAATGGTGATACATCTAGTTACTTAATTCCTAAAGGTAAACACATTAATTTTAATCAAGGTGAAAAAATTAAAAAGGAGAATACTTGCTAGACGGCCAACCATTGCCTCATGATATTCTAAGAATATTAGGAATAGAGGAATTAACTGAATATTTTGTTAACCAGGTTCAAGATGTTTATAGGTTACAAGGAGTAATAATTAACGACAAACACATAGAAACTATTCTAAGGCAGATGCTGAAAAAAATAGAAGTTAAAGAAAGTGGTGATAGTAAATTATTACCTGGAGAAATTATAGATAGAATAAAATTCGAAAATATGAATGAGGATTTATCTAAAGAAGGCAAAAAACCAGCGATTGGAGAAAGAGTGCTAATGGGTATAACTAAAGCTTCTTTACAAACCGAGTCATTTATATCAGCAGCATCATTTCAAGAAACAACAAGGGTATTAACGGATGCTGCAATTAAGGGAAAAGTAGATAAGCTAACTGGATTAAAAGAAAATGTGATTGTTGGAAGATTGGTACCAGCAGGAACCGGCTCTATCAAGAATTCATGGAATAAAAAAGCCATTAGCGATGATCAGAAATTCTTATCTGAACAAGATAGTGTGGATGCTTCAGAGGCTCAAATAAACCAATAATTCTTAATACTTTTAAGCCTTTATTTAGTTTGACAAATACAATTTCTAATGTATTTTGGCCATGTTTTTGGTTGGAATGTAGTGACTAGTTCACTAAACGCTGCCACAAATAACATGCCAGTTATTTTCATCAAAAATATAAATATTTATTAAAAATTAATTATGCCAACTATTAATCAGTTAGTTAGAAAAAGCAGAGTTAAACAAATAACTAGAAATAAAGTACCTGCTTTGCAGAAGCAACCTTTGAAGAGAGGTGTGTGCGTAAAGGTTTATACAACAACTCCCAAAAAACCTAACTCAGCCTTAAGAAAAGTAGCTCGTGTTAGATTGTCAAATGGATTTGAAGTAACTGCATATATACCAGGCGAAGGTCATAATTTGCAAGAGCACTCAGTTGTATTAATACGAGGTGGAAGAGTTAAGGATTTACCAGGTGTTCGTTATCATATTTTAAGAGGTAATTTAGATACCCAAGGTGTGGCAAATAGAAAACAAAGACGTTCTTTATACGGAACAAAAAAGGGTAAATAATAAATGTCAAGAAAACGTAAAGCTCCAAAAAAATTAGCTGTTATAGACCCTAAATATAAATCAACAATAATTCCAAAATTAATAAATTCAATTATGTATGATGGAAAAAAAACTATTGCTGAAAAAATTATTTACGATGCAATTGAAAAGATTAAAAGTAAATCTAAAGATGAACCTTTAAACGTTTTTAATGATGCAATTAATAATATTAGACCAACAGTTG
The DNA here is from genome assembly GCA_045566995.1 of Candidatus Pelagibacter sp. Taxonomy (GTDB): domain Bacteria; phylum Pseudomonadota; class Alphaproteobacteria; order Pelagibacterales; family Pelagibacteraceae; genus Pelagibacter. The sequence continues at coordinate 2,867 of JBJLDU010000001.1, forward strand.
AAGTAAGATCAAGAAGAGTAGGAGGAGCAACCTATCAGGTTCCTGTTGAAGTAAAATCTAAAAGATCACAAGCTTTAGCCTTAAGATGGTTAGTAGATGCATCAAGAAAGCGTAAAGACAAAAAAATGTCAGATAAAATATTTAATGAAATATATGATGCTTATCAAAACAGAGGATCAGCAATTAAGAAAAAGGAAGATACACATAAAATGGCAGAGTCAAACAAGGCTTTTGCTCATTTTAGATGGTAATTAATTATGTCAAGAACACATACTTTAGATAAATATAGAAACATTGGTATTATGGCTCATATAGATGCCGGTAAGACTACAACTACCGAAAGAATTCTTTATTACACTGGAAAAAGCCATAAAATTGGTGAAGTTCATGATGGGGCAGCAACTATGGATTGGATGGAGCAAGAACAAGAAAGAGGTATAACGATTACTTCAGCGGCTACTACATGTTTTTGGAATGACCACAGGATTAATATTATTGATACGCCTGGCCACGTTGATTTTACTATTGAAGTTGAGAGATCTTTAAAGGTACTTGATGGTGCTGTTGCTGTTTTTGATGGTGTGGCGGGTGTTGAGCCTCAATCAGAGACTGTATGGAGACAAGCTGACAAGTATAAAGTTCCAAGGATTTGCTTTGTTAATAAATTAGACAGAACTGGTGCAGATTTTTTTAGATGTGTAGGTATGATTAAAGACAGACTTGGTGCAAAACCTTTAGTAATGCAAATTCCAATTGGTGTAGAGGCATCATTAAAGGGCGTTGTAGATCTGATTAAGATGAAAGCTATCGTGTGGAAAAATGAAGATCTAGGTGCCGCTTGGGAATTAACAGATATACCAGATGATTTAAAAGATATTTCAAACAAGTACCGTCAGGAATTGGTTGAGACAGCCGTTGAGCAAGACGAAAAACTAATGGAAGATTATTTAGGTGGAAATGAGATATCTGAGGAAGATTTAATAAAGTGTGTAAGAAAAGGGTGTTTAGGTTTTGATTTCGTTCCAGTTTTAACTGGTTCTGCTTTTAAAAATAAAGGTGTTCAACCATTATTAGATGCTGTTGTAAATTATTTACCAAGCCCTAATGATATTGGTTCAATTAAAGGCACTAAACCAGGATCTGAGGAAGAAATTGAAATGAAATTTGAAGATAGCTCCCCTTTTTCAGCTCTAGCATTTAAAGTTGCGAATGACCCATTTGTTGGAAGTTTAACATTTATAAGAATTTATTCAGGTACAGTTAAATCAGGCACAGGAATTTATAATACATCTAAAGATAAAGAAGAGCGTGTTGGAAGAATGTTATTGATGCATGCAAACTCAAGAGAAGATATTAAAGAGGCAAATGCTGGTGATATTGTTGCTTTAGCTGGATTAAAAAATACAATTACCGGACATACATTAGCAGACAAGGAGACACCTGTTTTACTTGAACCCATGGAATTTCCAGATCCTGTAATTGAGATTGCCGTTGAACCTAAAACGAAAGCAGACCAAGAAAAAATGGGTGAAGCCTTAGGAAGATTAGCTAAAGAAGATCCATCGTTTAGAGTAACCTCTGACGAAGAGTCTGGACAAACAATCATAAAAGGAATGGGTGAATTACACTTAGACATAATTGTTGATAGAATGAAAAGAGAATTTAAAGTTGAAGCAAATGTTGGAGCTCCGCAAGTTGCTTATAGAGAGACAATCCTATCTACTGCAGAGAATGATTATACACATAAAAAACAAAGTGGGGGTGCAGGACAATTTGCAAGAGTTAAACTTACAGTAGAACCACTTGAACCTGGTAAAGGAAGAGAGATAGAAAGCAAAATTAAAGGTGGAGCTATTCCTAAAGAGTTTATTCCTGGAGTTGAAAAAGGTGTTGAAACTGTTGCAGACGGAGGAATTTTAGCTGGATTCCCTCTAATTGATTATAAAGTAACCATAGTGGATGGATTGCACCACGATGTAGACTCTAGTGTATTGGCATTCGAATTAGCATCAAGACAATGTTTTAAAGAAGCTTGCACAAAAGCAACTTTAAAATTATTAGAACCTATTATGAGAGTTGAAGTAGTAACACCAGAGGATTATATGGGTGATGTTATTGGAGATTTAAACAGTAGGAGAGGCCAAATAAGCACACAAGAACAAAGGGGAAATGCAACTGTGATAACAGCTATGGTTCCACTAGCAAATATGTTTGGATACATAAATAATTTAAGATCAATGTCGCAAGGTAGAGCACAGTATTCTATGTTCTTCGATCATTACGATAAAGTTCCTCAAAATGTTCAGGATGAAGTAACTAAAAAGACAGGTTAATTATGGAAAAGCAAAATATTAGAATAAAACTTAGAGCATATGATAACAAGGTTTTAGATCAATCAACTGAAGAGATAGTTAATACAGTTAAAAGAACAGGTGCAAATATCAAAGGACCTATCCCACTACCAACCAAAAAAGAAAGATACACAGTATTAAGATCACCACATATAGATAAAAAAAGTAGAGAACAGTTTGAAACAAGAACACATAAAAGATTGATCGATATCATAGAGCCCACACCAGCCACAGTTGAGGCATTAATGAAATTAGACCTAGCATCAGGTGTTGATGTGGAGATTAAAATATAATGAGTGAAATTGGTTTAATTGGAAAAAAAATTGGTATGAGCAGAGAATTTTTTAAAACAGGTCAGTCTATTCCTGTAACAGTATTAAAAGTTGAAAAAGCAAGGGTTATTCAATTAATTAACAAGGAAAATAGAGGATACGATGCAGTGCAGCTTGGATTTGGTAAAATTAAAAATTCAAAGTTATCCAAATCAATGAAGGGTTATTATTCTAAAAAAAACACAGAAGCAAAAAAAATTTTAAAAGAATTTAGAGTCAAAAATTTAGATCAATACAAAGAAGGTAATGAATTTGGTATTGAAATATTTAAAGATATAAAATTTTTAGACGTAAGATCAAAAACTATAGGTAAAGGATTTGCTGGTGCAATGAAAAGACATAATTTTGGAGGTTTAAGAGCATCACACGGAGTTTCTGTCTCTCACAGAGCACATGGTTCAACTGGTCAAAACCAAGATCCAGGAAAAGTATTTAAAGGAAAAAAAATGGCAGGTCATATGGGTGATAAAATAAGAACAATGCAAAATCTTGAAATTATTAAAACAGATTTAGACAATGATTTAATTTATTTAAAAGGATCAATCCCTGGTTCTAAAAATTCAGAAGTATTACTTAAGAAAGCTGTTAAAAATATTAAAAAACTTACGATTAATGAAAAAATTGAAATTTTTGAAAAATCAAAAAAAATAAAAGAGAAAAAAAAATAATTTATGAAAATAGATAAATTAAATATAGAGGGAAAAATAAATACTATTGAAGTCTCAGACAAAATAGTTTCTGCAAAGATTAATAACAAACTTGTAAGTAATGTTTTGTATAAAACTAATGCTAACTACAAAGGTAGAAAAGCCAAGACAAAACAAAAAAATGAAATTAAAGGATCAACTGCAAAAATATATGCACAAAAAGGTACTGGAAATGCAAGACATGCAAGTAAAAAGGCTCCTATATTTGTTGGTGGAGGTGTTGCTCATGGTCCAAAAGGTGAGCTTAATTACAAAAAGAGGAAACTAAATAAAAGTGAGAAAAAACTGAGTATAGCATCTTTAATTACAAAAAAAAATGTAACTAAAGATTTGATAATAATAGACGATTTTCAAAAAGAAATTTCAAAAACTAAAGAAATGAATAATTTACTTATTAAATTTGAAGCAAAAAATTCAATAATAATTGCAGATAAAATATCTAAAAATAATATATTTAAATCAGTTAAAAATATACCGAACGTAAAAATAACTGATATTAATCATTTTAGTGCTTATGATTTAGCTAAATTTAAAAAAGTTATATTTACTGAAACTTCAATCAAAGAATTAGAAAAAAGATATTAATCATGGAAAAGATACATTTATACGATAAAATTTTGTCTCCAATTGTAACGGAGAAATCAACGAACCTTTCTGAACAAAATAAAATAATCTTTAAAGTTCACAATAAAGCTAATAAGAAAAATTTGAAAACTAACATTGAAAAAATTTTTAAAGTAAATGTAATTAAAGTTAATATTATCAATAAGAAAACTAGGATTAAAACTACTAGAGGTAAGAAAGTTAGAGTTAAAGGTTTTAAAAAAGCGATAATTACACTTAAAAAAGGTCAAAATATTGATCTGACAACTGGAATTTAATATGGCATTAAAAACATTCAAACCTTACACAAAATCTACAAGAGGAACTATTCTTGCAAGTAGAGAAGGGTTATGGAAGGGAAAACCATTTAAACCTTTGACCTCAGCGAATTATTCTTCCAAAGGACGTAATAATTATGGAAGAATAACATCAAGAAACCATGGTGGAGGTCACAAACATAAGTATAGACAAGTTGATTTTTATAGAAAAAAATTTGAAATTGAAGCAGAGGTTCTAAGAATAGAGTATGATCCCAACAGATCATGTCATATTATGTTAGTTAAATTTGCAGATGGAGATCATTTTTATTATTTAGCACCTAAAGATATAAAAGTTGGAGATAAAGTAATGAATGGCTCTACAGCTGAGATAAAGGTTGGAAATTGCTTACCTCTAAAAGATATCCCAGTTGGAATAAATATACACAATGTTGAGATTAATCCAGGTGGTGGAGGAAAAATTGCAAGATCTGCTGGTACTTCAGTATCAATCTCAGGAATTGACGGAAATTACTCAATTATAAAAATGACTTCAGGTGAAGTGCGAAAAATTAATTCAAATTCGCTAGCAACAATCGGAGTGTTATCTAATCCTGATCAAAAAAATATAAAAATAGGTAAAGCTGGTAGATCCAGATGGCTTGGTATTAGACCACATACAAGAGGTGTTGTTAAGAATCCGGTAGATCACCCGCATGGTGGTGGAGAAGGTAAATCAGCTGGGGGTAGACACCCAGTTTCTCCAACAGGGCAATCTGCTAAAGGATTAAAAACTAGAGATAATAAAAGAACAGATAAGTTTATAATAAGAAGAAGAAAGAAAAAGAGATAATAATTATGGCTAGATCAGTATGGAAAGGACCGTTCGTTGAAGAAAGTTTAATTAAGAAAGTAGAAAAACTTAAGAACGATCCTATAAAAAAACCAATCAAAACATGGTCAAGGAAATCAACAATTCTTCCAGATTTTGTTGGAGTTAGTTTTTTAATATATAATGGAAAAAAATTTATACCGATTACAATATCTGAGGATATGGTAGGCCACAAATTAGGAGAGTTTGCGCCTACAAGACAATTTTTTGGTCATACACCAGCAGATAAGAAAGCAAAAGTAGAAGGTGGAGCTAAGAAATAATGTCAAAATTACCAAAACAAATAGATACTAAAACAGTTAAATCTGTAAATAAAAACGTGAGGTCTAGTACTAGAAAATTAAATCCAATCTTAAAATCAATTGTTGGAAAAAAAGTAGATGTGGCAATAAGAGATTTAACATTCTCTGAAAAAAGAATATCTAAAGATATCAAAAAAACAATTTCTTCTGCAGTAGCAAATGCAGAAAATAATTATCAATATGATATAGATAAATTAATTGTAAAAGAGGCTTACTGTGGGAAGCAAGTTGTAATGAAAAGATTTAGAGCAAGAGCCAAAGGAAGAGCTGCAGAAATAATGAAACCTTATTCAAATTTAACAATAATTTTATCAGAACAAAAAAAACAAATGGAGAAAGATGGGACAAAAAGTTAATCCAGTAGGCTTAAGACTTGGTATTAATAGAGGTTGGGACTCTGTTTGGTACGCAAAGAAAAAAGATTTTGGAAATAATCTAATAGAAGACTTCAGAATTAGAGAATATATAAAAAAAAATGTTATTAATTCTGGTGTGTCTAAAGTTATGATTGAGAGAACAACAAAGAAATGTTTTGTAACCATTTACACTTCAAGACCTGGTTTTGTAATAGGAAAAAAAGGATCAGATATTGAAAAAATAAAAGGTAACTTGTCTAAATTGACATCAAACGAGGTAGTTTTAAATATTAAAGAAGTAAAAAAACCAGAAACTAATAGCTATTTAGTTGCTGAAAATATAGCTCAACAATTAGTAAAAAGAGTTTCTTATAGAAGAGCCATGAAAAGAGCTATGCAATCTGCCCTAAGATTAGGTGCAAAAGGTATAAAAGTTTCAATAAGTGGCCGTTTAGGTGGAAATGAAATTGCTAGAACAGAGTGGCTGAGAGAGGGAAGTATTCCATCTCATACTTTAAGGGCAGATATTGATTATGCTGAAGCAGAGGCTTTGACCACATACGGAATAATAGGGATTAAGATATGGATATATAAAGGTGAGATATTTACTAAAGAATTTAGCCAAGAAAGGAACAAGGCCTAGGTATGTTGCAACCAACAAGAACAAAATATAGAAAAGCTCATAAGGGAAGAATTCATGGAAACGCCTCTAGATGCAATCTTATGAATTATGGCTCATTTGGACTCAAAGCTATTCAACCAGAGAGAGTGATTTCAAGACAAATAGAGGCTGCTAGAGTTGCGTTGACAAGACATATGAAGAGACAAGGTAGGGTATGGACTAGGATGTTTCCTAACATCCCTGTTTCAAAAAAACCAACAGAAGTAAGAATGGGTAAAGGTAAAGGATCACCTGAGTTTTGGGCATGTAGGGTTAAGCCTGGAAGAATATTATTTGAAGTTGATGGTGTTTCTGAACAAATTGCAAAAGAAGCATTATACAAGGCTTCAGCTAAGTTGCCCATTAAATGTAAATTTATAAAGAGAATATAATGAAGAAAAAAGAAATAAAAAAATTAACTAAAGTTCAAATGAAAGAAAATATAGAAAAATTTAAGAAAGATTTATTTAACTTTAGATTTCAAAAAGTAAATGGCCAAATTAAGAGTCCAGCAAAAATAAGAGAAACCAAAAAAAACATAGCAAGATTGAAAACATTAATAGAGGTAAAAAATGCCTAAAAAAATTCTAAATGGAGTAGTTGTAAGTGATAAACCCAATAAAACTGTAACTGTTTTAGTTGAGCGAAAATATCAACATCCAGTATTAAAGAAAGTTATGAAAGCTAGAAAAAAATATAATGCACATGATGAAGAAAATAAATTTAAGATTGGAGACAAGGTCTCAATTAGAGAAAGTCGACCATATTCAAAAAATAAGAAATTTGAGGTCATTGGAGATATGAAATGATTCAAGTTCAGACAGAATTATTAGTTGCAGACAATACAGGAGCAAAAAAAATTGAGTGTATTAAAGTACTAGGTGGATCGAAAAGAAGATATGCAAGTATTGGAGATACAATCGTAGTGGCTGTTAAAGAGGCAATTCCAAGAGGTAAAGTAAAAAAAGGTGCAGTACATAAAGCTGTAGTTGTAAGAGTTAAAAAGGGTGTACATAGAAATGACGGATCTAAAGTGCGATTTGATAATAATGCTGCAGTTTTAACTGATGACAAAGGTGAGCCTATTGGAACGAGAATATTTGGACCTGTAACAAGAGAACTTAGAAATAGAGGGCAAATGAAAATTATTTCACTAGCGCCAGAGGTTTTGTAATGATTAAAAAAGGTATGAAAGTAAAAATAATTAGCGGAAAAGACAAAGGTAAAGATGGTGAAGTTATTGAAATAGACAGAAAAAATATAAGGGTGAAAGTAAAAGGCGTTAATATTGTGAAAAAACACGTAAAAACAACAAAAGAAAAAAAAGGAGGGATAGTTTCAAAAGAAAACTTTATTCATCTCTCAAATTTAAAAAATATTGGCAGTGATAAAAAAATAGAGGCTAAAAAATAATGGAACCAAGATTAAAAGAAACGATAATAAAAGTAATTAATCCAAGTTTAAAGGAATTGTTTGGATACAAAAGCTTGTATATGGGTCCAAAAATTGAAAAAATAGTTTTAAATATGGGCCTTGGATTAGATGGAAATGATGCAAAAATCGTGAGCTCCTGCCAGGATGATCTTGCAAGTATAACAGGTCAAAAACCTATTGTTACCAAATTTAGAAAATCTATAGCAAATTTTAAAACAAGAAAAAATACGAATTCAGGATTAAAAGTTACACTAAGGAAAAATAAAATGTACGAATTTATTGATCGATTAGTAAATATCGCATTACCAAGAATTAAAGACTTTAGAGGACTTAATCCAAACGGTTTTGATAAATTTGGAAATTATACTTTTGGAATTAAAGAACAAATTATTTTTCCTGAGGTAAATTTTGATAAAGTTGATAAAGTAAGAGGTTTAGACATTACAATCGTAATAAAGACTATGAAAAAAGAACATAGCTTCGAACTTCTTAAAAAATTAAATTTTCCATTTAAAGAAAAAGGGAGTAATTAATGGCAAAACTGAGTGCAATAAATAAAAATAATAAAAGAATTAAACTATCTGATAAGTTTTTTAATAAAAGAAAACATTTGAAAAAGATAATAATGGATAAAAATCTTACACTAGAGGAAAGATTTAAAGCTCAGCAGAAATTATCACAGTTACCACGTAATTCTGCTAAAACAAGAGTGAGAAATAGATGTCAAATTACGGGTAGACCCCATGGAGTATACAGAAAATTAAAAATATCAAGAATTGCACTAAGACAACTAGGTCTTGAAGGTAAGATTCCAGGTATGGTAAAATCAAGTTGGTAGAAAGGAAATTATGAGTTTAAGCGACCCAATCGGAGATATGTTAGCAAGATTAAAAAACTCTCAAATGAGAAATCATAAGAGAATAGAACTTCCATCCTCAAAGTTTAAGACTAAAATAGCTGAAATATTGAAGTCTGAAGGTTATATTATTGATTATGAAGTTAAATCGGAACAAAACAAAAGTAATCTTCATATAAGTTTAAAATATAGCTCAGGAAATCCAGTGATAAGCTCAATAGAAAGAGTTTCAAAACCTGGAAGAAGAATATTCTCAAGTGCAGATAGCCTTCCAAAAGTGAACAATGGATTAGGTATAGCAATAATATCAACTCCCAAAGGAGTTATGACAGATATAGATGCTAGAAAACAAAAAGTCGGTGGCGAAATAATTTGTAAGGTTTTTTAATGTCAAAAATAGGTAAGATAAACATCGCAATTCCTGAAAAAGTAAAAGTTATTTTAAGTGGAAATATGATTAATATAGAGGGCCCACTTGGAAAAAAATCATTAAATATTGATCTAGATGTTTTTGATCTTAATATAACTGAGGGGAAAGTAGTTTCTATAAAACCAAAAAATAATACCCAGGATACTAAGAGACTTTGGGGAATGAATAGAAGTTTAATAAATAATGCTATTATTGGTGCTTCAACTGGATACGAGAAAACTCTTGAATTATCAGGAGTTGGTTATCGTGCTGCATTGAAAGGTAATGTTCTAAATCTTCAGTTAGGTTTTAGTCACGATATCAATTTCGATATTCCCGAAGGTGTGAAAATACAAGTTGAAAAGCAAATTACTTTAAAAATTACTGGCAATGATAAACAACAAGTCGGTATGGTAGCTGCACAAATTAAGAGTTTTAGACCTCCAGAGCCTTATAAAGGCAAAGGTATTAAAGAACAAGGTCAATATATACTTAGAAAAGAAGGCAAGAAAAAATAATGAATCTATCCAAAATTGAGAGAAAAAAATTTCGAGTAAGAAATAAATTAAAAAAAGTTTCTTCAAAAGAACGTTTTAGATTGAGCGTAAGTAGATCTAATAAAAATATAAGTGCTCAGATAATCGACGATGTTAAAAAAACTACAATTGCTTCAGCTTCATCTAACTCAAAAGAAATAAAGATCCAGAATAAAAATAAAAAAGAGTTATCAGAATTAGTTGCACAATTGTTGGTAAAAAAAGCAAAAGATCTTAATATAACTAAAATTTACTTTGATAGAGGCATTTATAAATATCATGGGAGAGTAAAAATATTAGCAGAAGAATTAAGAAAAAATGGAATGGAATTTTAAATATGGAAAAAAACACTGAGTTTGTAGAAAAATTAGTTCACATAAACAGGATAACTAAAGTTGTTAAAGGTGGTAGAAGATTTGGATTTTCGGCATTAGTTGTTGTTGGAAATCAAAATGGAAAAATAGGAGTTGCGCATGCAAAAGCAAAACAAGTACCCGATGCAATCAAAAAGGCTAATGAATTAGCACGAAGAAATCTTGTCCAAATTCCATTAAGGGAAGGTCGTACTATTCATCATGATATATTTGGCAAAGATGGAGCAGGCAAAATAAAGCTAAGAGCGGCTCCAAAAGGTACAGGAATAATAGCAGGTGGTGCAGTTAGAGCTGTATGTGAAGTACTAGGAATTAAGGATATTGTTGCTAAATCACTAGGTACAGCAAATCCACATAATGTTATAAGAGCTTGTATGAAAGCACTTGGTAAACAAAATTCTCCAAAAAACATTTCTTTAATTAGAAATAAAAAAATATCTGAAATTATTGAGAAAAGAGGGTAATGAATATTTTAAATAATAACACAAAAGCAAAAAAACCAAAAAAAAGACTAGGTCGAGGTATAGGTTCAGGAAAAGGTAAAACTTCTGGAAGAGGGGTCAAAGGTCAGAAATCAAGATCAGGTGTGGCTATAAAAAGTTTTGAGGGTGGACAAATGCCACTTTATAGAAGATTACCAAAAAGAGGCTTTAACCCGATAAATAAAACAAAAATTGCAAAGATTAATTTAGACCAACTGCAGGATTTTGTTGACAAAAAAAGAATTGATGTGGCAAGCGTAATTAATTTAGAAAGCTTAAAGAAAAATAATATTATTAATAAATCATACCTTAAATTTAAAGTACTAGGAAATGGTAACCTTACCTCTAAAATTGATATAGAAGTAGATTATTCATCAATCTCGGCTAAAGAAAAGATTGAGAATCTCGGTGGAATACTAAAAATTAAAAATCCTAAGTAAAATGAGTGAGTCATCTCAAACAAATGATTTAAGAAACAGAATAATATTTACAGTTCTTATTTTAGCAATTTATAGACTAGGAACCTTTGTTCCACTTCCAGGAATAGATCCTGAACAACTTCAAGTTATGATGGATAGCAATCAAAAAGGATTATTGGGAATGTTTAACGTATTTGCTGGTGGTGCTGTTAGTAGAATGGCTATTTTTGCTTTAGGTATAATGCCCTATATATCATCCTCCATCATAATACAGCTATTAACAGGAGTAACTGATTATTTTAAAAATCTGAAAGCCCAAGGCGAAATAGGCAGACAAAAAATTACTCAAATAACAAGATATGGAACTGTGTTGTTAGCAACTGTTCAAGGATATGGTTTAGCTGTTGGATTAGAATCATCTGCAGACTTGGTAATAAACCCTGGTGTTTTTTTTAAGATTTCAACTGTTACTACAATTGTTGCTGGTACAATTTTTTTAATGTGGTTGGGAGAGCAAATAACTCAAAGAGGGATTGGTAATGGTATATCATTAATAATTTTTTCTGGAATAGTTGCAGAAATACCAAGAGCATTAGTCACTACCTTTGAATTAGGTAGAACAGGAGCTATTTCAACATTAATGATAATTTTTATATTTATTTTACTAGTTGTAACAATTTTATTTATTGTTTTTATGGAAAGAGCCCTAAGAAAAATTCTTATAAATTATCCCAAAAGACAAATGGGAAATAAAATGTATGGCGGTGAGTCCTCACACTTACCACTTAAAATTAATTCAGCGGGTGTAATCCCAGCGATTTTTGCTTCTGCATTATTGTTGTTACCAGTTACATTTTCTAATTTTAATGTTTCACAAAGTGAAACTTTTTTAAATATCTCTTCATATTTTTCACAAGGACAACCGCTTTATATGATTTTATATGCATCAGGTATTATATTTTTTACTTTTTTTTATACATCAATTACCTTTAACCCTACTGAAACAGCAGAAAATCTGAGAAAGTATGGTGGCTTTATTCCTGGAATAAGACCAGGTGAAAGCACAGCTATGTATATAGATACAATTCTAACAAGATTAACAACTATTGGTGCATTATATTTAACGCTTGTCTGTCTAATGCCAGAGTTTTTAATTGCTAATTATCCAATACCCTTTTATTTAGGAGGAGCTTCTGTACTAATAGTAGTAGTTGTTGCAATCGATACTGTTACTCAAGTTCAAACAAGACTTATGAGCTCTCAATACGAACAGCTAATTAAGAAAACTAAATTTGGAAGATAAGTTTAGTGAATGTTATAATTTTTGGACCACCTGGAGCTGGAAAAGGAACCCAGGCAAATAATATCGTTAAAAAATTTAATTTGTATCAAGTCTCTACAGGGGATCTTTTAAGAAAAGAAGTTAAAAATCAAACTGAAATTGGCAAGGATATTGAAAATATTATTTCTAAAGGAGACTTTGCGACTGATGAAATTGTTAATGAATTAATTAAAAATATTGTTTTTGATCCAATAAAAAAAAACAAATTAATATTTGATGGTTATCCTAGATCATTAAGTCAGGCAGAAAACTTGGAAGTATTGTTATCAAATTCAAATCAAAAAATTGATTTTATCTTTTTTTTAGATGTAAAAAAAGAAACAATAATTCAAAGATTAGAGAAAAGAAAAATTTTAGAAAAAAGATCAGATGATACTATGATTACAATTTTAAAAAGATATGATACCTACATGGAAACAACCAAACCTGTATTAGATTTCTATTCAAAAAAACCTAGTTTTTTTAAAATCAATGGAGATGTAAAAATAGAGGAAATATCAGGTAAAATTGAGCAAATTCTATCTGTTTAAGACATTGACTTTGAAAGAACTTCTTATATAAAAGGCTAAATTTTTATCTCAATATTATGGCTCGTATAGCAGGTGTAAACATTCCACAGAATAAATTAGTTAGGATAGGTCTAACATATATTTTTGGTATTGGTGAGAAAAATTCTAATGATATTTGCAAGTCATTAGATATACCAAATACAAAAAGAGTTAATGAATTGACTGATGATGAAATTTTAAAAATTAGAGAATTTATTGATCAAAAATTTACTGTTGAAGGAGATCTACGTAGAGATACTTCATTGAATATAAAACGACTAATAGATTTGGCTTCGTATCGAGGCTCTCGACACAGAAAAAAATTACCTGTCAGAGGACAAAGAACTAGATGTAACGCTCGGACGCGTAAAGGAAAAGCAATTGCAATTGCAGGAAAAAAATTAACTCCACTTAAAAAATAATATGCCAAAGGATAATACAGATAATAAAGATCAAGTTAAAGAAAGTTCTACAAAATCTAAAAAAAGTTCATATTCAAAGAAGAAAAAAAATAAAAAAAATATATTAAATGGTATTGCTTATGTACAATCTACATTTAATAACACAATTGTTTCAATAGCTGATACTAATGGTAATGTAATATCATGGGCTTCAGCAGGTCAAAAAGGTTTTAAAGGATCAAGAAAGTCCACACCGTACGCCGCACAAGTTGCCGCTGACTCAGCTGCAGTTAAGGCTTTAGAAGTTGGTATGAAGATTTTATCAGTCGAAGTTAAAGGACCTGGATCTGGAAGAGAAACGGCTTTAAGAGCTTTGCAAGCTAGAGGTTTTAAAATAATTTCAATAAAAGATACAACACCAATGCCACATAATGGTTCGAGACCGCCAAAAAAAAGGAGAGTATAAATGGATACAACTGAGGTAAATATTAAAAATTGGAAATCACTTATTAAACCACCCAAATTAGATGTTAACCTAAGTGATGATAAATCTTATGCAAAAATAATAGCTGAACCACTTGAGAAAGGCTATGGTTTAACTTTAGGAAATTCATTAAGAAGAATACTACTATCATCTATAAGAGGCACTGCTGTCACAGCAATTCAAATTGATGGTGTTTTACATGAATTTACATCAATCAAAGGCGTCAGGGAAGATGTTACTGATATTGTATTAAATGTTAAATCCCTCGCTTTAAAGAGTAATTCAGAAACTACAAGTAAACTAATTTTAGATGCTAAAGGTCCTGGAGAAATAAAAGCCTCAAACATTACGACTTCAGCAGATATTGAAATATTAAACCCAGATTTAGTTATTTGCAATTTGGATGAAAATACAAATTTTCACATGGAAATGACAGTAAGTAATGGAAAAGGTTATGTTTCTGCAGATATGAACAAGCCAGAGGAACCACCGTTAGGTCTAATAGCAATAGACTCACTTTTTAGTCCAGTAAAAAAAGTTTCATATTCAATAAGTACTGCAAGGGAAGGTAAAGCCTTAGATTATGATAAACTTACTATGGAAGTGGAGACTAATGGATCTATATCAGCTGAGGATGCAGTTGCTTATTCTGCTAGAATTTTCCAAGATCAACTTGGAATGTTCGTTAACTTTGACGAACCGCAAGAAGTAATTGTTAGAGAACAACCAACAGAACCCGAATTTAATAAAAATTTATTAAGAAAAGTCGACGAGTTAGAATTATCAGTTAGATCAATGAATTGTCTTAAAAATGATAATATAATCTATATAGGTGATTTAGTTCAAAAATCTGAAGGCGAAATGCTAAGAACGCCAAATTTTGGTAGAAAGTCTTTAAATGAAATTAAAGAAGTATTAACAGGCATGTCGCTTTATTTAGGTATGGAGATACCAAACTGGCCCCCAGACAACATTGCAGAATTATCAAAAAAACTTGAGGAAGCAATTTAATGAGACATAAGTTTGGTTATAAAAAACTAAATAGAACATCTGAGCATAGAAAGGCACTTATTAAAAATATGCTCAACTCTCTTGTAAAATATGAGCAAATAACAACGACATTGCCAAAAGCGAAAGTTTTAAAACCACAAGCAGATAAATTAATAACTTTAGGTAAAAAAGATAACTTGCAAAATATAAGAAGAATTATTTCTAAGCTTCAAGATGAAGGGTCTGCAAGCAAAGTTCGTAAAACTTTATCTAAAAGGTATGAAAACAGAAAAGGTGGTTATACAAGAATAATAAAAGCAGGTTTTAGATATGGAGATAATGCTCCTATGGCAGTTGTTGAATTTGTTGATCGTGATGTAGAAGCTAAAAAAGTGGATAAGAAGAAAACAGAAAAGATTAAAGAAGCAGAAAAAAAAGCAGATACACCTAAAGAAGCAACCGCTTAATCATACAAATTATGAAAAAGTCTATCAACGTAGATAATACGTTTTCTGGAATGCGTATTGATAGATTTTTGAGAAGATATTTTGATTCAATTCCACAAAGTTTGATCGAAAGAAATTTAAGAAATGGCAAAATTAAACTTAATAATAGAAAAATAAAAAGTTCAACTAAAGTTAAAAACAACGATCTTATTGAATTATTCAATTTTGATATAAAAAAGAGCGTTATTGTCAAAAAAGAAAAGTTTAAACCTTCAAATACTATAATAAAAGAAAATGAGGATTTTATTATTGAGAATAATGATAATTTTATTGTACTTAATAAGCAGGCAGGTATATCAGTTCAAGGTGGAACAAAGTCAAAAAAAAATCTGATAGATATTTTTTCAAAAAGTGAAATATTTAAAGATGATAAACCTTATTCAGTTCATAGATTGGATAAAGAAACTTCTGGTGTTTTTTTAATTGCTAAAAATAGACCTACAGCGCAACTTCTTACATCTCTTTTCAGATTAAGAAAAGTTTATAAGACTTACATAGCAATATGCCATGGTGAGATTAATATTAATGAAAAAGGTATTCTAAAAAATAATCTTGCCAGATATGAAGAAAGAAAAAAAATTATTGAAAATGCTGAAACTCACTATGAAATTTTAGATAAAAATACAAATTCTACATTTGTTCAACTAAAACCCATTACGGGAAGAAAACATCAATTGAGAAAGCAATTATTTGATATTGGACATTCAATTATTGGTGATAAAAAATACAATTCATTAAAAGAACAAAAAAATAATAAAAATCTTATGCTTCATTCATATGAGATTAAATTCAAGATTAAAGATAACAAATATACATTTAGAGCAACACCTCCTGATTATTTTAGAAATATGTTAAAATCAAAAAGACTCAATTTTTAATTTCTTTCAAAAAATTTTTAATTAGCATATCAGATATATTGGTATATTTTTGGTCTTTGATTTGCATTAAATTAGTAACTTTTCTATCCTTAATTCCACAGGGAATTATTTTTTTGTAAACATCTAAGTTATTTGAAATATTTATTGCAAAACCGTGAAATGCAATCCACTTCTTCACTTTAATACCAATTGCAGCAACTTTTTCAGCATGTGTTTTGTTATTTAGTTTTCTCTTATACCAAATACCTATATTCTCTCTGTCAGCGTATGTGTTAATTTTGAATTCTTTCAGGGTTTTAATTATTGTATTTTCTATTGATGTAATAAGTTTTCTAATATTTCTTCCACGTTTATTTAAATCAATTACCAAATAAAAAATTAGTTGACCGGGGCCATGGTATGTTATTTTTCCACCTCTGTTAGTTTTGATTAATTCTATCGATTTATCAATTATTTCACTTTCTTTATAACTAGCACCTCCTGTAAAAACTTTCTTATGCTCAAGTATCCATATTAGCTCTTTATTCTTTTTTAAATGAATTTCTTTCAATCTTTTTTCCAATAAATAAATGGCATTTTCATATTTTATTGGTTTTATTGACTTTTTAATCTCTATATTCATTATAAAATTGTAATATTTATATTTTGTATTAATAGTCCCAACTAAATTATAGATAAATTTTATGACTTTAGTAAAAAAAATTAAAGATAAAAAAGTTAACTTTGAATTTAATAAAGAATTTATCAAGGTTGTAACAGATAAGATATCATCTAATGATGCTGAATTTATAACTAATTCATTTAACGATATGCACCCAGCGGATGCTGCTGATATTATTGAGCATTTAAGTGAAAACGACAGAGAGAATTTAATTAAATTAAATAATTTTAAAGTTGATCCTGAAGTTTTTGTAGAGCTAAATGAGTCTATACAATCTGAACTAATTACTTATTTATCCTCCAAGTCAATTGTTAATATATTAAAAAATCTAGAATCTGACGATGCAATTAAAATATTAGAAAACGTTGATGAAAAGGATAAGAATACCATTTTAGGATCTCTTCCCCCAAAGGATAGATTTGCTCTTTTAGAAAGCTTAAGCTACCCAGAAGATAGTGCCGCAAGAATAATGCAAAGAGAATTTACTGCAATTCCAAGTAATTGGTCAGTAGGGCAAACAATAGATTATTTGAGAGAAAATAAAGAATTGCCTGAAGAATTTCTTGAAATCTTTATAGTTGATGAAAACTTTAAACCAATTGGGACTGTACCATCATCTAAAGTACTAAGAACATCAAGAGAGGCAAAAATGATGTCTTTAATGTCGGAGTCCCAGCTTTTAATACCTGTTGATATGGATAAAGAAGAAGTTGGAAATTTGTTTGAAAATTATAATTTAAGTTCTGCAGCTGTAATTGATAAAAATGATAAATTAGTAGGCATGATAGCTTACGACGATGTATTAACTGTACTAAAAGAAGAAGCTGAAGAAGATGCATTAAGACTAGCTGGTGTTGGAGACGAAGAAATAACTGATGGTGTTTTAACAAAAACTAAACGAAGGTTTAACTGGCTTTTATTAAATTTATTTACCGCTTTTTTAGCAACCTATTGCATAAGTCTATTTGGAGCAACTATAGAACAGATGGTTGTGTTAGCTTTTTTAATGCCAATAGTAGCATCAATGGGTGGTAATGCTGGCATGCAAACTCTTGCTGTAACTGTAAGATCATTAGCTACACAAGATTTAACTAAGAACAACTTTACTAGCAATATTATAAAAGAATTTAATATAGGTATCTTAAACGGCATTATTTTTGCAATAATTAGTTCATTAATTGTTTATTTCTGGTTTAATGACATTCAGCTTGCTTTAATAATTTCAATTTCAATGGTGTTAACAATGATAGTTGCTGGACTTTTTGGTATA
This sequence comes from Candidatus Pelagibacter sp., assembly GCA_045566995.1. Taxonomy (GTDB): domain Bacteria; phylum Pseudomonadota; class Alphaproteobacteria; order Pelagibacterales; family Pelagibacteraceae; genus Pelagibacter. Next base: position 20,918 of record JBJLDU010000001.1, read on the forward strand.
TTGATACCAGTAACTCTAAAAAAAATGAATATAGATCCCGCTATATCTTCAAGCGTTTTTGTAACTACAATAACGGATGTAATTGGTTTTGTATCATTTTTAGGTGTTGGAGCTTATTTTTTATAATTAAAAGTTATCAATTAATCTAACTTTATTGATGTTGTAAGCTATAAATAATCTAAATTTATTTTTAAAGTTATTAAGTCCAAGATTTTTTTCGTCTCTAAATTCTAAATAATCAATTTTGATATTATATTTTGTCTCCATCAAAATTTTATAATTAGGTAAATCAAGAGCTGTTTTTAATGGTTGAAATTTAGATTTACGCTTTAATCTACGAAGAATTAATGCAATTTCCGATGCTATTTTTAGGTGTTTCTTAGTTAATAATTTGTTTCGTGTAGATAGTGCAATATTATTTTTAATTCTTATGGTAGGACATGAATTAATTCGTACCCTAAACTTTTTTGAAAGAAATTTTTTTATTAGATATAATTGTTGATAATCCTTTTCTCCCATATACAAATCTTTTGATTTGATAATACTCATTAATCTATTCATAACATCAAGAACACCTTCAAAATGACCATTTCTAGATTTTGCACATAATATCTTGTCACTTTTTTTTAAATTAAATTTCTTAGATTTAAATCTATAAACATCTTTGACGCTTGGTCTGAATAAATAATCAACATTTAATTTTTTTAATATTGCAATATCTTTATTTATATTTCTGGGATATTTTTTAAAATCGTTCTTTTTATTAAATTGAGTAGGATTTATGAAAATACTTACAATTGTCTTACTTTTTTTCTTTTGTGAAGCTTTTATTAAAGATTCATGACCAGCATGTATCCCACCCATCGTTGGGACAAATCCAATATTTTTATAGTTTTTAATCTCTTTATTTAAATCAAAAATACTTGTAATTATTTTCATATTATAAATATATATTTATAAATAAGTTATCTTTATGATTAAACAAGCCATTATTCCACTAGCAGGACTAGGAACAAGACTTTTGCCTTTAACTAGTGTTTTTGCCAAAGAGCTATTACCAATAAATGGTAAACCTGGTTTAGAGTATATTCTTGATGAGTGCATAGATGCAGGTATTAGTGAAATAATTTTCATTATTTCTAAGAAAAAAGAAATGATAAAAAAATATTTTCATAATGATAATTTTTATAAATCACTAATTAAAAAAAAAAAAGATCCACGGATTATTAAAGAATATCAAAAAATTTTAAAATATAAAAAAAAAATTAAATTTGTATATCAAAACAAACCTTTGGGTACTGGTGATGCGGTCTTAAAAACTAAAAAATTTATTAAAAATAGATATTTCTTAATGTTACTTCCAGATGATTTAATTATGAAGAAGAATTGTTCAAAAGATATGATCAAATTACACAAAAAATATAAAGCCTCAGTCATGGCCAGTATGACAGTAAAGAAAAATAATGTAAATCGTTGGGGCATATTCTCGGTATCCAAAAAAATTGGTAAAAAAAATTTTGTAATATCAGATGTTATTGAAAAACCAAGTACTAGAGAAGCACCTTCTAACAATGCTGTTATTGGAAGATATATATTGAGCAAAGATATATTTAAAATTCTTAAAAATCAAAAAAAGGGTAAAGGTGGCGAGATACATATTACTGACTCAATTAGAACAATGATTGATAATAAATTTCTTTTTGTGGGACACAAATTTTCAGGTAAATATTTAGATTGTGGCTCAATGGATGGATATATTAAATCAACATTAGAAGTAGCAAAATTATGAATATTTGCATTATAGGTTCAGGTTATGTTGGCTTAGTCAGTGGAGCATGTTTTTCTGAATTAGGGAATAAAGTAGTTTGTGTCGATAATAATAAAGAAAAAATCGAAAACCTTAAAAAAGGAATTATTCCCATTTATGAACCGGGTTTAGAAGAACTTGTTTTACGAAATTACAAAAATAAAAGACTTAATTTTTCTACTGAAATAGATTCATCAATAAAAAAATCAGATATTATTTTTATTTGTGTAGGCACTCCAACAAATAAGAATTCAAACAATGCCAACTTAAAGTATGTTTTTAAAGTTGTTTCTAGTATTAAAAATAACCTTAATAAATATAAAATCATTGTTACAAAATCAACTGTTCCGGTAATGACAGGTGATAAAATTGAAAAAGTATTAAACCTAAATAAAAATAAAATAAGATTTGATGTTATTTCCAACCCTGAATTTCTTCGCGAAGGAGAAGCTATTAGAGACTTTATGTATCCAGATAGAGTTGTAGTTGGCACAAATAGTAAAAAAGCAAATAATGTTATGAGAAGCTTGTATTTACCATTAATAAAAAAATCTAATAGATATTTTCAAACATCAAGAAGAGCTGCAGAATTAATCAAATATGCAGCTAACGCATTTTTAGCAACTAAAATTTCATTTATTAATGAGATTTCAAACTTGTGTGAAAAATCAAATATAGATGTAAAAGATGTATCTTCTGGTATAGGTTTAGATGAAAGAATAGGGGAAAGATTTTTACGTGCAGGTCCTGGTTATGGTGGATCTTGTTTTCCAAAAGATACCAGAGCTTTGGTATATACATCACATAAATTTAAAACGAATCTTTCTATAGTAAAATCAGTTATTAAATCCAATGATGATAGATATAAAATACTATTAAATAAAATAAAAAAAATTATGAATAATAATTTAAAAGGAAAAAATATTACTTTTTTAGGAGTTACTTTCAAAGCAGGTACAGATGATATGAGAGAAGCTGCATCATTAAAATTGATTCCTTATTTAACTAAAAGAGGCTCTAAAGTTTCTTATTATGAACCAACAGGAGAAAAAAAAAACTTCAATTATAAAAAAGTAAAATTTGTGAACAATTTAAGAGATGCTTGCAAAAAAGCAGATTTATTAATTATACATACTGAGTGGAATGAATTTAAACAGCTTAATTTTAAAAAAATAAGCAATAAAAAAAATTATAAGATATATGATTTAAGAAACTTATATTCTCCAACAAAAATGAAAAAAAATAATATTAATTACTACAGTGTTGGAAGATAACTAAATTATTTCAAAAATTGCATCAACTTCAACAGCAACACCTAAAGGTAAACTATTAGTGCTTACAGCAGCACGTGTATGGGTACCATTATCACCAAAGACATCTTTAATTAAATCTGAAGCTCCATTAATTACTTTAGGTTGTTCAATAAAGTCATTAGTTGAATTTACGAAACCTGTTAATTTAATGCATGATTTGATTTTTGATAAATCATCTGAGCATGCTTTTTTAGCTTGAGCAATTATATTTAAGGCGCACCTTTGTGCAGCTTTGTATGCTTGCTCTGTATTTAAGTCTTTTCCAACTTTCCCCTTAATCAATTGACCTTCAGCATCCATTGATATTTGTCCTGATATATAAAGTAAATTGCCAGAAATTTTTGTGGCAACATATGAACCAACTGGATCAGTTGTTTTTGGTAGAACTAAACCCATTTCTTTTAATTTTACATCAATAGACATTTTACTTATTTACCTTTCTTTTTCTTTTTATTCTTATCGTACTCTTTTCTTTTCTCAATTAAAATAAGAGCTTCTTCCATAGTTAATTCAATTGGGTCTTTTTCTTCAGGGATAGTAGCGTTTAGTGATTTATATTTTATATAAGGCCCATATTGACCTTTCATAATTCTCACAGGTTTTTTATCTTCAGGGTGTTCGCCAAGATCTTTAATTAAAGATGACGAAATTCTACCAGGCTTTGCTTCTGCTATTAGAGTTACAGCTCTATTAAGACCTATACTAAAAATTTCCTCAACATTTTCTAAACGTGCCGATTTATTTTCACACTTTAGATATGGTCCAAATCGACCAACATTTACGGTAATATCTTTATCATTTTCAGGGTTTTTACCTAAACTAATTGGTAGTGAGCATAAATACTTAGCTCTTTCTAAATCTATACTTTTGATATCAATTCCTTTCGGTATAGACACATTTTTCATATTATTATCTTCTTTTTTTAATTTTTTCTTTTTCTTTTTAGTTTCTGCAACATCGTCAATTTCTTTTTCATATTGAAGATAGGGACCAAATCTTCCATTTTTTAAATATATGTCTTTACCTAAATCATTTTGACCAATTAATTTTGGTTCTGCTAAAGTCAGTTGCTGAGCTGCTTTAGATTTTGAAAGAGGTCTTGTAAATTTACAATCTGGATAATTTGAGCATCCAATAAAAGCACCTCCTCTAAAACTATTTTTTAAACTTAATTGACCACTATCACATAGTTTACATTTTCTATTTATGTTACCATCTTTATCGACTTCAAAAATTAATGAGCCCAAGCTTTCGTTAAGCATATCCAAGACTTCTCTTGTCCGTTTTTCTTTAACATCTGTTACATTTAAATTAAAATCTTTCCAAAATTCTTCTAAGACTTTAATCCAATTTTCTTTACCAGTTGTTATATCATCCAATTGATCTTCTAATTTCGCTGTAAAATCATAATCAACATATTTTGAAAATAATTTTTCAAGAAAAGCGGATAGTAATTTGCCTCTATCTGTAGGAAAAAATCTTTTATTTTCTATATCTGCATAACCTCTATTTGAGATAACTGATATGATACTAGCGTATGTTGAAGGTCTTCCAATTCCTAATTCTTCTAATTTTTTAACTAGACTTGCTTCTGAATACCTTGGTGGTGGTTGAGTGAAATGTTGTTCATCCGTAAAATCTTTAAACTCTACATTACCTTTATCAACATCTGGCAATATATTTTCATCATCTTTATTTTCATCTAATCTTGAAACCTTTAAAAAACCATCAAATTTTAAAGTTGAACCGCTTGCTTTACATATATTTTTATTATCTTCGGATATAATTGTTATAGTTTTTCTATCAAATTTTGCTGACTCCATTTGTGAGGATAATGATCTTGACCATATTAAATTGTAAAGTTTGTATTGATCTGTACTTAAATATTTTTTTATTTCTTCAGGGACACGAGTGATTTCTGTTGGCCTAATGGCTTCATGAGCTTCTTGTGCATTTTTTGCCTTTTTACCTGAATAATTTAAAGGTGAGGGTGGTAAATATGTTTCACCATAATTATGAGTAATGAAATTTCTAAAAGTAGTTACAGCATCCTTAGATATATTTGTTCCATCTGTACGCATATAAGTAATTAATCCAACAGTTTCGCCATCAATATCAATACCTTGATATAATCTTTGAGCGATTTGCATTGTCCTAGATGCTCCAAAACCCAGTTTACTAGATGATGTTTGTTGTAAAGTAGAAGTAGTAAAAGGACCTGACGGGTTTCTTGTGTAAATTTTAGAGGTTATATCTGTAATATTATATTTTTTATTTTTGATTAAATCTATTGCGTTATTAATATCATCTTTATTTTTAAAAGAGAATTTTTCAATCTTTTTACCATCTAATTGGTTAATAGATGTATTTATATTTAAATTTTCCTTTGTTAAAAAATTTAAATTAAGTGTCCAAAATTCTTCCGGTTTAAAAATTTCTATTTCATGTTCTCTTTCAGTTAACAATCTAAGAGCTACAGATTGAACTCTTCCTGCTGATTTAGATCCTGGTAATTTTGTCCATAGAATTGGTGATATATTAAAACCAACTAAATAGTCTAGCGCTCTTCTTGCCATGTAGGCATCTACAAGTTCATTTTCTATATTTCTTGGATTTTCTATTCCGTTTGTTACAGCTTTTTTCGTTATTTCATTAAAAACTACACGTTCTATTTTTTTATCTTTAAGAAGTTTTTTTTCATTTAAAAACTCTTTGACATGCCAAGCAATTGCTTCACCTTCTCGATCTGGGTCAGTAGCTAGAATAATTTTTTCTGAGTTTTTGGCTGTATCAGTAATTTCTTTTAAATATTTTTTTGAGAAACTATCTACTTCCCAAATCATTTTAAAAGAATTTTCTGGATCAACAGATCCATTTTTTGAAGGTAGGTCTCTAATATGACCATAACTTGCTAACACGGTGTAATTTGTACCTAGATATTTATTTATAGTTTTAGCTTTTGCAGGACTTTCAACAATTACAAGATTCATAATTAGTCAAACTACTTATAACTATTAATCTGTCAAATTAATAAATTTTACTCTTGGTTTCTTCTTTGTTTATTAATCTTTTTATATTTTCTCTATGTGTATAAAAAATTAAAACAAACATAATAATGAAAAAAATTATATTACCTTGATCAATGATTAATAGGTAGATTGGTATTGAAATTGAAGCAAACAATGAGGATAGAGACGAATATTTTGATATCAAAAAAGTTAAAATCCAAACAATGCCAAAAATTAATGCATAATAAATATTTATAGAAATCAAAATCCCAACAAGAGTTGCAACACCCTTGCCACCTTTAAATTTTAGCCAAATAGGGAATAAATGTCCTAAAAATGCACAAAGAGCTGATATATAAACTAGATCAGGATAATTGAGCTTTATATAGATTACAGGCATAACAGCTTTTGCTATATCCAAAACAAGTGTTAAATAACCCAATGATTTATTACCAGTTCTTAAAACATTTGTAGCACCAATATTGCCTGATCCTACATTTCTAATATCCTTTTTGAGTAAAATTTTTGTGAATAGATATCCAAAAGGAATAGAGCCAAATAGATAAGATACCAAAGCTGTTATTATATAATCCATTATTCAGATTTAAATAATTCTTCACCATTAACAAAGGTACTTATTACTTTACCTTGAAGTTTTTTGTCTTCTATAGGGGTATTTTTGGATTTTGATATCAATTTCTCTTTTCTAACTACCCAAGGTTTATTTATATCTACGATACAAAAATCAGCAGCATTTCCTATCGATAAGTTACCTTTATTTATTTTAAGTATTTCTGCTGGTTTTGATGTTAAAGCTTTTATTATAGTTTCCAACTCTACAGATCCATTGTGATATAATTCTAAGCTCAATGGTAATAAAGTTTCAATTCCAGATGCGCCGGTTTCAGCTTGAGCAAAAGTTAATCTTTTATTTTCTTCATCTTCTGGTTTATGATCAGAAACAATAACATCAATTGTTTCATCATTTAATCCTTGAACTAAAGCGTTTCTATCAGTTTCTGTTCTTAAAGGAGGTGATAATTTTAAAAAAGTTTTGAAATCACCAATGTCATTTTCATTTAATGATAGATTGTTTATTGAAACACCACAGCTGAAGTTTACTTTATTTTTTCTTTCTCTGATTATATCTACAGAGTTTGCAGATGAAATCTGAGAAATATGATACCTACAACTATTATATTCTAACAATGTTAAGTCTCTTTCTATAATTAACAATTCAGCACTTATTGGAATTCCCTGGAGACCAAGTTTTGTTGCTATGATGCCATCATTAATCATTCCATCTTTTGATAATTCTGCATCTTCTGCATGTTGTATTATTAAAGATTTTAAATCTGATGCTGAATTCATAATCCTATTCATAATTCTAGGATTTTGAATTGTTTTTACTCCATCCGTGAAACCAATTATTCCTTTACTCTGTAATAAGCCAAATTCAGTCATATTTTCTCCCTCTGCTTTTACTGTTAATGCAGCCGTTGGATAAATATTAATTTTTGATTTATCTCTTCCTCTTCTTTTAAGAAAATCAACTATTGAGACATTATCAATTACTGGGTTAGTATTAGGCATTGTAACAACTGATGTTACACCACCTGATAAAGCAGCTTCACTAAGGGTTCTAAAATTCTCCTTATATTCATATCCTGGTTCACCAACAAAAACTCGCATATCTACAATGCCTGGAAATATGTATTTTCCATTTAAATCTATTACTTTTTCTCTAGATGGAATGTTATTGGTATTTACTTTTTTTCCGACAGCTTCAATTTTTCCATTTTCTCCAATTATTATTCCTCCAATTTCATTCAAGGAATTATGAGGGTCAATTATATTTGCATTTATAAAGTATTTTTTTTTCATTTATTCACAAAAAATCTTTAAGCAGGCCATCCTTACTGCTACGCCTAATTCAACTTGTTCTTTTATTACACTTTTGTTTATATCGTCTGCTAAGTTTGTATCAATTTCAATTCCTCTATTCATTGGTCCTGGATGCATTATTAAAGCATCCTCTTTAGCATATTGAATTTTATCAGGTGTTAAGCCATAGTACTCATAGTATTCTCTGTTAGATGATAGAAATGAGCTTGTCATTCTTTCATTTTGTAATCTTAACATCATTACTATGTCGCAATCTTTAACACCTTTTTTCATATCAGAAAAAATATTTACACCAAATTTTTCAATTTCATTTGGCATCAAATTTGTAGGGGCCACAATATTCACTTCTGCACCTAACATGTTTAGAAGATAAATATTTGATCTTGCTACTCTTGAATGAAGTATATCTCCACATATTGCAATTTTAAGACCTTCTATTTTTTTTCTTCTATTTATAATTGTTAATGCATCCAATAATGCCTGCGTTGGATGCTCTCTTCTACCATCACCTGCGTTAAGTACTGCACAATTAACTTTTTGAGATAGAAGGTTACAAGCTCCTGAGTCTTGGTGTCTTATTACAATAATGTCTGGGTGCATTGCATTTAAGGTCATTGCTGTATCAATTAATGTTTCACCTTTTTTGATAGCAGAATTTGTAATATTCATTGACATTACATCTGCACCCAATCTTTTTCCTGCTAATTCGAATGAGCTCTGTGTCCTTGTTGATGGTTCAAAAAATAAGTTTATCTGAGTTTTTCCTTTTAAAATATCGATTTTTTTATTTTTGCTTTTATTTAATTCTATGAACTTAGAGGCTTCATTCAGGATAGTTGTAACATCACTAACAGATAAATCCTGGATTCCTAATAAATGTTTTTGAGATATTTTAATAGCTTTTTTGGATTTAGTTGCCATTAAAATTAACTCTATAACTATATAGTATTAACTATGCAACCATTAATTTTGAATAAAATCTAAAGCACCTTGTAAAATAAAAGCTGCTGCAAACTTATCAATATCTTTTTCTCTTTTACTGACATTTATATCTAATTCACTTGATAAATTGAAAGCACCAACAGTAGATAATCTTTCATCCCACAAAGACACAGGAATATCAATTTTATTCGAAATATTGATTGCTATATCTTTTGCTGATTGTGAAGATTTCCCGTAAGTGCCATCCATATTTATTGGATTGCCTATAATAATTCCTCTGATGTCATATTCTGCAATAATACTTTCTAGTGCATCAATTAATTTACCTTGTTTAGAATTATCTAAGGTTTGAAGGGGAGTGGCAACTTTTTGATTATAATCACTTATCGCAATCCCAATCCTTTTTGTGCCTAAATCTATACCCAATAATCTTGAACCACTTGATAATTTGTTTTTGAATTCATTAATTGTGATCATATTGTATATTTTTAACTTAAGTGGTAGTTTGCGACATTATTTTTTACCATATGACGATAGATCTTAAAACTGTAAAACACATATCAAAATTAGCAAGGATCTCACTTGAAGAGAAAAAAGCTGAAAAATTGGCAGATGATATGAATTCTATATTTGAATTTATTGAAAAATTAAACGAGCTAAAAACTGAGAATATTGAACCATTAACCTCTATAGCTGAAACAACTTTGAGATTCAGAGAAGATAAAATAACTAGCGATAATATAAGAGAAAAAATTCTTAAAAATTCTCCTGAAAAAAATGACGATTTTTTTGTTGTTCCGAAAGTAGTTGAGTAATGACAGATATAACATCTTTAAGTCTTTTTGAATTAATTAAAAATATAAAAGAAAAGAAAATATCATCAAATGAAGCTGCAAAATCTTTTGTTGATAGATCTCAAAAGTCAAAAAAACTAAATGCATATGTAACTGAAAATTTTGAAAATTGTCTTAAACTTTCAAAAGAGTTTGATAACAAACCAAATTATGATTTAAAACTTCCAGGTATTCCAATTGCTGTAAAAGATCTATTTTGTACAAATGAAGTAAGAACAACAGCTGGAAGCAATATCTTAAATAATTTTGTTCCCAGCTATGAATCTACTGTAACACAAAATATATGGAATGAAGGTGGTATTTTGCTTGGCAAACTTAATTGTGATGAATTTGCAATGGGCTCATCTAATGAAACAAGTTTTTTTGGCAATGTTCAAAACCCAATTGCAAAAGATTTAGTTCCAGGTGGGTCATCAGGTGGTTCTTCATCGGCTTTAGCAGCTAATTTAACACCTGTAACAATAGGAACTGACACTGGTGGATCTATTAGGCAGCCAGCTTCCTTTACTGGAACTGTTGGTCTAAAACCCACTTATGGAAGCTGTTCAAGATATGGAATTGTTGCCTTTGCATCATCTCTAGATCAAGCAGGTCCGATGAGCAAAGACGTCAAAGATAGCTCTATTCTTTTAGAAGTGATCTCATCATTTGATAAAAAAGACTCAACTTCAATAGATTTTAAAAGAAATAATTATTCATCAGAACTAACTAGAAATATCAAAGGTATAAAAATTGGAATCCCAAAAGAATACAGAGTTGATGGGATGCCAGACGAAATTGAGAATCTTTGGAAAAAGGGTATTGAATATGCAAAAGATTGTGGTGCTGAAATAATTGATATTTCTTTACCTCACACAAGTTATGCTTTGCCTACTTATTATATTGTAGCACCAGCTGAAGCATCATCCAATTTAGCAAGATATGATGGTGTTAAATATGGTTTAAGATCTTCTGGGGAAAGTTTAATTGATATGTATGAAAAAACTAGATCAGAAGGTTTTGGAGAAGAAGTAAAGAGAAGGATAATGATAGGCACATATGTTTTGTCTTCTGGATATTATGATGCTTACTATCTCAAAGCCCAAAAAGTAAGGCAGTTAATTAAAAAAGATTTTGATGAAGCTTATAATAAAGTCGATGCTATTTTAACACCTTCAACGCCTAGTTCTGCATTTAAAATAGGAGAAAAATCTAATGATCCAGTTTCAATGTATTTAAATGATATATTTACTGTTCCAGTAAACCTTGCAGGTTTACCTGGGATTTCAATACCAGCAGGTAGGGATAAAAATAATTATCCATTAGGTTTACAAATAATAGGTAAACCGTTCGATGAACAAACAGTTTTAAATATTGCTTATTCAATGGAGGAAAAAATCAATTATAAAAATAACATAACTGATTGGTGGATGTAATAATGTCTAAAAATAATTCGGAATATTTAATAGAAAGAAATGATAATATTTATGAAGTTGTTATAGGACTTGAAGTTCATGCCCAAGTAACATCAAATTCAAAACTTTTTTCATCTTCTTCTACAAAATTTGGTGCTGAACCTAACACTCAAGTAAGTTTAGTTGATGCAGCATTTCCAGGAATGCTTCCAGTAATTAATGAATATTGTGTTAAACAAGCTATAAAAACTGGTATTGGTTTAAAAGCTAAGATCAATAATAAGTCTGTTTTCGATCGAAAGAATTATTTTTATGCTGATTTACCCCAGGGGTATCAAATTTCACAATATAAATACCCAATTGTGGGTGAGGGCAATGTTATTTTGGATATGCCTGAAGGTCAAAAACAAGTTGGAATAGAAAGATTACATTTAGAGCAGGATGCAGGAAAAAGTATTCATGATGTTGATCCAAGTAACACACTAGTTGATCTAAATAGATCGGGTGTAGCTTTAATGGAGATTGTTAGTAAGCCTGATCTAAGATCACCAGATGAAGTAAATGCTTATATAAAAAAACTTAGATCTATTATGAGATATTTAGGAACTTGCGATGGTAACATGCAAGAGGGATCATTGAGAGCAGATGTTAATGTGTCTGTAAGAATAAAAGGCTCAACAGAATTAGGAACAAGATGTGAAATAAAAAATGTTAATTCTATAAAGTTCATGCAAATGGCAATTATTTATGAAGCAAATAGACAAGTTGATTTAATAGAAGAAGGTGAAGAAATAGATCAAGAAACAAGACTTTTTGATACAAAAAAAAATGAAACAAGGTCAATGAGGTCAAAAGAAGATGCTCATGATTATAGATACTTTCCAGATCCAGATTTACTTCCACTAGAAATTACAGATGATTTTATTGATCAACTAAAATCTGAAATCCCTGAATTACCAGATGACAAAAAGAAAAGGTTTATTGATGAGTTTAAAATTTCTCCTTATGAAGCAACTATATTAGTCTCTGATATTGATACAGCTAAATATTTTGAAGAAGTTGTTGCTAAAATGGGCAAAAACCGAGATATGAAACTAGCTGTAAATTGGATTACAGGAGAATTATTTGCAGTTTTAAATAATAAAAATATTGAAATTACTCAAAGTCCAATAAGTGCAAAAAATTTAGCAAAATTGATTAATTTAATAAAAAACGGAACTATTTCAGGTAAAATTGCTAAGACAATATTTGAATTAATGCTGGATGGTGACATAGACCCTCAAATAATTGTTGAGGAAAAAGGGTTAAAGCAACAAAGTGATCCAAAAGCACTGGAGGCATTAATTGATAAAATAATCAACGATAATAGAGAAAAAGCAATTGAATATAAACAAGGAAAAGAAAAGCTATTTGGGTTTTTTGTGGGGCAAGCAATGAAAGCTTCCGGTGGAAAAGCTAACCCCCAATTAATTAACGAAATTTTAAAGAAGAAACTTTAATTTTAACGAAACCTATATAGTCATTGTATAATTAAAATAGATGGGTAAGGACATTGAAATTTCTGAAAAAATTGAAAAATATATCAATAGTTTTAGTTTTAAACTAAATTCGGTTCAAAAAGAAATTATAGATTATAATAATACACTTGGAAATGAAAAGAGAATGCAGGTAGCAATATCTCAATGTCATTTTCTTCATTTAATAATAAAAATATCTAATATAAAAAATGTGCTTGAGATTGGAACTTTTACTGGTTTAAGTGCGCTTTCTATTGCTCTTGCACTTCCTGAAGATGGAAAACTTATAGCCCTTGATAAAGATAAAGAGACAAACAAGATTGCAGTAAGTTTTTTTAAGAAAGCTTATCAAGATAAAAAAATTCAAACTATTGTAAAACCTGCACTAAATAGTTTAGATGAATTAAAAAATCAAAAATTTGATATGATTTTTATTGATGCTGATAAGCTAAATTATAAAGAATATTATGAAAAATCATTTCAGATAATAAATAAAGGTGGTTTGATCATAATAGATAATGTTTTATGGCATGGTGAAGTCGTAGATGAAGATAAAATGGATAAATATACATTAAATATAAGAGAATTAAACGAGCATATTTCACGTGATGAAAGGGTAGAACAAATAATTATCCCATTAGGAGATGGAATGACTGTTTGTAGAGTTTTATAATGTTTAATATTTTTGGTTTTTATAAATTTAAAAAACTTAGTAATTTAAAAAAATTAAAAAATAGATTAGAGAATAATCTTAAAGAATATGAAATTTGTGGAACAATAATAATTTCATCAGAGGGTGTTAATGGAACGATTTCAGCTAAAAAAGATAAACTTTTAAAATTCAATAAACTTTTAAAAAAAATATTATCTATTAAAAAATTTAATTCAGAAAATAATTCAAATAGTAAATTTAATCCATTTCATAAACCTAAAGTAAAAATTAAAAAAGAAGTTGTTCCAATGGGTTTTAAAGTTAGAAACTACAACTATCCCAGCAACAACCTCAATCCAAGGCAATGGAATAAAATAATTAAAAAAAAGGATACAGTTTTGATAGATGCACGGAAATCTTTTGAGTATGATGTGGGTACTTTTAAAAAATCTTTAAATCCAAATATAGAAAACTTTCGTCAATTTCCTAAATATTTAAATCAATTTAAAAATAGTGAAAATATAGCAATGTTTTGTACAGGTGGCATTAGATGTGAAAAAGCAAATATTTATTTGAAAAAAAAAGGATTTAAAAATGTATATGTTTTAAAAGGTGGAATTATTAATTATCTGAATAATATTGATAAAAAAAATAGTCAATGGAACGGTGAATGTTTTGTTTTTGATAATAGAGTTTCAATAAAACATGGCTTGAAGCAGGGCAGTTATTCAATTTGTAGTGGTTGCAGAAAACCTCTTTCTATCAAAGAAAAAAAATCTTCTAAATATTTAGAAGGCATTCATTGTCCAAAATGTCACGATTATTTAACAGATGATCAAAAATCAAGATTTGCAATGAGACAAAAGCAAATAATACTTGCAAAAAAAACTGGCAAGAGACATATCTTTAAAAAAGAATATTAATTAAATTATAATTTTTATGGATTTGCTTAAAGAAAATATACCTTTACTTGTTAGAAAACTTGCAATACCAGCAAGTGTTGGTACACTTTTTCAAACCTTATACAATATTGTTGATACTTTTTATTCAGGATTAATCTCACCTGAAGCACTTTCTGCACTCAGTAAGTCATTTCCAATATATTTTATTATTGTAGCAACCTCAATTGGTGTAACAGTTGCGGGAACTTCCTTGATAGGGAATAGTATTGGAGAAAAAAATGAAAAAAATGTCTCTTATTATTTTACCCATATTATTATCTATGGACTCATCATATCAGTTTTTATTACATTCATAGGTTTATATTTTGCTGAAAAAGTTTTTAATATAATGGGTTCAACTGAAGAAATTACAAATTTAGGACTTCAATATACAAATATTATGTTTTATGGATCATTTCTTTTTTTCCTTGTTGTATCTCTTAACTCTTTATTACATGCAGAAGGAGATACAAAAACATACAGAAATGTTTTGGTTTTAAGTTTTCTACTAAATATAATTTTAAATCCTATTTTAATATTTGGTTTTCTATTCATACCTGCTTTAGGTATGATGGGTATAGGTCTATCAACAATTATAGCTCAATTTATAGCTTTTGCGATTATTTTATATAAGGTCTTGCAAAATCCAAGGGTGAAAAAAATTACCAAGGAATTTTTTAAAATTAAATTAACATTTTTAAAAAATATATTTTTTCAATCAATGCCAATATCAATTGCTATATGTGGATATGCAGTTGCTGCTACATTTATATTTACTTATGTTGGTCAAACTAGTGAATTGGCTGTAGCTGGTTATGGTGCAGCTACGAGAATTGAGCAAGTTGTTTTACTTCCTATATTGGGAATAAATACTGCAATTATCTCAATTATAGCTCAAAATTATGGTGCAAATCATTTTGATAGAGTGAAAGAGACTTATTTTATATCTGTCAAATATGGCTTTTTATTAATGTTTTTCTCTGGAATATTTGTTTATTTCACAGCAGATATAATACCAAGACTTTTCTCTAATGATGAAACTGTTTTAGAATATGGACGTAGATACTTAAAAATTGCAGCATTTATTTTACCTGCATATCCAATTTTCTTTTTATCAAACGGTTTTTTTATGGGTTTAAAAAAATCTAATTATGCAATGATAAATAATATGTTGCGAAATGTTCTTGTTCCTATATGTGTTTTTTACTTAGCCAAATATCTATCTGCAGATTTTGATAGTTTTTTCTGGTTGTGGTTTATTTTTCAATGGTCACTTTCGATACTATTATTTAGTTATGTGAGTTATTATATAAAAAAAAAATTAGATAAACCTAGCGCTATCCTTAATCCACAACCATAAATCTTCTGAGAATGATCTTCTCACAAAAAGATTTATTTCGTTTATTTCAGTATGATGAATAATTACATCTGTATGATTGAGTAATGTTTGCGTTACAGAATTTTTAGTATTTTTAAAATTATTGAAGTTAAAAGGAGATCCCGATGAAAGTAGATCAAAAGTCTTTTTACCCTTTATATTAATACATATCCATTGATTAGAAACATCAACTATTGAGCCAAAATTTAATTTAGAAATTTCGTTATAAAGATCATTATAAACATTATTGTTATCTTCATTAAAATATACTAACCATTCATCTGGACTTAGCCATAGAGCATTAAATTGTTGATTTGAGGAACCCGTATTTGGTTCAATTGGTAAGATGATTGATAAAATCTTTCCTGCTTTTGTAAAAAACTCCTTTTTTTTCCCTCGAATATTTATTTTTTTAATTGGTTCAGATAACTTTAATTCTAGTTCATCTAATGATTTTTTTTCAAAGTTAGGATATTCTAAATTAAGCATTGATCCTCTTGTTTTCTTTATCAAAAAAAATAAAATCTGAAACTGTTACATTGATATTTTTATTTTCCATAGGTACAAAAAGTTTTTGACCATTCATCTTTTTTCCACCTTTAACAACTGCTAGTGCAATCGATTTATTTAAATTAGGGCTAAAATAGCTTGATGTTACATGTCCAATCATTTCAACAGGTTTCTTATCTAATTCAGAGACTATCTGAGCACCTTCTTCTAATATTTCATTAGGGTCATCCGTAAGCAATCCAACAAGCTGTTTTCTGTCTTCTCTCATTGTATCACTTCTATAAAGTGATCTTTTACCTATAAAGTCATATTTTTTTTTACTAACTATCCAATCCATCTGAAGATCAATAGGTGTCATAGTTCCATCTGTATCCTGGCCAACAATAATAAATCCCTTTTCAGCTCTTAATAAATGCATTGTTTCTGTTCCATAAGGAGTAATTTTGTATTCTTCTCCAGCTGCAATGCAGTTTTCCCATAATGATTTACCATATTTTGACTCTACATTAATTTCATAACTAAGCTCTCCTGTGAAACTTATTCTCATTATTCTACATTCAATTTTGTCAATTATTGCATCTTGGTAAGACATATGAGGAAACGCTTCATCACTAAAATCTTTATTAGGAAATAATTTTTTTAATATTTTTTTTGAATTTGGACCACAAATACTTGCTGTAGAATAGTGATCAGTAACAGAGGTTAAGTAAACATCTAATTCTGGCCATTCTGTTTGTAAATAGTCTTCAAGTTTAGAAAGCACATTTGCTGCGCCACCAGTTGTTGTGGTCATTAAATAATGATTTTCACCCAATCTTGTGGTTACACCATCATCATAAACCATACCATCTTCATTTAACATTAAACCATATCGGCATTTCCCAATTCCTAATTTTGACCAGGCATTTGTATAAACTCTGTTTAAAAATTCAGAAGCATCAGATCCCTGTATATCTATTTTTCCTAATGTAGAGGCATCCAAAATTCCAGCACTATCTCTTGCAGCTTTACTTTCTCTTTGAACTGCTTCATGAAGATTTTCATTATTAATAGGGTAGTACCATGGTCTTTTCCATTGCCCAACATTTTCAAATTTTGCATTATTTTGAACGTGCCATTCATGAATTGAGGTTTTTCTAACAATATCAAAAAATTTTCCAACACTTCTTCCTACAATTGCCCCAAAAGTTAATGGTGTAAATGGTGGTCTAAAAGTAGTTGTACCTAAAGTACCCATTTTTACTCCAGCTGTGTCAGCAATAATCCCCAAGGCATGCATATTCGATAATTTACCTTGATCTGTAGCCATTCCAGTTGTTGTATATCTCTTTACATGTTCTATCGATTTAAAACCTTCTCTAAGTGCTAACTTTATATCTTTCGCAGTCGAGTCATTTTGAAAATCTATAAAAGATTTAGTCTTACTCTCTGAGATAGTATTTGGTAACAGCCATATGTTTTTCTTCTCTGACTCTTTTGAACATAAAACTGAAATTTTATCAAAACCGCCTTCATTAATGTTTAAAAATTTTTTAACTTTATTATTTGTATTTTTAACTATTTCTTCTAGTTCAAAATCACCGTTACATGATCCAACATTTATATGATTTTCACTTTTTTCAGTTGGAACAAATACTTGATCTATTTCTCTAAAATCTAATTTTCCTCCTGATTGAGTATGCATATGTACCATAGGTGTCCAACCTCCACTTATTGATAAACAATCACACTGAATTTTATGTTTATTTCCAGTAACATTCGATCCATCTTCTGATAAATTCATAATTTCTATTGATTTTATCTTTTTGTAGCCAAAAGTATTAACCACTGTAGAGTTCCAATATATTTTAATTCCTAGGTCTTCAGCATTTTTAACAATATTTGATGAAGATTTTTTTCTAATATCAACAATCTTTACTGATATTCCCTTTTCAAATAACGACACTGCAGTTTCATAAGCACTATCGTTGTTAGTAAAAATAATATTATTTAATCCAGTGGATACACCATAAAAATCTAAATATTTTTTGACAGAGTTAGCAAGTATAATTCCTGGTCTATCATTGTTGTTGAATATAAGAGGTCTTTCTATTGCACCTGCAGCAACAATTACTTTATCTGCTCTTATTTTCCATAATCTCTGTCTTATACTGCCATTTTTTTTATCTAATGGTAAATGATCTGATATATTTTCTTTGGCCAAAAGGTAGTTATAACTATGAAAAGCTGCCAAACTTGTTCTAGTTTTTATTATTAAATTATCTAATTTTTCTAATTCTGATATTTCATTCATTAACCATTCATTTGATTTTTGATTATCTATTATAAAATTTTTATTATTTTGATAAATTGTGGATCCACCAAGTATATTTTTATCTTCGATTAATATTGTCTTTAAATTATTTTTTGCTGCTATTTTAGCAGATATAATACCTGAAATCCCACCTCCAATAACTAATACATCACAATGTTCATGTTTATGGTCATAAATGTCTGGATCTGGTTGTGTAGGTGATTTGCCAAGGCCTGCAGACAATCTTATTAATGGTTCATAAATTTTTTTCCAAAAACTTTTAGGCCACATAAAAGTCTTATAATAAAAACCTGCTGGTATAAATGGTGATATTAAGTTATTAATTCCACCTATATCAAAGTTAAGACTTGGCCAACAATTTTGACTAGATGCTTTCAATCCTTCATAAAGTTCTATTTCTGTAGCTCTTACATTAGGCTCTGTTAAATCAGTATTATCATTTATTTGGCATATTGCGTTTGGCTCTTCAGATCCACATGACATTATACCTCTTGGACGATGATACTTAAAACTTCTGCCAATTAAATGAATGCCATTTGAAAGAAGTGCTGAGGCTAAAGTATCACCCTCAAAACCATGATATTTTTTACCATCAAAAGTAAATGAAACAGTTTTTGTTTGATCAACAAATCTTGTTTTATTAATTCTATATTTGGTCATTTAAATTACAGGAGGTTTTTCACCCATTTTGTAAACTGCATGTATTTTGTCATTTGATGTATCCCTAACCATATTAAACCATTTTCTACATCCATGAGCATGGTTCCATCTTTCAAACTGAACACCTTTAATATTCTTTCTCATAAATAAATATTCTGCCCATTCATCATCACTTAGCTCTGTAGGTTGTTTTGGTCTTACAATGTGAGCTTCACCACCACATGAAAACTCACTTTGGTCTCTTTCTCCACAATACGGGCAATTTATTACAAACATTAGTGTGCTACAGCAGCTGCACCATGTTCATCAACAAGATCTCCACTTACAAATCTGTTAAGATTAAATGCTGCATTTAATTTATGTGGCTCATCATTAGCAATTGTGTGAGCAAATAAATCACCAGATCCAGGCGTTGCTTTAAAACCTCCTGTTCCCCATCCACAGTTAAAATAAAGACCTTTTATATTTGTTTTGCTAATGATCGGACTTGCATCCGGGCAAATATCAACAATACCACCCCATTGTCTTAACATCTTCATTCTACTAAAAATAGGGTACAGCTCTAATATAGCTTTTAAGGTACCTTCTACTACATCATGACTTCCTCTTTGTGTATAAGATATGTAAGCATCTGTTCCAGCACCAATTACTAATTCACCTTTATCAGATTGACTAACATATGCATGGACAGCATTAGACATTACAACTGTATCTATTATTGGTTTGACTGGTTCTGAGACTAATGCCTGTAATGGTTTACTTTCAAGTGGTAATTTTAAGCCTGCCATATTAGCAATTACACTTGAATGACCTGCGGCTACTACACCAATTTTTTTTGTTTTGATAAATCCTTTTGTAGTATCAAGTCCTTCAACTTGGTCTCCATTTCTTTTTATTCCTTTAACTTCACAATTTTGAATTATATCTACACCCATTGCATCTGCACCTCTTGCATAACCCCATGCAACAGCATCATGTCTTGCAGTTCCAGCTCTTCTTTGTAAAGTTCCACCAAGTACAGGATATCTAATATCTTGAGAAATATTTATTATTGGACAAAATTCCTTAACTTGTTTTGTGTCTAACCAAACAGCATCAATACCATTTAACCTATTTGCATGAGTTCTTCTTTTTAAATCTCTAACGTCTTGAAGGTTATGAGCTAAGTTCATAACTCCACGTTGACTAAACATTATATTATAATTTAACTCTTGAGATAAATTTTCCCAAATTTTTAAAGCATGGTCATACAATCCAGCGCTAGCATCCCATAAATAATTTGATCTTATGATTGTTGTATTTCTCCCGGTATTACCTCCACCAATCCAACCTTTTTCTAAAACCGCAATATTTTTCATGTTATGTTTTTTTGCAAGATAGTAAGCTGTTGCTAATCCATGCCCACCACCTCCAACAATTACTGCTTCATATTCTTTTTTAGGCTCAGGATTGCCCCAGGCTTGTTTCCAGTTTTCATGCTGCGAAAAAGCATTTTTTATCAGTGAAAAAATTGAATATTTGTTTTTCATATTTGCAAGAAATTACTTGATTAATATTGAATATTCAATGATTTCAAGTTACACATGTATCAACGGAAGAGTGGGTGAGTTGGCTTAAACCAGCAGTTTGCTAAATTGCCGAAGGAGCAATCCTTCCAAGGGTTCGAATCCCTTCTCTTCCGCCATTAATACATGCTCTGATTTTTAAAGAAATCTTTTAGATATATTGGCTTTTGAGACAAAATGTACCTGTAAACATTGTAATTTTCTAAAACTCTTTGTACATAATTTCTTGTTTCTTTAAATTTAATAAGCTCAACCCAATCAACATAGTCAATCTGTTTTTTTTGAGGATCCTTATTAATTTTTTTCCAATACTTTACTCTCTTAGGACCAGCATTGTAAGCGGCTGTAGCAAAAGGGTAGGATCCTTTATACTGATTGATTAAACCAGCAATATAATGAGATCCTAAATTAATATTATATTCGGGGTCAGTTGTTAATTTAGCCTTCGAGTATCCTAACTTAGCTTGTTTCGATACAGTCTTAGCCGTATAAGGCATAAGTTGCATTAATCCTTGAGCTCCAACTCTACTCCTAGCAGAGGTATCAAATTCACTTTCTTGTCTGATAATAGATAAAATTAATGCTGGATCAGGAATTTTTCTTCCACCAACAAATTTTGGTACACTCATTATTGGATAATTAAATTGGTTGTGAAATCTTTTTTGATATGAGGCAATTTTAGAGACTTGTATAGCAAAATCAAAACGTGATATATCAGAAGCTAATTTAGCAGCTAAAGCCTCACTGCCTTTTTCTACATTATCATTTGCTAAAAACCTTAAGATATGTTTTGTGTATTTATCTTTATTTAAATAATCAAGTAAATCAATAATTGCGACAAGTTTTTTTGAGTAAAACTCTTGTTCATAATCATCATCTACAAACATTAATTTATCTAGTTCAAATTTCTCTTTTGGTTTTACTTTCATATGTGAAAGTTGACCATAGTAGGTTGTTAAATATTTTGATCCCTCCAAGAACCATTTATTTGAGTTTTCTATATCCCCAATTTTTTCATATGTTTTTCCTAACCAATACGAACCTCTAGATAAGCTGATTGGATAGCTAACATTCCTGTAAAAATTTAAAAAATGATTTTCTGCTTGTTGTGCATTTTTTAAAAAACTGAGTGCTATCCAGCCACTCATCCACTCAGCTTCCGCATAGTCTGCACCCTCTGTCATTGCGTGATTTGAAACAATTTTATATGCAGTTTTATATTTTTTTTTATAAATTAAGGATCTTCCAATTATTGACCTTTCTTTCCACCATTTATCTGGTCTTACTAAATATTCTTCGGTGTTTTTTACTTTATTAAGAATTTCTAGCGAGCTATCTACGCGTCCTTTTTTTCTTCTCCATTTTAATCTATCATAATTTAAACCAGCATCATTCTTAAATTTTTTTGGTACTTTTTTTATCGCTTCATCAACCCCATACCCTCTGCTTATTAATATTTGTCTTGCTGTATAAAGTAATTGATACTCACTAGGAAGGTATCTAATAACCCTTTTAAGATCCCAGTGTTTACCCTCCCAAGCATAATAATCAGCTCTATTTATATAATCAGAGGTATCTAGAATTTTTTTAAATTTTTTTCTGAAATATTTTAAATTATTTGTATTTAGATCTGCATTTATAAATCCTTCTTTAATTAATCTTATTCCATCACCAGACTTTCCAGTCTTAATTAAACTCTCTCCTAACATCATTTTACCATATCCACTTAATGGCTTATTACTTTGAAACCAATTAATTATTTCTGTAGGAGACTGGTTTTGTAAGTTTATTTTGTGTTCAGCAAGATATTTAATTCTATCAAATCTTGGATAATCTTTAACTCTTTCGATAAACCTTTTGTATTCAGAAAAAGTTGCTTTATTTCCTGATGTAAGAAGATGCCTCCACTCTATAAAATCATATATTGATTGAGCCCTTGCTTTTTTTGCAGTATTTTTTGCATCTTTCCAATTAGATTTTTCCATAAATCTAATTGCTTGTTTTGCGAATTCAAAATCTCTTTCACTATAATATCTGGTTTTTTTAACAGTCCTTAATGTTTGTTTTTTTACAATAAGTGGTTTTTTTGGAGGTAACAAAATTCCAAATATTTCTTTGGGTAAATCTTTATCATCCTTTAAACTTTGTTTTTCATTAAATGTTCCAGGTTTCAACGGTGGAATTACTATCTGACTTTTAAACGCAGGTTTTTTCTTAGGTATTATTATTTCATTTGAATATGATGATTGAAAAAAGCTAAAAAAAAATATAGTTGTTAGTAGTAATATAGATTTTCTAAAAATCATTTTTAATAACTTATGATATAAATATTTATGTTTAAAGGTTCAAATGTAGCTTTAGTAACACCATTTAAAGGCAATAGCCTTGATGAGGAAACGTATATAAAAATTATTAATTTTCATTTAGAAAATGGAACAAATGGACTTGTGCCAGCTGGTACAACGGGTGAGTCACCAACTCTTTCGCATAGAGAACATGAAAAAGTTATAGAGTTATGTATTCAAGAAGCTAAAGGAAAAATTCCAGTGATCGCAGGCACAGGATCAAATTCTACTACAGAAGCCATATCTCTCACAGAGCACGCTGAAAAGGCTGGTGCAGATGGTGCCTTGATAGTGACGCCTTATTATAACAAACCCACTCAGGAGGGCTTATATCAGCATTACAAGGCTATAAATGACAAATGCGGCATACCAATTATAATTTACAATATTCCTGGTAGATCAGTTATTGATATGACAGTAGATACTATGGCAAGATTATTTGAACTGAAGAACATAGTTGGAGTAAAAGATGCAACTGGTGATTTGAATAGGGTAGATGAGACTTTCAAAAAAATTGGCAATGAATTTATCCAACTAACAGGTGAGGACGGTCTTGCTTATGAATATAATAAAAGAGGTGGCGTAGGGTGTATTTCTGTTACAGCCAACATAGCTCCTAAAATGTGTTCTGATATGCAAAAATTTTCAAAATCACAGAATAATGATGAGCAAAAAAAGGCTGAAGAGATAGATAAAAAACTTCAACCTGTTCATAAATCTTTGTTTATTGAGAGCAATCCATCACCAGTTAAATATGCAGCTAAATTGATAGGTCTATGTGATGATAATGTGAGATTACCTTTGGTAACAGTTTTAGATGAAACAAAAGCTGAGGTTAAAAAAGCTCTCATATCTGCCGAATTAATTAATGAATAAAAAAACCACTCCTGGTTTAAAAATTATTACAATTAATAGAAAAGCATCTTTTAATTATTTTTTTAAAGAGATGTTTGAAGCAGGTATAGTTTTAAAGGGCTCTGAAATAAAATCTGTAAGATTAGGTAAAATTAACATAGCAGATTCTTATGCTGTAGATAAAGATGGAGAAATTTTTTTAATTAATTCTCATATACCTATCTATAAACAAGCCAGTTATTCAAATCATAATCCTTACTCTGAAAGAAAACTTTTATTGAATAAAAGAGAAATTAATAAAATTATCGGTAGAATTCATGAAGATGGTTTAACTATTGTGCCAACAAAAATGTATTTTAAAAAAGGAAAGGCAAAATTAGAAATTGCAGTAGCTAAAGGTAAAAAACAATTTGATAAAAGACTGACAAAGAAGACAAGAGATTGGAACCGTGAAAAAGCAAGATATATTAGAAAATCAAGTTAATTTTGCATATCTAGCATTAGGTTCTAATCTTGGAGACAAGAAAAATAATCTAAATAAAAGTATAGATTTAATCCAAGAGGAGGGAATTTTTATAAAGAAAAGATCAAAATTTTACATTACAAAATCTTGGCCAAATGAAAATTTCCCAAACTTTATTAATTCTATCATACTAGTTAAGACAAAATTAAATATAGCAGAATTATTTTTAAAAATAAAAAAAATTGAAAAAAAACTAGGTCGAACTAAGTCTAAAAGAAATCATCCAAGAATATGTGATATTGATATAATTGATTTTAATGGTGAAATAATCCATAGAAAAATTGGAAATTATAAACTCAATACTCCGCATAAAAGAATGCATAATAGAAATTTTGTTCTGTTTCCTTTATTTGAATTAAATAAAGATTGGGTTCACCCTAAACTTAATAAAAATATAGTCATTTTAATGTCAAATTTAACCTCAGATCAGTTATTGGGTATTAAAATTGCTCAATAAAATGATATAAATAGCAATGCTTAAATCTGAAGAATTAATTAATAAGGTAAAAAATTATAATAAGTTTCTTAATCCAGAAACTCTATCAAAAGCCTATGATTTTGCTTTAAAGGCCCATGAAAAACAAAAAAGAGATGAGGGCTCACCTTATATTATTCACCCGATAGCAGTTGCAAATATTTTAACAGAGTTAAAGTTAGACAGTGCAACTATTGCTACTGGTTTACTTCATGATACAATAGAAGATACTCATGCAACTTATAATACAATAGAAGCAGAATTTGGAAAAGAGGTTGCTGATTTAGTTGATGGTGTTACAAAAATTTCTGAGTTTGAAAATCAAGCTATATCAAACTCTAAAGCAGAAAATTTTAGAAAATTAATATTAGCAACATCAAAAGACATCCGAGTTTTACTGGTGAAACTAGCTGATAGACTACACAATATGCGTACCATTAAAGTTGTTGATAAAGAAAAGCAAATTAGAAAAGCAAAAGAAACAATGGAAATTTATGCGCCACTTGCAGATAGAATGGGCATGCATCGTATAAGAGATGAATTAGAGGACCTTTCATTTGAAGTTTTAAATGAAGATGCAAGAAAATTGATAAAAGACAGACTGGATAAAATTAAAGAAAATAATCTAATTAACTTTAATAATATTTCTGACGAGTTTTTTGAAATACTTAAAAACAAAAATATAGAACCAAAAATAGTTGGAAGAGAGAAAACTCCTTTTTCAATTTGGAGAAAAATCCAAAAAAAAAGAACTTCTCTTGAACAAATAACAGACATTATTGGGTTTAGAATTATTTTAGATAATATTGATGATTGCTATAAAGCTTTAGGAATTTTCCATAATAAATGGAATTGTATACCAGGTAAATTTAAAGATTATATCTCATCGCCAAAAATCAATAAATATCAATCATTACACACAGCTATTATTGGACCAAATAAAAGACCAATTGAAATCCAATTAAGAACAAAGCAAATGCATGAGTTTGCAGAAAGAGGTATTGCTTCTCATTGGAAATATAAATCATCAGAAAAATTTAATTCTTTAACTTGGAAGGAGTATGATTGGTTAGCAGATTTAGTTGAAATTATTGATAAAAATGAGAATCCAGATGACTCTTATGAATATACAAAACTTCAAATGTTTCAAGAAAACGCCTTTTGTTTCACACCAAAAGGATCAATTATAAAACTACCTAAAAATGCTACACCAATAGATTTTGCCTATGCTGTCCATACTCAAATCGGAGATGCTGCTGTTGGTTGTGAAATAAATGGAAATGAAAGCGCTTTACAATCTATATTAAGAAACGGGGATGTAGTTAAGATTATCACCTCTAAAAAAGCCTCCCCCTCATTACATTGGTTAACGAGCACTAAAACAGGGAAAGCTCGTGCTGCAATTAGACGTTATTGGCAGTACCGTGAAAACAGCAAGCCGATTAAGGAAAAAAGATATAATACTACACTTTGGATTTCTCTGCCTGATGAACCTGGAAAAATGGGTGATGTAACAACCATGATTGGTGAAAACTTTGTTAATATTTCAAGTGTAGAAATGGTAGAAAAACTTAATGGAAGGATTAATTTCAAATTTAATTTAATCATACATGACCTTAAGAACTTTACAAAATTGATAAGTGAACTAAAACAAAAAGAATATAAATTTAAAATTATAAGACACAAAAACAAAAAATATGCTTTCTTCAAAAAACTCTTTAGCAGTTTTAAGAAAAACTAATGCTTTGTTAGATGGACATTTTGTATTGTCATCTGGACTACATTCACCTTCATATGTGCAATGTGCAAAATTATTAAGTTTTCCACACAAAGCTGAAAAATTTACAAAATCTTTAGCAAGTAAAATTAAAAAAACATTTAAAAATATTGATTTAATTCTTTCGCCAGCGATGGGTGGAATTGTAATTGGTTATGAAATCGGAAGAATTTTAAAAAAAGAAACAATTTTTTGTGAACGTGTTGAAGGAAATTTTAAGTTAAGAAGAGGTTTTTATATTAAAAAAAAAACAAGAGTTTTAATTATTGAAGATGTTATAACTACAGGAAAATCAAGTTTAGAATGTGCTAAATTAATAAAGAAATCTGGCGCAATTTTATTAGGATTTGCATGTTTAATTGACAGATCTAATAAGCAAACTTTAAAAATAAAAAGAAAAAATATAATTACACAAGTAAAATTAAAAATTCCAACTTATAAAAAAAAAAATATTCCAGAAAGTCTAAAAAAAATTCCAATTACCAAACCTGGAAGTAGATTTTTAAAATGAAAAAGAGACTAGGGGTTAACATCGACCATGTTGCAACGTTGAGAAATGCTAGAGGTGAAAAACATCCTGATCCTTATACTGTAGCTTTAGATGTTTTAAAGGCTGGTGCAGACTCTATTACAGTTCATTTAAGAGAGGATAGGCGACACATTAATGATATGGATTTAAAAATTCTCTCATCAAATAAATCAATCCCTATCAATTTGGAAATAGCTTCAGATCCAAAAATGATTAATATTGCACTAAAAAATAAACCCTCTTTTATTTGTCTTGTTCCTGAAAAAAGAAATGAAATTACCACAGAAGGAGGATTAAATTTAAAAAAGAATAAAAATAAAATCAAAAAAATATTAGAAATTTTTAATAGAAATAATATTAGAACAAGCTTATTTATAAATCCATCTCTTCAAGATATAAAATTATCAAAAACTCTTGGAAGTAAATGTATAGAGATACATACAGGTAAGATTTCTAATAAAATAAAGGAGAAAAAAAATTACTCAAGAGAACTAAATAAAATTAAAAAATGTGCCATTTATGCACAAAAAATAGGTTTAGAGGTTCATGCTGGACATGGTATGGACTATAAGACAACAAAAATATTAAATAAGATAAAAGAAATTGAGGAATTTAACATAGGCCATTTTATAATTGGAGAGTCTGTCTCTCATAGCATTTCAAAAGTAGTTAAACAATTTATTAAAATATTAAGATAATGCATATAATTGGAAATGGTGTTGATATTATTAAAAACAGTAGAATAAATAATTCATTAAAAATTAAAGGTTTTTTAAATAGAATTTTTACAGAAAAAGAAATTCAACAGGGAAAAAAATTAAAAAATAAAATTAATTTTTATGCAAAAAGATTTGCTGCAAAAGAGGCATTTGTTAAAGCAATTGGAACTGGCTTTAGATCAGATATAAATTTTATAGATATTGAAATTAAGAATTACAAAAATGGAAAGCCATATATTTCACTATCTAAAAAATTAAACAATTATTTGCAAAAAAAATTTAAAATACAAAAATATAAAGTCTTTTTATCTCTTTCTGATGAAAAAGATTATTCAATAGCGTTTGTTGTTATAGATAAAAAAATATGAAAAAAATAATAATTGATAATCTTAAAACTATTATTTATGCACTTATCATTGCAGTTCTAATTAGATCTATTTTGTTGCAACCTTTTTATATACCTTCATCGTCAATGGAACCAAATTTATTAGTTGGAGATAGACTTTTTGTAACTAAATTCACATATGGTTATAGCAAGCATTCCTTCCCTTTTAGTCCACCTTTTTTTGAAAATCGTATTTTTGCCAATAATCCTAAAAGAGGTGATGTTGCTGTATTTAAAACGCCGGCTGATAATAGAACCGATTATATAAAGCGTGTTATCGGTTTACCAGGTGATACAATTCAGTTTATTAATGGTGATCTTTACCTTAATGGAAATCAAATTTTAAAAACAATTAAATCAAAAAATATCACTAATTATTGTGGCAAATCGAAAATAAAAGTTAACACATTTGAAGAGAAACTTCCGAACGGTAAGGTTTATTTGGCATCATATAGAACAGATATTACTTTTGCTAACACGGATAAATACCTAGTTCCAAAAGATCATTTATTTTTCTTAGGAGATAATAGAGATTGTTCAAAAGATAGTAGATTTTTATCTGAAGTTGGATATGTCCATAAAAATAATCTTGTGGGTAAAGCTCAAATATTGTTTTTTTCATCAGATCCATTTGTAGGAAGTATTGTTAAATTTTGGAATTGGAGTGAAATATTAAGGTTAAGTAGATTTTTCAAAATTATTGATTAAATATGAGCATTCTTAAAAACCTTCAAAAAAAGATTAAAATAAATTTCAAAAACGAGCAAATTCTTTTGCAAGCAATTACTCATAAAAGCTATGATCCAAATAATAATTATGAAAATCTTGAATTTTTAGGTGATAGAGTGCTAGGACTTGTTGTTTCAAAAAAATTGTATGAGCTTTATCCAAATGAAAAAGTGGGGTCTTTAGATAAAAAATTAGCTTCTTTAGTCAATAAAAATAAATGTTTAGAAATTGGAAATTCTTTAAACCTTAAAGAATTTGTAATCACAGGTAATTCAAAAACGAGCAAAAATATAATTGAAAATAAAATTATCTCAGACTGCTGTGAGGCATTAATAGGAGCCATTTATTTGGATAAAGGTTTTGAAGTTTCTAAAAGTTTTATTCTTAAATTATGGAAAAATTTAATAAATAATGCAGAAACAACCTTCATTGATGCAAAAACTCAACTTCAAGAGTATTCTTTAAAAACCTTTAAAATATTACCTATCTATAAATTGGTCTCTAACACAGGACCAAGACATAAACCTAATTTTAAAGTTGGAGTAAAAATTAAAAATAGTAAATATATTTATGCTATAGGATCTTCAAAGAAAAATGCAGAACAATCTGCAGCTTCAGAACTACTCAAAAAAATTAATCAAAAATGAATTGGCAAGATAAAGGATATTTATTATCTTTAAATAAATATAATGAAAATTCATCAATAGCTGAATTCTATACTGAAAATAACGGGAAAATAGTTGGTGTAATTTTTGGCTCAACATCAAAAAAGATTAAGAGTTATTTATTAATAGGTAATAAGTTTCACATAAATTCTAAAATTAGAGAGGATGGTAGACTAGGTTATCTAAAAGTTGAAATAGATGAAATTAAAACTCCTGTTTATTTAGAAAATAAAAAAAAATTATTTTGTATTATATATTGTATGAATTTGATTAAAATTCTGACTGCTGAAAATGAGAATAATATTGAAATATATAATCTTTTAGAAAAATTATTCAAATTAATTGAATCTGATAATTGGCTTGTTGAATTTTTATATTTAGAGCTGAATATACTAAAGTCTGTTGGATATGATATTAACTTTAGAGATTACGTAGTAGATAAAAATATTAACGGCCAAATCAAATATATTGTGGTTTCAAGTCAAAAAATTATCCCTAATTTTCTTATAGATAAAAATATAAGTCCTGAAAACTTAAAAGACATATATAATGGCTTTTCTATAGTTGGAGATTTTTTGGATAAAACAATTATCAAACCTAACAACAAAAATTATCCTTCTTCAAGAAACGATTTTCTTAATTTGTTAAAATAATTAAAGATCAATCTGATCAGCAAAATAAGTTACAATACTATTTGCTCCAGCTCTTTTAAATGAAATAAGAGACTCTTTTATTGAAGCTTTGTCTATTAATTTTTTATTAATTCCATTCATTATTAAACTGTATTCACCAGAAACTTGATATGCAAATACCGGTATTTTGAAATTGTCTTTTACTTTTTTAATTATATCAAGATAGGGCATACCAGGTTTAACCATAACCATATCAGCACCCTCTTTTATATCTAATGAAACTTCTCTCAGAGACTCATCTGAATTTCTAAAATCCATTTGATATGTTTTTTTATCACCTTTTAATAACTTTTTTGATCCAACTGCGTCCCTAAATGGTCCATAAAAGCTAGATGAAAATTTTACTGCATATGACAATATCTGCACATCACTTAAATTATTTTTATCTAAAGCTTTACGAATTTTAACAATTCTTCCATCCATCATATCTGAAGGTGCGATTACATCGCATCCCATTTTGGCTTGCAGCACTGCTTGCTTGGTCAGTATTTCAACAGTTTTGTCATTTAGGATATTTTTTTTCTTTAATAATCCATCGTGACCGTGAGAAGTATAAGGGTCTAGTGCTACATCACACATAATACCAATTTTATTTTTAAATGTTTTTTTAATGAATTTTATTCCTCTACAAACTAAATTGTCTGGATTTAAAGCTTCAGAACCATTTTCATCTTTTTTTGTTTTGCTTGTGTATGGAAATAAAGCAACCATAGGTATCCCTTTTTTTATTGCATTACTTACAACTGTATTTAACTTGTCTACACTATATCTAAATACATTTGGCATAGACTTTATTGATTCTTTTTTATTTTTTCCTTCAATCAAGAAAATTGGCAGGATCAAATCACTATAAGATAAAGAGCTTTCTTGAACTAGTTTTCTAGACCAAGCATATTTTCTTGATCTTCTAAGCCTTAAATTTGGGTATTTACCTGTAATCATATTGTATTTTATTATGCGACAAAATCTATTATACAAATATATATATAAATGAGTAGAAAACAATCTTCATGATTGACAATAAAAATAAAATTGTAAATTTAAACTTACACAATCAAACTGATAGAGTTTTAGACTTTAGTGATTTTCAAAAACAAACTATACGATTTGATATAGATAAGCTTCAAGATGCTTATAATCAAATCATACAAATTAAAAAATTTGATGACGGTGGTGGTGTAACTAATTTTGGTGCAATTTCATTAACACAAATACCTGGTGATCCGGACTCAATAAAAGGTAGTAAAGCTCGCGGTGTTTATTGGACTAAACCAGATAAATCTGGAAAAGAAGTTTCAAGGGATGTGGATATAGATGAGTCTAAATACAGTGAATTCATAAGAGATTATGAAAATACTTATTTTAAAGAAGTTTATGATGCTATTTCATCCAAATATAAATTAGGCAGAGTGAGAATTTTATTAAAAGAACCAAGATCAACATTAAGCTGGCATAGAGATCCAGAACCTAGATTGCATATACCAATTATAACAAATCCAGGTTGCTTGATGGTTATCGATAATGTAGCTAAGCATATGCCTGCTGATGGATCAGTTTGGGTTACTAACAATACAAAATATCATAATGCATTTAATGGTGGAGAAGAAAACAGAATACACCTTGTTGCTTGTGTTTTAGATTATAAATTTAATTAATTTGAAAAAAATCTTTATTGCATCAGATCACGCTGGTTTTAAATTAAAAGAAAGTATTAAAAAAAATTTTTCTACAAAGTTTGATGTTTTAGATTTAGGACCAAAAAATTCAAAAAAATCAGTAAACTACCCAGATTATGCACATAAATTATCAAAAAAGATAAAAAAAGAAGATGTTGGCATTTTAGTATGTGGTTCGGGTATGGGTATGGCAATGACTGCTAATAAGCATAAAAATATAAGAGCGGCATTATGTTATTCAGTAAAAAACGTTAAATTATCTAGATTGCATAATGATGCAAATGTTATTACATTAGGAGAAAGGTTGATTAGTAAAAATTTAGCCTTTAAATGTATTAATGCATTCTTAAATACAAAGTTTGAGGGTGGGAGGCACTTAAAAAGAGTTAAAAAAATATAAATTTATGTCTAGTGAAACAAAATATTTAAACAGTGAGTACAAAGATTTTTTTGAAAAAAGCTTATTAGATAGCGATCCAGAAATTTATAAAGCTATTAATGATGAGTTAGTAAGACAACAAAATCATATTGAACTAATTGCATCTGAAAATATCGTATCTCAAGCAGTCCTCGAGGCTCAAGGTTCAGTATTAACAAATAAATATGCTGAAGGCTATCCAGGCAAAAGATACTATAATGGTTGTGAACATGTGGATGTAGCTGAACAATTAGCTATAGATAGACTTAAAGAATTATTTAATTGTAAATTTGCTAATGCTCAACCTCACTCAGGGGCACAGGCAAACGGAGCTGTATTTTTAGCTTTGTTAAAACCTGGTGATACTTTTATGGGAATGAGTTTGAATTCAGGTGGACATATTACTCATGGTTTAAAAATTTCTATGTCAGGAAAATGGTTTAATGCAATTGGTTATGAGGTTGATAAAGAATCTGAACTTATTGATTATGATAATGTTGAAAAACTTGCGCTTGAACATAAACCTAAACTTATAATTGCTGGTGGTAGTGCTTATTCAAGAGTAATTGATTTTAAAAGATTTAGAGAAATAGCTGATAAAGTTGGAGCATACCTCATGGTTGACATGGCTCATTTTTCTGGTTTAGTTGCAGGTAAGGGATATCCAAATCCATGTGACTATGCTCATGTAGTTACATCAACTACTCACAAAGTATTTAGAAGTGCAAGAGGTGGAATTATATTAACTAATCATGAAGATCTATCTAAAAAATTTAATACTGCAGTTTTCCCTGGATACCAAGGGGGACCATTAATGCATATCATAGCTGCCAAAGCTGTTGGATTTAAAGAAGCATTAAAACCAGAATTTAAAGATTATATAAAAACAGTTTTAGCTAATGCAAAAATTTTAGCTGAGACATTAAAAAATAATGGTTTTAAAATTTATTCAGGCGGAACTGATACTCATCTGATGTTAGTTGATTTAAGACCTTTTAATGTAAAAGGTAATGTAGCTGCTGAAAGCCTTTCTAGAGCCAATATTACATGCAATAAAAACGGTATTCCATTTGATAGTGAAAGCCCAATGATAACTTCTGGTATAAGACTTGGGTCACAGGCTGCCACAACAAGAGGATTTGGATTAAAAGAATTTCAAATAGTAGGTGATTTAATAACAAAAACAATCAAAGGATTGGCAGAAAATCCTGATGATAATTCTAAAACTGAAGATGAAGTAAGAAAAGAAGTTGTAAGTCTTTGTTCTAATTTTCCTATCTATAAACACTTAGGCTAAATTAATCTATGATTTGTCCATGCAGCAAAAAAGGTGACACTTCTGTTGTCGACTCAAGACCCACAGAGGATGGAACGGCAATTAGAAGAAGGAGACTCTGTAGCTGTGGAGAGAGATTCACAACATTTGAAAGAGTTCAATTTAGAGAACTTACAGTAGTTAAAAAAAATGGAAGAAAATCATCTTTTGATAGAGAAAAACTTTCAAAATCAATTTATGTCGCCTTAAAGAAAAGACCTATTGATACTGAAACAGCAGAAAAATTCATCTCAAAAATTAGTAGATCATTAGAAGAATTAGGTCAGAGTGAAATTTCTTCCAATACTATTGGAACAATGGTTATGGAGGGTTTAAAAGAGCTTGACCCTGTAGCATATGTTCGATTTGCATCAGTCTATAGAAACTTCAGAGAAGAAAAAGACTTTGTTCAATTTGTGGATAGAATTGATGTCTTTAAAAAAAGATAATTATAAATCATCAGATAAAAAAATTATGAACTTTGCTGTAAATTTAGCAGAGAATAATAAGTATATAACTGGAACAAATCCATCAGTTGGTTGTGTGATTGTGAAAAATAATAAAATTTTATCTTTCGCAACCACTAACTATGGTGGTAGACCTCATGCAGAGAGTATTGCCTTAAATAAAAATAGATCTAATAAAGGAACATCACTTTACTCGACACTTGAACCATGTTCACATCACGGAGTAACACCACCTTGTACAAATGCAATAATAAAAAATAAAGTTAAGAGAGTTTATTATTCAATTGAGGATAAAGATTTACGAACTTTTAATAAAACTAAAAAGATTTTAAAGTCTAAAAAAATAATTGCAATATCAGGACTTCAAAAACGAAATGTCAAGAATCTTTATAATGAATATAATTATATAAAATCTAACAAAGCCTCTTATATAATTGGTAAAATTGCAAGTTCATCAAATTTAAATATATTAAGAAACAATTCTCCAATAACAAATGAGCATTCAAGAAGTGTTTCTCATATTTTAAGATTTCAAAATCATGCAATATTTACTTCTTATAAAACAATTAATACAGACAACTCTAAACTAAATTGTAGATTAAATGGATTGGAGAAATTTTCACCTACCGTAGTTGTAATCGATAAGAATTTAAAAATAAAAATTAATTCCTATGTGATTAAAAATACAAAAAAAAGTAAATTAATTATATTTCACTGTTCTAAAAATATGTCAAAAATTAGATTGTTAAAAAAGAGAGGTGTTAAGCTTATTTATCAAAAATTGAATAACAGTCAGAATTTCAATCTAAGAAAAATTAGTCAAAAACTTTATACATTAGGACTTCATAGGTTATTAGTAGAGGCTGGTAAGGATTTAATGACTAATTTTCTCAATGAAAATTTGTTAAATGAATTTTACTTTTTTAAAAGCGACAAAATAATCTCTAATAGAGATAAAATTAATATATCATCATTAGTAAAAATGATTAATAAAAACTATAAAAATAAGAAAAAAATAAACACATATTTAGATAAAGATATACTTACTCACTATTATTAAAATGTTTAATGGAATTATATTTAATAAAGGCAAAATTAGTAACATCAAAAAAAGAGCTAAAGGCATAAACTTATTTATAAAATCTTCATTGAGGCTATCGAATAAAAATCTTGGTATTTCAATTTCTTGTGATGGAGTTTGCCTTACTTTAATTTCTTATAAAAACAAAATTTTAGAATTTTATCTATCAAATGAAACGTTGGTTAAATCAAAATTTAGAAATATTAAAATTGGAGATGAAATTAACTTAGAAAAACCATTAAAATTTGGTAATGATATTTCAGGTCATATTTGCCAAGGTCATGTTGACACTGTCTGTTCTGTAAAAAGTATTAAGAAAGTAGATAAATCAATTATTTTTGATTTTAAAATAACAAAATCACTTAAGAAGCAATTAGTTGAAAAAGCTTCAATACTTATTAATGGAGTTTCACTTACAATATCTAAAATAAAAAAGAATTCTTTTGAAATATGGATTATACCACACACATTAAAATTAACTAATTTAATCAAACTAAAAATAAATGATTTAGTCAATGTTGAAATAGATATTATGTCTAAATATGTAAAAAAATTTATCAATGAAAAAAACTAATTTTAGCTCGATAGAAAGTATTATTAAGACAGTTAAGAAGAATGGAATGTATATTCTTGTTGATGATGAGAGCAAACATGAAGAAATGGAAAATGAAGGTGATTTAGTAATTTCTACATCCGCTGTTAATCCTAAACATATTAATTTTATGGCTAAGCATGCAAGAGGATTGATTTGTTTGGCAATGGATAATGCACAATCAAAAAAAATTGGATTAACTTTAGCTTCACCAGTAAATCAATCTAGAAGTAAAACTGCTTTCACATATTCTATAGAGGCTAAAAAGGGGGTAACAACAGGTATATCTGCCTATGATCGCGCTAGAACAATTAAAGTTGCCTCTAATAGAAATGCAAAAAAAAATGATATTGTTTCTCCAGGCCATGTGTTCCCAGTTATAGCTAGAGATGGGGGTGTGCTTGTTAGGGCAGGTCATACTGAAGCTTCTGTCGATATATCAAAACTTGCTAAAAAAAATAATTCAGCAGTTATTTGTGAAATTATGGCAGATGATGGAAAAATGGCAACGGGTAAAACATTATTCAATTTTGCTAAAAAACATAAACTCAAAATAGGTAAGATTGAGGATTTAATAGCTTATAGATTAAAAAGAGAGAAACTTATTAAATTAAAGAAAACTTCCTCAATAATTGTGCAAAAACAAAAATTTAAAATTAAAGTATTTGAAAATATTCTTGATGGATCAGAAAACTTTGCATTGATTAAAGGAAATTTAAAAAAAGGAGCCGTTCCTAGATTAAGAGTAATATCATCAAATGTAGTTCAAAATTATCTAATTAATCAAAAATTACCTAATTCATTTGACAAAACAATCACTTATTTTAAAAAATACAACAATTGTGTTCTAGTATTTATTAGAGACCCTAATTTAAAATCAGTCACACAAACACTCAAACAGTATAAAAGTAAAACTTTTTATAAAAAAGGTCATGATAAATTGATTAGAAACTATGGTATCGGCGCTCAAATAATTAAATCCTTAAATATTAAAAATATGATACTTGTTACTAGGTCAAAAAAAAAGGTAATAGGTTTAGAAGGTTACGGAATTAAAATTAAAAAACAAGAGATTATAAAGTGAAAAAAAAAATTCTAATCGTTGTTGCAAGTTATTATGAAAATATTTCTAAATCATTACTAAATAGTGCAAAAAATAAAATAAAAAATAAATTTAATATAGTTGTAATAAAAGTGCCAGGTGCGTTTGAAATTCCAGTAACTATTGCAAAAAATTTAAACAAATTTAACGGATTTATTGCCTTGGGATGTGTGATTAAAGGTCAAACACCTCATTTTGATTTTATATCTAAAGCTACTACTGATGCATTAATGACATTATCAATTACATCTAAAAAACCTGTTGGCAATGGTGTAATTACATGCCTAAACAAAAAGCAAGCTAATGCTCGTGGCAAGAAAGGAGCTGAAGCGGCAGAGGCAATCATATCAGTTTTAAATCAATAACTTATGACTGTTCAATTTTCTCCTCAAAGAAATCCAAGAGTAATAATCATACAAAAACTTTATGGAAAACTTTTTAATAGCGAAGAAAATATAACTTTTCCAAAACATAGATTTAAAAAATTTATTAAAGATATTGTAAATGGTACTATTGAGAGAGAAGAATTAATAAATACTGAGATCAATAATCATTTAGATCAAGATCTTAAGATTAAAAATATGGATAAAGTTTTTCAAATAATTATAAAAAGTGCAATTTTTGAATTTTTATATAAGCCAAATACTTCAATTAAAATTATAATTAATGAATATCTGAAAGCATCAAATTTTTTTATAGAAGACTCACAAACTAAATACCTTAATGCATTATTAGATAAAATTTCAAAAAAAATTAGAATTAGCAATGAATGAGTTTGATCTAATTCAAAAATACTTTAAAAAATTATCTTATAACAACCCATCGGCATTAGGTTTAAATGATGATGTTTTTTTTGATAAAAAACGCAAGGTTGTTGTTTCTATTGATACTTATGTAGAGGGTGTTCATTTTCTTAACTTTAGTAGTCCAGATTTAGTAATTAAAAAAGTAGTAAGGTCCTCAATATCAGATTTGTATTGTAAAGGTGTAAAACCAAAGTTTATTTTTATAGGTGCTAGTGGAAATAATAAATCATTTTCAAAAAAAAATCTTAATCTAATATCTAAAAGTCTTAAAAAAGAGCAAAAGAAATTTGATATCAAATTATCTGGTGGTGACACTACAAAATCAAAAAAATTAACCTTTACAATTATGTCATTAGGTTACTCTAAGCAAATAATTGAAAGAAATAAGTGTAAGAGTGGCGATGATATATATGTTACAGGAAATATTGGTGATAGTTATTTAGGATTACAGATTTTAAAAAAAAAAATTTTTCTAAATAGAAAAAAAAATAATTATTTTACTAAAAAATACTATTTGCCTGACTTGCCAATACAGGCTAGTTCAAAACTTATCAATTTAGCCACATCCTCTATTGATATTTCTGATGGACTATTTGGAGATTTAAGCAAACTTATTAACAAGAGTAAACTATTTTATAAAGTTGATCTAAGTAAAATTCCAATTTCATCAAATATGACAAATTATCTTAACAAATTTAAAAAAAAAAAAATCAATTTCATTTCAAAGGGCGATGATTATCAAATTATTTTTACATCCCCTAAGTCAAAGAGAAATTATATTCAAAAAATTTTCAAAAAGATGAATCAAAAAGTAACTTTAATTGGCAATTTAACTAAAGTCGCAAAAAATAATGAAATTATTAATGGTGATAAGCGAATAAAACCTACATATAATGAGGGATATTCTCATATTTTCTAATAAAGTTAAATATTGCGTTTTATTTCATATTTTGTATTACATATTTTTCATAACTTTAATTAACAAAGGAACTAATGAACTCATCAACTGAAACAATAATGTATTATATTATAGCGGCTGGAATTTTATCCATCGTTTATGGTTTTATAACAGGTAGAAATATTTTAAATTCAAGCTCAGGCAACGCTAAAATGCTAGAAATTGCTTCTGCAATCCAAGAAGGGGCTAGGGCATATTTAAATAGACAATATAAAACTATTGCAATGGTTGGCGTGGTAGTGCTAATAATTATTACATTTTTGTTTAGTCCTTTAGTTGGTTTGGGTTATTTAATTGGTGCAACCTTGTCAGGAATTGCTGGTTATGTTGGGATGCTAGTTTCTGTTCAAGCTAATGTTAGAACTGCTGAGGCATCAAGAAAAAAGTTTGGCAAGTGGCTTGTCAATAGCATTTAAATCTGGTGCTGTTACTGGAATGCTTGTTGCTGGATTGGCACTGCTTTCAATTGCAGTTTATTATTATTTTCTAGTTAAAACTGGTATTGATGAAAGAGAAATTGTTAATGCTCTTGTTGCATTAGGATTTGGTGCATCATTGATTTCTATTTTTGCAAGACTGGGTGGTGGTATTTTTACAAAAGGTGCTGATGTAGGTGCTGATTTAGTTGGAAAAGTTGAAGCTGGAATTCCTGAAGACGATCCAAGAAATCCTGCAGTTATTGCTGATAACGTTGGAGATAATGTTGGTGATTGTGCTGGTATGGCAGCTGACCTTTTTGAAACATATGCTGTTACTATAGTTGCTACCATGGTCCTTTCTTCTATATTCTTTGTAAATGATTTAAATATGATGATTTATCCTTTGGCTATTGGTGGAGCTTGTATTTTAACTTCTATTTTAGGAACTTTCTTTGTTACCCTTGGTAGTGATAAAAACATTATGAAAGCTATGTATAAAGGTTTTGTTATTACTGCGATAAGTTCTCTAATAATATTATTTCCAATAACTAAACATGTCATAGGTTTTGGCACAGAATATGTAGTAAATGGAAAATCATTTAATGGTTTAAGTTTATATTTATGTGGAATTATAGGTTTAATAATAACAGGATTAATAATTTGGATTACAGAATATTACACTGGAACTGATTATAGGCCTGTCAAAAGTGTAGCTAAATCATCAACAACCGGGCATGGTACAAATGTAATTCAAGGTCTTGCTGTATCGATGGAAGCTACTGCAGTACCAGCATTGATTATTGTTGGTGGAATACTGTGGACAAACCATATTGCTGGATTATACGGGATAGCAATAGCAGTCACTACAATGCTTGCTCTGGCAGGAATGGTTGTTGCTTTAGACGCTTATGGACCAGTTACTGATAATGCAGGAGGTATTGCAGAAATGTCAAACCTTCCTAAAAATGTTCGTAAAACTACTGATGCACTTGATGCAGTAGGTAATACAACTAAAGCAGTTACTAAAGGTTATGCGATAGGTTCAGCTGGACTTGGCGCTTTAGTCTTATTTGCAGCATACACGGAAGATATTAAACATTTTTCAAAAGTTGCTGGATCAAACCTTGAAGGTATTGTGGTCACTTTTGATTTATCTAACCCATTTGTTGTTGTTGGTCTTCTAATAGGTGGAATGTTGCCATATTTATTTGGTTCTATGGGCATGCAGGCAGTAGGTAGAGCTGGTGGAGCTGTTGTAATTGAAGTGAGAAGACAATTTAAAAAAATACCAGGTATCATGAAACGTAAAGCAAAACCAGACTACGGTAAACTAGTTGATTTATTGACTAAGGCTGCAATTAAAGAAATGATTATACCGTCTTTACTGCCAATACTTTCACCAATTGTTTTATACATAGTAATTTATTTTATTGGTGGGCAAGTTGCTGCTTTATCAGCTCTTGGAGCAATGTTACTTGGTGTAATTATTACTGGATTATTTGTTGCAGTATCAATGACAGCTGGTGGTGGTGCT
Source organism: Candidatus Pelagibacter sp. (assembly GCA_045566995.1). Lineage (GTDB taxonomy): Bacteria > Pseudomonadota > Alphaproteobacteria > Pelagibacterales > Pelagibacteraceae > Pelagibacter. Next base: position 61,740 of record JBJLDU010000001.1, read on the forward strand.
TGGGATAATGCTAAAAAATATATTGAAGATGGTAAATTTGGCGGAAAAGGTTCTGAGGCGCATAAAGCAGCTGTAACAGGTGACACGGTTGGTGACCCTTATAAAGATACAGCAGGACCTGCAGTTAATCCAATGATAAAAATAACAAATATTGTAGCATTACTTTTATTAGCAGTTATTGCTGGATAGAATTTTTATATTTTTTAAAACATTCATTCCATAAGGATATCCAATCTTCATTCACAGAGGGTACGCCTCTAGATATATGGTATGATAATGTGCTCACTGGAGCTAAACATGTTTTGTTTTTATATAATTCATGAAGTGGTTTTTCAAATGGCTCATTGATAGTCTCACCAACTTTTCTTATTATTAGCTTGTTTTTTTGAAATATTTCTTTTGAAAACATAAAGGTCAATAGTGTTTCTCCAACAATACGCCACCTGTAATCTTTTCCTATGAACAGGTTTGTTGAATAAAGTGAGTCGTAAAAAAAACTATAATCACTTGGGCACATAATTACATCTTCTCCTAAAATTGTTGAAATTCTAGAAAAAGTTAAAAGCATTTCTTCCAAGCAATGTTTTTCAAACAAATAATCGTCCTCTATAAAAAAAATCAAATCATCTGCATCTTCAGCTTGATTACAACATTCTAAATAAGACCCTCTATTACCAGAAATCAAAGTTTTTTTTGATAACACCTTAAATTCCTTGTTATCAATTAAATTATATAATTTTTGATCAAATATTTGATTAGAATTATCAGAAATAAGATGCAAAGAGATTTCTAATTTATTATTTTTTAAAAAATATAATATTGATTCTTTTAAACTTAATAGGCATGTTAATATAAGATCTTCTTTTTTAATTTTTGGAATAATTCTTTTCCAACTACCTTTAGAATTATAAAGATTAGAATTAGGTGCATATCTAAAAAAAATATCTAATTTATGAATTTTTCTAGTTAAATTTAAATAACCTTGAGAAAAATTGAAAGATTTATCATTTATTTTAGATATATTTCCAAAATGATTTTTATAGTTAGGATTAACAATATTTAAAGTTTCTTTTTCATAGGCATAAACATTTAATAATTTAAGTAAAAATCTTTTAAATTTATTTTGCTTGTTATATTTTCTTGGAAACATATTTTTATTATTATTAAATTGATTAATAGTTTATAATTATTTATTTTTATATTTGAAGAAATTTCATGAATTTTTATATCTATTTATTAATAACCAAGAGATTAAATAGATATATTACTTATGTAGGCTATACTAATAATATTAATAAAAGATTGAATTTACATAATTCCTCAAAAGGTGCTAAATTTACAAAAGGGACAAAATGGAAAGTTATATTTCAAAGGAAATTTTCAACTAAAAGTTTAGCTATGAAGGAAGAATATAGATTAAAAAAGAATTATAAATACAGAAAATACCTTAAAGAAAATTATTTAAAAAAAAATGAAAATCGCCACATTACTACCCTATAAAGAGAACTATTCTCCAAGTTTTTCAGGAGCTGTATCAATCCATGTTTCTAATCTTTATAAATATTCAAAGTTTAAAAAAAATATAACTATTTGGGGAAACACTAAGAGTAAAAAATACTTATCAACAAATTATAAAAATATTTCTATAAATAAAAGTATATTGTCAAGCAGCAATAAAAAATATTTATCAAAATTTATAGATCTACAGAAAAATAATGAACCTGATATTATTGAAATACACAATCGTCCAAAATATGTTGCAGAAATAAAGGATAAACTTAAGTCTAAAATTATTCTCTATTTTCATAATAGTCCATTAGACATATCAGGTTCAAAATCCATTAAAGAAAGAAAAGAATTATTAAATAAATGTGAGTATATTTTTTTTAATAGTAGTTGGACCAAAAATCAATTTTTTAAAGATATTAGCGAAGATATGTTCGTTTCTAAATTTGGTATTTGCTTCCAGTCAACCAAAAAAATTAATGTAAATTTAAAAATTAAAAAGAATATTATTACTTTTGTTGGAAAACTTAACTCCGCAAAAGGTTATGATATTTTTGGTAAATCGATTATAAAAGTACTTAATGAATTTCCTGATTGGAAGTCTGTTGTAGTAGGAGATGAGCCTAGAGAAAAACTTTTTTTTAAGCATGAAAATTTAAAAATATATAGTTTTAAAGATAATAATTTTGTTTTAAATTTGCTGAAAAAATCAAGTATTTCAGTTGCGTGCTCTAGATGGGACGAACCTTTTGGAAGAACTAGTCTTGAGGCTTGCAGCGTAGGCTGTGCAACCATAATAACTAATAGAGGTGGCTTAACAGAAACTACAAAAAATCCAATTATTTTAAATAATTTAAATTCAGATTCATTATATGAACTAATTAAGAGCCTAATTCTAAATACTGAATATAGAAAAAAAATTCAGTATTTAAATTACAAATCTTTTTTTCTTACACATGAATATGTTTCAAAAATAATTGACAAAATTAGATCTAGATTAATAGATAATTCTATATTTAATATAAATAAAAATTCGAAATTGAGAATCTTACATGTTACAAATTTTAACCAAAGGTATTTTGGACGACTTCAGTATAATACAGGAATTAGAATTAATAATGGATTAATAAGAGAAGGTCACAACGTATTGAGTTTATCAGATAGAGATTTAATTAGCTATACCAAATCGATTGTAGACCCGTCTGGTTCAAAATATCTTAATAAGTTAATTAAAAATACGATTGAAAATTTTAAACCAAATCTAATTGTTCTTGGCCATGCCGACAGAGTAAAGCCAGAAACTTTGCTTAACGCTAAACAAAAAATTTCTCAATTGAAAATTTGTCAATGGTTTTTAGACCCTCTTTCAAAAAAAGGTCCAGACTATGAAAAAAATAAAGAACGACTATTAGATAAGAATTCAATTTGTGACACTACTTTTGTAACAACATCTCCTGATGCAATTGATTTTAAAATTAAAAATCCCTATTACATGCCAAATCCTTGCGATAAATCATTAGATTATTTAACAAATTTTAATAATTCACATGATTTTGATATATTCTATGCAATCAGTCATGGTGTTCACAGAGGAAACTTGCGATATGGTAAAAATGATGAAAGAGAAATATTTATCACAAAACTAAGAAAAAAAACTAAAAACATAAAATTTGATACTTACGGTATGTACGGGGTCCAACCAATTTGGGGGGAAGAATTTTTAAATAAACTATCAAATTCAAAAATGGCACTTAATTTAAGTAGGGGGCAACCTGTTAAATACTATAGCAGTGATAGAATTGCTCAATTAATGGGCAATGGGCTTCTTACATTTATCCACAAAAAAACAAAATTTAGTGATTTTTTTGATAAAGATGAAATGATTTTTTATGATGATTTAACTGATTTATCGAATAAAATTATTAAATATAGTAAAGATGACATTCAGAGACGCAAAATAGCTAAAAAGGGTCACAAAAAATACCACAGGCATTTTAATTCATCACTGGTAGCGAGATATATTATTGATCGATCTTTAGGAATAAGTTCAAAGTATTACTGGGAATAATATTTTAAATGTCCAAGATTTTAATTTTAAAAAACGACAGAGCAGGTGATTTATTTACCTCACTAAAATTAATATCTTCAATAGTAAGAGATTTTGACAATACAAAAATATATCTATCTGAATTAAATTATTCATTTAGTTTTTTTTTTAAAAAATCCAATATTAAAAAAGTTAACTATAATCTAAGTGTATTAGATAAGATAAAAATTTTATTTGATGTAATTGTTAACAAATATGAAAAGATATATATAATTTCACCTAAAAGTTTCTTTTTTTTTCTACCTTTATTCTTAAGAAAAACAAAATTTTATGCCATTGTATATAATGGAAAAAAAAGAGATCGACCTAATAAGTTTCTAAGAAGATTTCTTTATAAATATAGAATTGTTAGTAGAACAGAAATTAACAAATATAGTTACAGACAACTACAGGAACAATTAATTGATGATAATATAATTTTAGACCAAAATTGCAATAATCTCATTATACCTCAAATTAACCCTAATATTGATAGATTGATTTCAGGAAAATATATTTTTTTTCAATTTAGGTATAAATTTTTCGATGAATTAAAGTGGTCAAAAAATAATATTAAGCTTTTTTTAAATTTCTTAAAAAGCAAACATGAAAAGGTTTTATTTTGTTCCGACATAGAAGATACCAGGATAAGCAATGAATACAAAAGATTTTTTTTAGATAACTTCTCACATATAGATTTAAACAATAATTATAAACACGAAATTCCTAAAATTAATAATATATATTATTTAAAAGAATTAAATGGTGTTGACATGTTTCATTTAATTAAAAAATCTACACTAAGTATAGCAAAAGAAGGAATTGTAAGTCATATTTGTTTTTTTCATAATGTGAAATGTCATAATCTTTTTAATTTTAAAATAAATAGTTCTGCTGATATTTATCACCAAAAGATTAGTTATTCAGAATGGTGCCAGGGTATGAATTTCAGTTTTTCCTTTCTTAACCAAGATATTAATAAGACTATAGATAAATTAAAAAATCAAATTTTATGAAAAGGATTTACTTTGTTGAAAAATCAGTTCCATTTAATTGTTCTGATATTAATGAATCTTTTATAGGTGGTTCAGAAAAAACTTTAATTAATATATCGAATGAATTGGGTAACTTTAAAAATTTAATTGTTAAAGTTTTTAATAATACAAAAAACGTATAAAAAGTTGAACAATGTGGAGTGGATTAATATAAACAACATTTCACTTGACGATCAGCCAGATGTATTAATTAGTATGTCAGACGTTAATTTATTATCACTATTTAATTGTAAAAAAAATTATTTGTGGTCACACAGTATTCAACCTATCGAAAAGTTTATTAGAAAAAAACAACTTTTTTCTTTTTTAAAATATAAACCAAAAATAATTCTTGAAGGCGAATATCATCATAGAAATAGAAGTTTTTTTACGTCTATGTTTGGTAAAAAGATTCTTCCTTTAGCTGTTGACTATGAATTTATAAATTTCAAAATTAATGAGAACTTCATACCTCCAAAAAAAGCTATATTTACAACTAGATCAGATAGAAACTTAGATTTTTTGCTAAATTGTTGGACCAAAATTAGTCCCAAAACATTTGAATCAAATTTATATATTAATCCACCTTACAATCTTTCACATGAACAAATTAAATTAGGAATTAGATTAAGAACTAAAGCTGATAAGTCTAAATTAATAAATGAATTATCAACAGCTAGAGTAATGCTTAATCCAGGTCATAAAGGAGAGGTTTATTGTTTAGCAGCTGAAGAAGCTAGAGAGCTTTGTATTCCCATTGTTACAATGGGTATTGGCTCCTTAAGCGAAAGGGTAGAGCACGGGATTACAGGTTATATAGCAAAAAAAAGTTCAGAATTTAT
>JBJLDU010000002.1:0-56384 GCA_045566995.1 Candidatus Pelagibacter sp.
ATTGACTTTTTACCATTTGGAATATTTTCACCTTCATAAATATCAAAAATTTTAATTGATCTAATTAAATTTTTATCAATTGATGATATAATTTCTATCAAGTCTTGCGCTTTAAAATTTTTATCTACCACAAAGGCAAAATCTCTCTCTGATTTTTGATAGTCAGAGTATTCAAAATTAGACTTTTGGTCTTTAAGTTTTACTTTATTGTCTTTCAAATGATCTAGATAAATTTCAAAACCAACTAATCCTTCAGTTTTTATATCAAGCTTTTGATAATATTTGGATGTATGTCTCCAAAATAAGCAACAGGCTCTATATCATCCTTATCAAGATAGACAGAGCCAGCTTTACCTGGATGATAATAAGAAGGAGATTTATCTCGTATTAAAATACTTTGTCTATCATATCCGGCTTCTACTAATGTCTGAATAACGTCCTTTTTTACATCAAAGACATCAACTGGTCTTTCTTTTTCGTTCCAGTTTAATCTTGATATTTTTCCAGATTTTATAGCACCAATTACCGTTAGTTGCTGCCCTGGCTTACTATCCTTGAAAATTGGGCCAATTTCAAAAAGTGAAATATCTTTAAACCCTCTATCTAAATTTTTCTTTAAGTAAAAAATCAAATTTGAAAAAATTGAATTTCTTAAAACATCTAAATCTGAACTTATTGGATTTACTATTTTAATTTCTTTTAAATTTTCTTTGAAAAGATTATTTATTTTAGAATCTGTAAATGACCAGGTTACAGTTTCAAAATAACCTTTTGATGCTACAGAGCGTTGTAGAAAGTGAAAGAGTTTCTGCTGTTTGTTTAATATATCTTTTATTCTAGTTTTTTCAGGCTCTAAGGTCTCTATATTCTCATATCCTTTTATTCTTACTATTTCCTCAACTATATCAATTGGTTGAGTTATATCCGGTCTCCAAGTAGGTATTTTTAAATCTAATTCTAATTTCTTCTTAGAAACTTCAAATCCTAGATCAATTAAAATTTCAATTATTTCATTATCTTTTACTTTAAAACCAGTTATTTTTTCAAATAAAGAGATATTGAATTTAATTTTATTTTTTTCATGCTTATCTTTGTTTTGTATATCGAATTTACTTATTTTGCCTCCACAAATCTCTGAAATAAGTTGAGCAGCTTTTGTTAAGCCTAACTCGATTGATTGAGGATCAATCCCTCTTTCAAATCTAAATTTTGCATCTGTATCAATATTTAACAATTTTGAAGTTTTTCTAATAGATCTAGGCAAAAAATATGCAGATTCTAATAAAATATTTTTGGTATTAATCTCAGTACCAGAACGAGTGCCTCCAATGATTCCTCCTAAGCCTAAAACTCCAGACTTATCTGAAATAACACACATATCATCCTCCAATTTATATTCCTTATTATCAAGGGCTTCAAAAGTTTCACCTTTTTTAGAATTTCTTACAATAATTTCCTTATCAATTTTATCTGCATCATATGCATGCATAGGCCTATTTAAATCTAACATCACATAATTTGTAATATCAACAATTGCTGAAATTGGTTTTTGGCCAAGTGAAATAATTTTTTCTTTAAGCCACCTTGGGCTTTCTTGATTAGTAACACCTTGAATTAAGCAACTACCAAATACTGTACAACCTTGATTTTTATCTTTTGTGATTGAAACTTTAATTTTTTGAGATCCATTTTTTTTAATGTTTTTAAGTGAAATTTTTTTTAATTTACCAGCTCCAGCAGCTGCAAGATCTCTAGCTACACCTCTTACCCCTAGACAATCAGGACGATTAGGTGTTATCGACAAATCAATAACTTTTTCGGTATTATTTTTAAAAAAATTTTACCTATTTTATCTGAATAATTACTTAATTTTAGTTCTGTTATTCCCTCACTTTCATCTGATAAGTTCAATTCAGACTCAGAACATAGCATTCCGTAAGAGGTTACTCCTCTAATTTTACTAACTGTGAGTTTCATATTATTTTTTGGAATTATTGATCCAGGGCCTGCATAAACAGTCAAAAGATCTTTTTTTGCATTAGGTGCTCCACATACAACTTTAACCGTGTTTTGCTCACCAATATCAACATCACATATTCTGAGTCTATCTGCATTTGGATGCTGTTCAGCATTAATAATTTTTGCTACTTTAAAATTATCTAAATCTGAACTTAAGTTATCAAAACTCTCAACTTCAAGACCAACATCTGTTAGTTTTGTAATTAAATCATTATCCTTTTCTTTTGTATCTAGATGGTCCTTTAGCCAACCTACTGTGAATTTCATCTGCTCAGGCCTCTATAATTTGAAGGTACATCTAATGGATCAAAACCGAAATGATTAAGCCATCTATAATCAGTCTCAAAAAAAGCTCTTAAATCATTTATACCATACTTGAGCATTCCAAGTCTATCTATACCAATTCCAAAAGCATAACCTTGGTATTTATCTGGATCTACTTTAACATTTTTAAGTACGTTTGGATGTACCATGCCACAACCTAGAATTTCTAACCACTTATCTCCTTCGCCAATCACTATTTTTCCATCTTTCACCTCATAACCAATATCTACTTCTGCAGATGGTTCAGTGAAAGGAAAGTGACTAGGTCTAAATCTCATTTTAATTTTATCCACTTCAAAAAATGATTTTATGAAATAATTCAAGCATCCTTTTAGATGACCCATATTTATATCTTTATCAATATGAAGGCCCTCAACTTGATGAAACATAGGAGAATGAGTTTGATCACTATCAGATCTATATGTTCTGCCTGGTGCTATAATCTTAAATGGAGGTTTTCCATTTAACATTGTTCTAACCTGTACTGGAGATGTATGGGTTCTTAATAATAATTCTTTATTATTATCTAAATAAAAAGTGTCATGCATATCCCTCGCTGGATGATTGTCAGGAGTATTTAATGCAGTAAAATTGTAATGCTCATTCTCTATATCTGGACCTTCTTCAACACTAAATCCAATTTCTGAAAATATTGATGATATCTCGTCAATTACTTGTGAAACGGGATGTATTTTTCCTCGAGTAAATTCTCTTTCGGGTAATGTTACATCTACTTTTTCATTTTCAAGTTTAGAGTTAATCTCTTTTATTTCAATTTCTTGAAGTTTAGAGTCTATTTTATCTTGTAGTTCATCTTTTATTGAATTTAAGTCTGATGCAAATTTTTTTCTTTCATCATTTGGCAAAGACCCTAATGTTTTAAAAGAATTAGAAATCTTTCCGTTTTTACCAAATAATTCAGTTTTTATTTGATTTACACTTTCAATATTTAAATCACTGTCTAGTTTATTCAAATACTCGTTTCTAATTTTTTTAATATCGGACATATTTGTAGAATATTTGTTAACTCTAGAAAAACAACAATGAATATTAGTTCAATGCTGCTTGAGCTTTTTTAACTATAGTTTTAAATGCTTCAGGATTATCATAAGCAATTTCAGCAAGTATTTTTCTGTCAATTTTAATACCAGATTTGCTTAAACCATTTACAAACTTGGAATAAGTCATACCCTCAGCTCTTACCCCAGCATTAATCCTCGTAATCCACAGCGATTTAAAATCTCTTTTTTTATTTCTTCTATCTCTGTAGGCATACTGCATAGCTTTTTCCATAGCCTGTCTTGCAGCTCTTATAGTGTTTTTTCTTCTTCCCCACTGACCTTTAACAGCTTTCAATACTTTTTTATGTTTAGCTCTGCTTGTTACACCTCTTTTTACTCTAGCCATTTTATCCTCTTAAGTTATACGGCATGTAAGATTTTACAATTTTTCCATCTTGTTTAGATAGTACCGTAGTTCCTCTTTGCTTTCTTATCTGTGAATTAGTTCTTTTTATCATGCCATGTCTTTTACCCGCTTGAGCAGTTATAACTTTTCCTCTTGCAGATACTTTAAATCTTTTTTTTGCTGAACTTTTTGTTTTTAATTTAGGCATAATTTTTGTGGGGGTTATACAAATATTGTTATTAATTTACAACTACAAATATAGCTTATAAAGGCTGAATAACCATGATCATTTGCTTGCCATCAAACTTTGGCTGAAGTTCTACACGTCCAATTGCTTCCATATCTATTTTTATCTTATCCATAAGCTCATGCCCTAAACTAGAATGCTGAAGTTCTCTACCTTTGAACCTAATTGTAAATTTTACCTTGTCACCTTTTGCAATAAATTTTTGTGCATTTTTTATTTTAAATGAATAATCGTGAACTTCTGTAACTGGTCGTAATTTAATTTCTTTTAGTTCAATCTTTTTCTGTTTTTTCTTTGCTTTGTTTGCTTTTTTTTGTGCATCATATTTATATTTTCCCATATCCATAATTTTGCACACAGGAGGTTTTGCATTAGGAGCGATTTCAATTAAATCTAAACCTTGTTCCTTAGCTCTACTAATAGCATCTTGTAAATTTAGAATTCCTAAATTATCACCATCGCTTGCTATAACTTGAACATCTTGCGAAGTTATTCTTTGATTTGTTCTAGGGCCTCTAGATTTTGTTCTTCTCTGGAAATAATTTTGTTTAAAATCTGCCACTTAGATTGAAGGTGCTTTATTAAGAGCAGAGTATTTTTTTAAGAATTCTTTTAAATCCATAGTTTCTTGTTTTTTAGAATCCAATCTTCTAATAGTTACTGTGTTACTGTCAACTTCTTTTTTTCCACATATTAGTAGCATTGGAACTTTAGTTAATGAATGTTCTCTTATTTTATAATTTAAATTATGATTTTTTAAATCTACTTCAGAAGAAATCCCTGCTTTTTTTAACTGGCTATTTACTTCTTTTGCATAATCATCAAAATCACTCGAGATAGGAATTACTATTGTTTGAACTGGACAAAGCCAAAAAGGTAATTTCCCTGAATAATTTTCAATTAAAATTCCAATAAACCGTTCTAATGATCCAAATAAAGCTCGGTGAAGCATTACAGGAACTTTTTTATTTCCATCGCTATCAACAAATGAGGCGCCTAATCTACCTGGTAAGTTTAAATCTACTTGCAAAGTTCCACATTGCCAATCTCTTCCAATTGCATCTCTTAAAACAAATTCTATTTTTGGACCATAAAAAGCTCCTTCGCCCTTATTAATAGAATATTCTAATTTTGTTGCTTTAATTGCTTCTAATAAAGCGGCCTCTGATTTATCCCAAACCTGATCGTCACCAACTCTTAATTCTGGTCTATCAGAATATTTTAAAATTACTTCTTCAAATCCTAAATCTTTATAAATTTCCAAAATTAAATTAGTTACAGTTAAACATTCTTCAGTAATTTGTTCCTCAGTACAAAAAATATGTGCATCATCTTGAGTGAAAGCTCTAACACGCAATAACCCATGAAGTGCACCTGAAGGTTCATACCTATGAACCTTTCCAAATTCTGACATTTTAAGTGGTAAATCTCGATAACTTTTTAAACCTTGATTAAAAACTTGAACGCAACCTGGACAATTCATTGGTTTTATTGCAAATACTTTTTCATCAGGTGTAGTAGAAGTATACATATTGGCTCCAAATTTTTCCCAATGACCAGATTTCTCCCACAGTGAGCGATCTAATATTTCTGGAGTATTTATTTCTTGATACCCTGCTGTTTCTTGTTTCATTCTCATATATGAAATAAGTTTTTGGAATAAACTCCAACCTTTTTGATGCCAAAATACAGATCCGGGACTTTCTTCTCTGAAATGGAACAAATCCATTTCTTTACCAATTTTTCTGTGATCTCTTTTTTCGGCTTCTTCTATTCTATTTAAATAATCATCTAACTCTTTTTGCGTAGACCAACTTGTTCCGTAGACTCTTTGCAACATTTCATTATTAGAATCGCCTCTCCAATAAGCACCTGAGACTTTTGTTAATTTAAAATATTTGCCAATTTTGCCAGTTGAACTTAAATGAGGGCCTCTGCATAAATCATGCCAATCTCCATGAAAATATAAGGACACATCTTCACCTTCTGGAATACTTTCTATTATCTCAGCTTTATATATTTCTCCCTTTTTTTTAAAATGTTCGATAGCATCATTTCTTTTCCAAACCTCTCTGTAAGTTTTTTCATCTCGATCTACTATTTCTTTCATTTTGTTTTCAATTTTTTCTAAATCTTCTGTTGTAAAAGGTTCTTTTCTTGCAAAATCGTAATAAAAGCCATCTTCAATAACTGGCCCTATTGTAACTTGTGTCCCTGGAAATAATTCTTGAACTGCCATAGCGAGTATGTGAGCAGTATCATGTCTTATAGTCTCTAACCCTTCTTTATCTTTTGATGTAAATATCTTAATTGAAGAGTCTTTGTAAATACTATGATTTAAGTCTTTTAATTCTCCATCAACGCTTATTAATAAAGCTTGCTTTGATAGAGATTTGCTAATTTTTTCTGCAACTTCAAATCCCGAAATACTTTTTTCAAAATTAATTTTTTTTCCGTCTGGTAATGTAATATCTGGCATTAATTAAATAGTTTTTTGTATTCTGAATAAGTAGAAAAACACATTTTTTCAACATTAAATTTTTTTACAGCATTTTCTCTTCCATTATCACCTATTTTACTTATCTCATTAGGGTCCATATTCATTACTTTAATTATTTTTTCACATAATTCATCGGAGTTTCCTGCTTCAAATAAAATTCCAGTTTTTCCGTTTATCACAGTTTCATTAGATCCTCCTAAGTTACTTGCAATAATCATTTTTTGCATAGATTGTGCTTCAACTGACACTCTGCCGAATGCTTCTGGTTCTATCGATGCAGAAATAACGATATCTGAAATTTTGTAGGCCAATGGCATATTTTTACAGTGGTCGATAAATCTGATTTGTTTTGTAAGTCTGTATTGCTCGACAAGTCTAGTAAGTTTTTTTTTGTAAAGGTCTCGCCCTTGATCGTTACCGAGAATAACAGCAATGAAAGCATCGTTGCCTAATTGAATATTTACTTTATTTAAAGCTTCTAAAAACATTTCTTGTCCTTTCCAGGCAGTAAGTCTTCCAGGTAATAAAATTATTTTTTTGCCAACAATTAAATTCCATGATTTGAATAAGTTATCTTGATCATTTTCAAGAGTTGTAGACGCATCATAATAGTCTGTATTAATGCCACGAAAAATCGAGAGCAACTTTTTTTTATCTGATAAGTACTCTGAATAATTTTCTTTTATGTGTGAAAATATAAAATTTGATCCTGCAATAATTAAATCTGATCTAACCATAACAGAATTATAGAATTTTTTAAGTCTACTTTTAAAATTGTACGTTCCGTGAAAAGTTGTAACAAATTTTCTTCTTGTGATTTTTGTAGCTATTAAACATGACCAAGCTGGGGCTCTGCTTCTAGCATGAACAATATTAATACCATTTACTAAAATAATTATTGAAATAATTATGGAGTTTATAAGAATAAGTATTGGATTTTTAGATTGAACTGGGAGTCTTGTTACTTTAACTTTTTTTTTATCAATAAATTTTAATAGTTCACCACCACTTGTTATTAAATACGAACCAACATTATTCTCTGGCAAATAATGAGCAATATCATAGCATCCAGTTTCAGCTCCACCGTAACCTAGTTTAGGAATTACTTGAAGGACTTTTAATTTAGACTGCATGTGGTAATAATATTATAAACTTGGTCAACTTTATTACTTTATATGAAAAAATATAAATTTCTAAGAATTTCTAAATATAAAAAACTAAGATATATAGCAAATAATTATAAAAAAAATCTTTACGTGGTTTTTTTACCTGGTTTTGCATCCGATATTGATGGTGATAAACCAAAGAAATTTTTAAAATTTGCCATTCAAAATAAACTTGGATTTTTAGCTCTTGAATACTTTGGTCATGGAAGATCATCAGGAGAATTCACAAGAGGTAACATCACCAAATGGTCAAATGACGCGAGAATTACAATAAGTAAAATAGTTAAAAAAAATGACTTTATACTGATTGGATCTAGCATGGGTGGGTGGATTTCTTTGTTAATGCATAGATATTATAGTTCACAAATTAAAGGTTTTTTAGGGATTGGATCTGCTCCTGAATTTCTTACAAGAATTATGTGGAAAAAATTTCCAAAAAAAACGAAAAGTGAAATTTTGAAAAAAGGTATCTCAAAAATTAAAAATGGTGATTATGAGTATTTAATAACAAAACAGCTAATTATAGACGGTAAAAAAACCAGCAATAAAGTTCTTAACAGAAAATTACACAATACAAATCCTGTAACTATGGTTCATGGACAAAAGGATGAGGTAGTTCCAGTAATTTATTCAAAAAAAGTTTTAAAAATTTTTCCTAAAGCAGAAAAAAAACTACTAGTAATAAAAAATGGAGACCATAGCCTTTCATCGAAAAAAAATTTAAATATTATTTGTAAAGAGTTAAAATCTATAATCAAAAAAATTAACTAGCTTTTCCAACTAAACTTTTGTTTGTAATAGGGTTTTCTAATTTATTTAACATTTCTTTAGGGCAAACTTGTAAGAAATTTTTAATTTCATCATCAAAATTTTCAATAATCTGTGCTGATAAATTAGAGTTAGTTTCCTCATTATGTTTTAAAACTAAATCTTTTAGATAGTTTTTCCAGTATTCTGTCTCAGGCGTTTGCCAAACTATTGTTTCAGGATTAGCCTTTTTTGCAAATTGACTTTTTGGATCATATATAAATGCCATACCTCCGGTCATTCCTGCTCCAAAATTATCGCCTACATCACCCAATATGACTATTGAACCTCCAGTCATATACTCACATCCATTTGAGTCACAGCCCTCTATAACTGCAGTAGCACCTGAATTTCTAACTGCAAACCTTTCGCCAGCTTGTCCTGCTGCAAAAAGATATCCTGATGTTGCTCCATACAGTACTGTATTCCCTATAATAGTATTCTCATTTGAAATTAAATTACTCTCATCTTGAAGTTTAATTATAATAGATGCACCTGATAGACCCTTTGCAACATAATCATTAGCATCACCTTTTAATATCAATTTAAGTCCTTTAACACCAAAGGCACCAAAAGATTGACCAGCAGAACCTTTGAAATTTATAGCAAAAGTATTTTCCTCTAATTTATTATTTCCAAATTTTTTATAAAGATTATAAGAAATTCTTGTTCCAACTGCCCTATCTGTGTTTTCGATTGCATAAATATTTTCTAAAGGCAATTTTCTATTAATTAAACTTTCTATCTCAGGCCAAATTTTTTGGTCCAAAGTATCTGGAACTTCATTTATTATTGGTGTTTCACAATATCTTTTATTTGTACCGGGATCAGCTTGAACAAATAAAGGATTTAAATCTAAGTCATCTAAATTTGGCGATCCTTTACTCACTTGTCTTAATAAATCTGTTCTTCCAATTACTTCGTTTAAATTTTTAAATCCTAAACTTGATAAAATTTCTCTAACTTCTTGAGCAATAAAAGAAAATAGATTTACTATTTTATCCGGAGTACCAGTAAATTTTTTTCTTAATTCATCATCTTGTGTACAAACTCCAACTGGACATGTATTAGAATGGCATTGCCTTACCATAATACAACCCATCGCGACTAACGCAGTTGTTGCTACACCAAATTCTTCAGCACCCATCATTGCTGCAATCACTACATCTCTTCCTGTTTTAATTCCTCCATCCGTTCTTAATGTAACAAGGTGCCTTAATTTATTTAAAGTTAATACTTGGTTTGCCTCTGTTAGGCCCATTTCCCATGGAATACCAACATATTTAACACTTGTTTGTGGGGTAGCACCTGTTCCACCATTGTGACCTGAAATTAATATTATGTCAGCTTTAGCTTTGGCAACACCTGCTGCAATAGTTCCTATACCAGAAGAGGCAACTAATTTAACACCAACTCTTGCCTTAGGATTAATTTGCTTAAGGTCATAAATAAGCTGAGCTAAATCTTCAATTGAATAAATATCGTGGTGTGGTGGTGGTGAGATTAAAGTTACACCGGGAGTAGAATGTCTCAATCTTGCGATTTCTTCAGTTACTTTAAATCCTGGTAATTGTCCACCTTCGCCAGGTTTTGCTCCCTGAGCAATTTTAATTTCAATCTCATTACAATTATTTAAATAATTAATAGTCACTCCAAATCTCGCTGAAGCAATTTGCTTAACTCTAGAATTTGCACTATCTCCATTATCTAATACTTTAAATCTCTCTTCATCTTCTCCGCCTTCTCCACTACATGAAGCTCCTTTAATTCTGTTCATACCCATGGCAAGTGTTTCGTGTGCTTCTTTTGATAACGCTCCATGAGACATACTTCCACTTCCAAATCTTTTCATGATTTCAGTTATTGGCTCAACTTGATCAATATCAATTGCCTGTTGATTTTTAAAATCAATTAAATCTCTTAAACTAATTGGTTTTAAACCATAAATACCCTTAGTATATTTTTTATAAGTTTCATATGAATTTGAGCCTACAGCTGCTTGTAAAAGATGAATTAATTTTCCTTGATATTGATGAGTTTCACCATTTTTTCTATATCTGTAAATTCCACCAATTGGTAAAATATTAGAGTGAATATCAAATGCATCTTTATGTATAGATCTTATTTTTTTTTCAATACCAGTTAAACCTATTCCAGAAATTTTAGATAATACTCCTGGAAAATAATCTTTTACAATTGTTCTGCTCAATCCAACAGTTTCAAAATTACATCCACCTCTATATGAACTTAAAACTGATATACCCATCTTTGACATTATTTTTAATAGTCCAAGATTTACTGATTTTATATATCTACCCACGCACTCATCAAATGAGAAATTCCCAAAAAGCTGTTTTGAATATCTTTGATATAAACTATCAAATGCTAAGTAAGGATTGACCGTTGTTGCTCCAACACCTATTAATGTTGCAAATGAATGGGTATCTAGAGCATCTCCTGTTTGTACATTAATTGATGCATAGCCTCTTAAGCCTAATTTTATTAAATGAGTATTTATTGCACCAATACATAACAACATTGGCATTGGTAATTTTGTTTCAGATATATTTTTATCAGACAAAATAAGTTGGGTGTTACCCTCTCTAACTGCTTTTTCAGCGTTATTTTTTAATAATTCAATAGCCTCTTCTAAAGTTTGATCAGTATTAAATGTGCAATCTAAAATTTTATAATTATCTCCAAAATACTTTATAAATTTTTCAAACTGAGTGTTTGATAAAATTGGACTATCTAAAACATAAATATTTTCCTCTGTAAGATTAGAAAAATCTAGTATGTTTCCTAAATTTCCGAACCTAGTTTTCAAGCTCATCACCTTATTCTCTCTAAGTGAATCGATAGGGGGATTGGTTACCTGACTAAAATTCTGTCTAAAATAATGATAAAGAGGCCTATATTTATCAGATAAAACTGCAAGGGGAGTGTCATCTCCCATAGACCCAGTTGCTTCTTTAGCATCCTCAGCCATAGGATGTAGAATTAACTCCAAGTCCTCAAGACTATAACCAAAACAATGTTGAATCTTTTTTAAATCAGCACCTAAAAATTCACTTTTTTCATTTTCTATAGTTAATGATTTATCTAATTCAATTATTTGATTATTGAAGTGTTTGTATTCTTTAGACAAATAGTTTTTTATTTGATTGTTTGTATAAACTTTTCCTTTTTCAATTCTTACTCCTAATATTTCACCAGGTCCCAATCTTCCCTTTGAAACAATTTTCTTCTCATTTAGGTCGATCATTCCTGTCTCAGAACCTGCAAACAAAAGTTTATCCCTTGTGATGGTATATCTGAGAGGTCTTAGTCCATTTCTGTCACTACCTACAATAACCCACTCATTATCAGTTGCAGCTATAGCAGCAGGTCCATCCCATGGTTCCATTGTGCTATTTAAAAAGTTAAAAAGTTGTTGATGATCTTTTGGAAGGACTTTACTTTTCTTTGACCAAGCATCTGGTATTAGCATAAGTTTCGCTAGAGGTGCTGAATGTCCAGAAATATTTAATAATTCGAATACATTATCTAATGACGCAGAATCAGAATTACCTGCAGGGATTACAGGTTTTAAATTTTCCATATCATCAAACAAAGGACTAAACATTTCCTCTTCGTGAATTCTCATCCAATTAATATTTCCTTTTAAAGTATTTATCTCCCCATTGTGAGCAATTGATCTAAAAGGTTGGGCTAAATCCCAACTTGGAGCGGTATTAGTAGAAAATCTTTGATGGAAAATTGCATAACGTGAAATGAAACGCTCATCTTTTAAATCTGGATAAAAATCAGATAAAGACTCCGCTAAAAACATTCCTTTATAAATTATTGATTTCGAGCTGAATGAACAAATATAAAAATTGTTTAATTGATTTCTTAAAGCTTCTTTTTCAATTTTTCTTCGAGTTTCATAAAGAGCTCTTTCTAAATCTTTACCATGAATTGACTTATCATTATGAGTAAAAAGAACTTGTGTAATCTCAGGTCTAGTTTGTTCTGCCTTTTCTCCTAAAACAGAAGGATCCACAGGTACTTGTCTCCATCCATAAATATTAAAATTCTTTTTTGTTAATTCACTTTCTACAATTGATCTGCATTGCTCTTGTCCCCCAAAGTCATTTCTTGGCAAGAAAATCATTCCCACACATAAATCTGAGTTATCGTGCTCATGACCTGTTATTTCAATTTTTTCCGCAAAGAAATCATTTGGTATTTCAATATGAATACCTGCTCCGTCACCAGTTTTACCGTCTGCATCAATTGCACCTCTATGCCATACAGCTTTTAGAGCCTCAATACCGTATTCGACTACTTTTCTTGATTTTAGACCCTCAGTTGATGCAACAAGGCCTACTCCACATGCATCATGCTCCATAGTTTCATCATAAACATAATTTTTTTTTAAAAGTTTACGATTTTTGTTTTGGATATCCATTATGCAACCTTCATTTTTTGTTTTGACTGAAGATAACTTTCAATTGAAGTCGCAGCATCTCTACCATCTTTAATGGCCCATACTACTAATGAAGCTCCTCTAACTATATCTCCAGCCGCAAATACACCTGGTATACTAGTTTCCAAGGTATCAAAGTCAGCTTTTATTGTTCCCCACTGTGAAACTTGTAATCTAGGTTCCTGAAATAGAACTGGTAAATCTTCCGGGTCAAAACCTAAGGATTTAATCACCAAATCAGCATTAATTTCAAATTCTGAGTTTTCTTCTGCAACAGGTCTTCTTCTGCCACTTTCATCTGGATCTGTTAATTTCATTTTATCTACAATAATACTATTTACTTTATTAGTTCCTCTAAACTCTTTTGGATTACTTAGCCAAATAAATTCTACACCTTCCTCCTCTGCATTACCTACTTCTCTCGCAGATCCAGGCATATTTTCTCTATCTCTTCTATAAAGACATTTTACAGATTTAGCTTTTTGTCTTACAGAAGTTCTTACACAGTCCATTGCAGTATCTCCACCGCCAATTACTACTACATCTTTACCTTCCGCATTTAATGTTCCGTTGTCAAACATTTCAACTTTATCGCCTAAGCCTTTTTTGTTTGAAGCTGTTAAGAATTCCATTGCAGGAAAAATATTACTGAGATCATTTCCAGGTAAGTTAACTTCTCTTGCTTTGTAAACACCTGTTGAAATTAATAAGGCATCATGTTTTGATTGTAATTCTTTCAATGTAGAGTCTTTACCAACCTCAAAATTATGAACAAATTTTATTCCACCTTCTTTTAAAAGTTTAATTCTTCTCTCAACTACATGTTTTTCTAATTTAAAATTTGGTATTCCATATATTAACAATCCACCTGCTCTGTCATACCGATCATATATTGTTATTTGATATCCTTTTTTGCGTAATTCTTCACCGCAAGCTAATCCTGCAGGACCAGCTCCAATAATTCCAACACTTTGTTCATTTTCAATTTTTACATTTATTGGTTTTACCCAGCCATTTTCCCACGCTTTATCTGTTAAATACTTTTCAACTGAACCAATTGTTACTGTTCCATGTCCCGATTGCTCAATAACACAATTTCCTTCACATAACCTATCTTGTGGGCATATTCTTCCACAAACTTCCGGCATATTATTGGTACTTTGGGATAGATGGTAAGCTTCTTCATACCTTCCCTCTGCAGTTAACTTTAACCAATCAGGTATATTGTTACTTAATGGACAGTGAACCTGACAAAAAGGAACACCACATTGTGAACACCTACTTGATTGTTCTTTAGCTTTTTCGTGAATAAACTCCTGATAAATCTCACCAAAATCCTCTTTTCTTTGGGATTTGTCTCTTTTAGGTGGATTTTGTTGACCTATATCCACAAACTTAAGCATTTTATTTGTCATTTAAGTCGCCTTATACACCAGAAGTATATTTCCTTAAAGCATTACTAGGTAATAAATACTGACATATATTTTCAAAAAACTCATATATTATTACATTTTCTATTTTATGCATAGTTGATATGCATTTAAAAGATTGCCTTATTTAGGTAATCTTTTAACTATCTATTAAAAGTCCTTAATGATTTCAAAATATATAGAAGCATCAATTTTAGCGTTTGTACAAGGTTTTTCGGAATTTATACCAGTCAGTTCCTCTGCCCACCTTATAATTATATCAAAAGTATCGAACTTTAGTATTAGTTCGCTTCAACTTGATATTAGTCTTCACTTAGGATCCCTTTTGGCAATTATTTTTTATTTTAGGAAGGATTTAGTAAATATTTTAGGAAATAAGTCTTTATTATTACTTATAATTTTAGGTTCTTTACCATTAGTTATTGTTGGTTATTTTATTTATACATCAGGGCTAATTGAAAATTTGAGAAATTTAAAAGTTATAGCATGGACAACATTAATATTTGGTATTTTATTATTTATTGCAGACCGATCTAGTATTAAAAATAAAATTGATACCAGTTTAAGTTTAAAAAATATTTTAATCATTGGTATTTTTCAAATTTTAGCTGTTATACCTGGTGTAAGCAGATCAGGTATAATAATTACAGCTTCAAGGTTTTTAAATTTCGATAGAGTAGATTCTTCAAAAATATCTTTTTACTTATCAATACCTGCATTAGCGGGAGCAAGTATACTTAGTTTGAAAGATGTGATGAATGCAAATATAGATTTGAACATATTATTTTTATATTCAATAATATTTTCATTTATAGTTTCTTATTTAACAATCAAATATTTTTTAATTTATGTAAAAAATTTTAATTTAAATATTTTTGTTTATTACAGAACTTTTCTTGCTTTAATTCTTTTTGTAATTGCTTATAGCTAATTTTTAGAACTAGGTGAAATTTGAGAAGAAATTACTGCAATCAATATTAATAAACATCCAATCATGTTATTAGTACTTAAAAATTGATTGAGAATAATCCATCCTGCTACAGCTGCAAATACTCCCTCGAGAGAATAAATAATTGCTGCTGGTGCCTCTTCTATGTTTTTTTGAGCATACATTTGTAATGTAAAGGCTATACCGCCTGATAATGCTCCTGCGTAAAGGATAGAACTACTTTCCATTAATATTTTTGAAATATTGAATTCTTCAAAAATATAAGAAAAGATAAATGAGAGTGTTGCAACAAATAATGCTTGAAGTGCAGCATAAAACATTGGGATATCAAATTCTTCCATGAACTTACCGGCAAAAATTATGTGCAAAGCCCAAAATACTGAGCACAATATAACTAGACCATCACCTAACATAATTTCTGAGTTAGAAAAATCACTTAGAAGGTATACACCAAGGATACAAAGACCAATTGCTGGCCATATACTCCAATGAACTTTTTTGGAGTAGATGAAAAATAACAAAATTGGAACTATCGGTACGTAAAATACTGTAAAAAAAGCTGCATTTGCAATATTTGTATATTGGAGAGCACTTTGTTGTAAAAAAGTTCCCAAAAACAGGGATACTCCCATGAAAACTAAATATTTTATAAAAAGTTTAGATTTTGAAAGTATTTCTAGTTTAATTTTCTTCCTCTCAAATAATAAGGCAAGTGGTAATATTGTAAAAAAACCAACAATAAATCTTGCTGAATTAAAAGTTAATGGACCGATATTATCCATGCCAGTGTCTTGAGCGATGAAAGCTGTTCCCCAAATAAAAGTTGTGACTAGTGCGCAGACCATTGAAAGGGATTTTGTCATTATATTTAATTAGATAATTTTATTAATTAATTTATTCCGTTTAACTTACAAGAGCTGTCAAAATCCTCTTTGTTAATATAACATCCAGACATTTTTCTAACTCCATTAAACGATCCTCTACCATGAAGTATTCGCCAATTATTAAATATTAGAAGTTCTCCAGGTTTAAGTATGTGTCGCCACTGATAATCTTTATTATTAGCAATAATATCAAATGTTTTTATTGCTTCATAGAACTTTAACGTTAAATCTTTTTCAAATCTAAATGGTGCTCGATCATAATTATTAAAACTAACTTGAACTATTTCATTATTTTCATTTAACTTAAATATTGGTCTTTCAGCCTCAAGATAAACACCATCGCCGATATAATTTCCCTTAACATTTATTTTAGTCATTAATTCATACATCTGCTGGTTTTCTTTTTTAATTGTTTCCGCTATTTTTAATCCATCAACCATTATCGACTCTCCACCTTTAGCATTGTATTCGCAACATAACAATAATTGCAATCCTGGAGCATCATTGCTATAGGTTGAGTCTGTATGAGGTCTGAGTTCTTCTTGAGTGTAAGCGCTATCAGCTTTATTTTCATCCGACTCAAAACTCCATAGTCCTCCAAATATAGAGTTTCTTACGTAACCAATTTTATTTGCAATTGTTTCAACAGACTTTAAATTGGTTTCACAGTTTTTAATTACTGAAAATCCATAGTCATGAAGATTTTTCAAAAAATTTCTAAATCCTTCATTTGATAATATTGAGCTATAATCTAAAAAAATTTCTTCTTTTATTTCATTAGATTTCCAGATTTTTAAATTAGATTTAATTTCTTTTTTCTTTTTTATTTTATTATTAGTTAGAAATTCAGATGAATATTTAACTGGTTTTTCTAAATCAGGCCAGGAGACACTCAAATATTTTCCATTTTCAATTATTTCTGCTTTGTTAACTTTTAAATTTATATCTAATGCTGCTGTATATGTCTTCCTTTGGCTAGACCTTTTATCCCAATTTTGCTCATCTTTTGCATGATCTCTTAGCCAAATATTAGGAAAAATTTCAGAATTTTCTCCATTAAAGTGGACGCGCACATCATCTGCTAGTATTTCAATTTTAGTAATCATTTACTCAAGTTATATGCAAAATTAGACCCAAGATTATCTTTTAATTCATTATTAAACTTCGCAGCCTCAGCACCATCTATAATTCTGTGATCATATGAGAGAGATAGTGGAAGCATGGTTCTTGGAACAAATTTACCATCAATAAATACCTGTTTTTTATAACTTCTACCAACGCCAAGTATAGCAACTTCTGGAAAGTTAATTATTGGTGTAAAAAACGAACCACCTATGCCACCTAAGCTTGTGATAGTCATTGATCCTCCAAAGAACTCTTTTTTATCAATTTTTAAATTTCTACAATCATCACTTACTTTTTTTAATTCCTCACTTAACTGATTGATATCTTTTTGATTAGCATCTCTAATTTTAGGAACCATAAGTCCATGTTGAGTATCAACTGCGATACCAACATGAAAATACTTTTTAAAAGTAATCTTTCCATTTTCAATATCATCGATTGATGAATTAAATGATGGAAATTTTTTTAGTGAAAGTACCAATGCTTTTATAATAAATGCAAGAGGAGTAATTTTTATTCTTTCTCCTGTATAATTATCTTTTATTGAGCTTCTAAATTCTTCCATTTCTGTAATATCAGCCTCATCGTGGTTAGTTACATGTGGAATGTTTGTCCACGAATTTACAAGATGTGGAGCTGCTATTTTTTTTACTCTAGGAATATCTTTAATTTCAACTTCTCCAAAATCTGAATGTTGATATTCACTTTTAATAATTTTTTCTTTTTTACTTTCAACATTATTCTCAGGATGATTAATTCTAGATGAAACAAAATCTTTTAAATCTTTTTCAACAACCCTGCCTGATCTCTCTGTTCCCTTAACATTATTTATATCTACTCCCAGTTCTCTCGCAAATTTTCTAACTTTTGGACTTGCAGATATTTTATTTGATTGATCAGACATTTACATTTTTGTTGGCATAGGTTTATTTTTATCAATTTTATACTTTTTGATTGCGTCTTCAGCATACTTTGATGCAACAAGCTGTTCATTAGCTAAAACACTAAGGCTATAAGCAACTATATGTTCTTTATCTACTTCAAAAAAATTTCTTAAGTTTTTTCTTGTATCACTTCTTCCATACCCATCAGTACCTAATGAATAAAAGCTCTTTTTTGTAAAAGGTCTTATTTGATCAGCATTTATTCTCATATAATCAGTGGCTGTAAGGATAGGACCTTGTTGTTTACCTAAACATTCCTCTACATATGATTTTTTATTTGTTTCTGCGGGATTTAGAAGGTTTAATCGTTCAACTTCCATTCCATTTTTTCTTAACTCATTAAAACTAGTAACACTCCAAACTTCACTATCGACCTGATATTCTTTTTTGAGAATTTCTGATGCTGCCATCATTTCTCTTAGTATTGTTCCTGAGCCTAATAATTGAATTTTTGCATCTTTAGAACTTGATGTCTCTTTAATTTTGTACATTCCCTTGAGAATTCCATCCTCACAATCATCTGGCATTGCAGGGTGGGAGTAATTTTCATTCATGGTTGTAATATAATAAAAAATATTTTCATTTTTTTCATGCATCCTTCTTAAACCTTCTCTAAAAATCACAGCTAATTCATAATGGAATGTTGGATCATAAGAAATGCAGTTTGGAATTGTTGATGCTAACAAATGACTATGACCATCTTGGTGTTGAAGACCTTCTCCTGCAAGTGTTGTTCTTCCTGCAGTCGCACCAATTAAAAAGCCTCTTGCTTGACTATCTCCTGCAGCCCAAGCAAAATCTCCAATTCTTTGAAAGCCAAACATAGAATAGAAAAGATAAATTGGTATCATTTCAATGTCATGATTTGTATATGCTGTTCCAGCTGCTATCCAAGATGACATTGAACCAGCTTCTGTAATACCTTCTTCTAATACCTGACCACTTTTTTCTTCTCTATAGGATGAAAGTTGTGCTGAATCTTCTGGCTCATATTTTTGACCTTCATGAGCATAAATACCTATTTTTTGAAAGAAACCTTCCATTCCAAATGTTCTAGCTTCGTCAGGAATAATCGGAACCAATTTTGGTGCAACATTTTTATCTCTCAAAAGATTAGTTAACATTCTTACTAGTGCCATTGTTGTAGACATTTCTTTTTCACCAGTAGACTTTTTCATAAAATCAAAAATATCTTTAACTGGTGCTTTAATCGGTTTTGAGTATGATGTTCTCTCTGGTATAAAACCACCAAGTTCTAATCTTCTTTTTTTTAAATATTTAATTTCTTCGGAATTTTCATCTGGTTTGAAATATTCAATATTTTTGACTTGAGAATCTGTTAAAGGAACATCAAACCTATCTCTGTAATACATTAAATCATCAACATCCAATTTCTTTTGTTGGTGAGTAGTATTTACGCTTTCACCGCTTTTACCCATACCATAGCCTTTTATAGTTTTGGCTATTATGACTGTGGGGCTTCCCTTGTGATTGACCGCTTTATCATATGCAGCATAAACTTTATGAGGATCATGACCTCCTCTATTAAGACGCCAAATATCGGTGTCTGACATCGATGAAACTAATTCTGTTGTTTCAGGATATTTACCAAAAAACTTTTCTCTCACATACAGTCCATTTCTTGCTTTAAATGCTTGATATTCACCGTCTACGGTCTCATTCATAATTTTTACTAAATGTCCCGTCTTATCATTTGCTAAAAGTGAGTCCCAATAAGATCCCCAAATAACTTTTAAAACGTTCCAGCCACCTCCTCTAAAAATACCCTCTAATTCTTGAATTATTTTTCCATTTCCTCTTACTGGACCGTCTAATCTTTGTAAGTTGCAGTTTACAACAAATATTAAATTATCTAAATTTTCACGAGCCGCTAAACCGATTGCACCAAGTGACTCAGGTTCATCCATTTCTCCATCTCCAAGAAAAGCCCAAACTTTTCTTCCCTCATCTTTAATTAATCCTCTATTGATTAGGTATTTCATAAATCTTGCTTGATATATTGCTAACATTGGACCAATTCCCATTGAAACTGTCGGAAACTGCCAAAAGTTTGGCATTAGCCATGGATGAGGATAAGATGAAAGTCCACCAGTTTGTACTTCTTGTCTAAATCTATCTAACTGCTTTTCATTTAGTCTTCCCTCAAGAAAAGCTCTTGCATACATTCCTGGTGCACTATGACCTTGAAAATATACTAGATCACCTCCAAATTTATTATTTTTTGCTCGCCAAAAATGATTCATGCCAACATCATACAAGGTTGCAGCTGATGCAAATGTTCCTATGTGACCGCCAAGTTCAGGATGTTTTTTATTTGCTCTTACTACCATTGCAGCAGCATTCCATCTAATTAATGATCTTAACTTACGTTCTATATTTTGATCTCCAGGTGATCTTTTTTCTTCCTCAGGTGGTATTGTATTCACGTAAGGGGTAGTTTGAGTATGAGGAATTTTAGATCCAGCTTTATAAGATTGATCAATTAATTGTTTAATTAAAAAATGAGCTCTTTCAGAACCATCATTTTGCAAAACTGCACTTAAAGAATCTAACCACTCTTTAGTTTCAACAGGATCAATATCGTCGTTACTACTAACCATTTTAACTTCATTAATCAATCTTGTTTGCTTGATTTGTGTTGGCTCTATAACTTTTGTTTCAACTTTTGTGTCAGATTTTGTAGCAGTTTCTGCTTCCTCTATTAATTTCTCTGTTGAAGGTGGAATTTTTTCATCTAAAGTTTTACTAATTTTCTCATGTTCAGCTTTATTTTCTGAAGATAGAGTTAATATTAAATCACCTTTAGAAACTTTA
Source organism: Candidatus Pelagibacter sp. (assembly GCA_045566995.1). Lineage (GTDB taxonomy): Bacteria > Pseudomonadota > Alphaproteobacteria > Pelagibacterales > Pelagibacteraceae > Pelagibacter. Next base: position 21,109 of record JBJLDU010000002.1, read on the forward strand.
TCACCAATTTTTACATTTATATTTTCAATTGTACCTTCATAATTGGATGGCACTTCAACACTTGATTTATCACTTTCTAATGTGACAACAGGGTCATTTTTATTGATTTTGTCCCCTTTTTTTACAAGTACTTCGATTATTTCAACGTTTTCAAAGTCTCCTATATCAGGAACTAATAAGTCTAGATTCATTTTTGTAATATATATATATCAATATTTGCTAAAAAAATAATTTACATTATTAATTATGTATAAAAACTGTACAAATTGCGCCTGTAGCTCAATTGGATAGAGCGCTTGGCTACGGACCAGGAGGTTCTGGGTTCAACTCCTAGCAGGCGCACCAAAATGAAAGGATAAATGAAAATATCACTTGAAAAATCTGTAATTTATTTCTTTTGTTTAGTTTTATTATTTATACTAATTATGACAATAATCCTTTAATGAAAAAAAAATTTGAACAATTAAGCAATAAACCAAGCTACATGAAACATAATGGTGGTTTATTATTTAGATCTATAAGCAAGAAAAAATTTGAGTTTAAAACTAAGATTAAAAAAACACATTTAAATAAAGCTGGGATAACCCATGGTGGTTATATTTGTACAATCATTGATGCAGGTGCAGGTACTGCTTGTCACAGAGCAAGTGGGAATAAACCATGTGTAACTATTTCATTGGATATAAAATTTATAGCTCCCTCGAACACTGGAGATGAATTATTGGGAACAGTAGAAATTCAAAAAGTTACAAATTCAATGGTATTTATGAATTGCAAACTTAAGTGTAAAAATAAATTAATTGCAAGTGCGGTTGGGATTTGGAAAATTTTAAGAAGACCTCTTCCAGATGCTGGACTAGGTGGATAAGTCTTATTTTCTTAATTGAAGAATAAATATTGGCAACACTAAAAATAAACCAATAATTGATGAACTTAAACCAGGTGCAATAAATAGTAATGAAATAATTCCTAAATACCATCTTTGAAACGTAGAAACTCTTTTAAATAGATAGCCTGTAAATCCTATTCCAATCAAACCAATTCCAATCATCGCAGAAATTAAAGTTACAAAAAAATCATAAAAATTAAACCCTTGAGCAACTAATAATAGAGATGGTGAATAGACAAATACAAAAGGCACAAGGGCTTTAGCAATTCCTAATCTAAATGCAGTATTACCCGTGGTAAATGGATTTGATCCTGCAATTCCAGCAGCAGCATATGCTGCAAGAGCAACTGGCGGTGTTATGTCAGCTAAGACACCATAATAAAATACAAAAAAGTGAGAAACAATGGGCTCAATTTGTAATTGAGTGAGAGCAGGGGCAGCAACAGCAACTAATATTATGTATGTTGCAGTAGTTGGTACTCCTGTACCCATAAATATGCATGATATTGCAATTAATATTAGTGAGAAAAATAATGTTAGATCGGCTAAAGAAAAATAATTAAAAGGTAAAAAGTTTAAGAAGAAACCTCCAATATCACCAGCCGTTTGGATTACTACATAACCTAATCTAAAACCAACACCTGTTAGTGTAACTACACCAACTATAATCCCTATTGATGTTGCAGCGGCTCCAACAGCCAAAGTATTCTTTGCTCCTCTTGCAAGACACTCAAATAAGTCGTTAAAAGTAAGTCTATTTTTTTTTCTAATAAATCCAATAACGACGCATGCAATTATTCCATTTACTGCAGCATAATCAGGAGTCCGACCAATTAAAATTAAATATACCAAGATAAACAATGGAACTATTGCAAGCCAATTATCTTGTATAATTTTTATAAATTTAGGAACCTCACTTTCGTTTAAACCTCTAAGTCCTAATTTTTTTGCCTCTAAATGAACCATTACAAAAATTCCAAAATAGTGAAGCAGTGCTGGAATTAATGCAGCTGCTAAAATATCCCTTAAAGGTAATTCTAAATATTCCACCATAATAAATGCAGCAGCCCCTAAAATAGGTGGAGTTATTTGTCCGCCAGTAGATGCTGTAGCTTCCACAGCACCAGAAAAATGTGGTGGATATCCAACTTTTTTCATTGCAGGTATTGTTAAAGATCCAGTTGTTACTGTATTTGCAATTGAGGAACCAGATATGGTTCCTAAAAATGCTGAAGAAAATATTGCCACTTTTGCTGGTCCTCCAGAGTATCGTCCAGCTATTACCATTGCTAAATCAATAAACAATTGTCCTAGTCCTATTCGTGTTGCAAGTACTCCAAACAAAATAAATAAAAAAACATATTGAGCCATAACACCAACAGCGATTCCATAAATTCCTTGGTTAGTTATATAAATATGATTTACAAACCCTGCCCAACTACTACCACCGTGCTTTAAAGCTCCAGGGAAGATAGGACCATAAAGTGCAAAAATCATAAATATTACACATATTAATGGTAGTGTGTATCCAATAGATCTCCTTGCAGCCTCAAGGGTCAAAATTATAAGTATTGATCCCATGATAACTTCAGTGCTTGAAGGATTTCCTACTCTGCTTGCTAATATTTCAGGAGGTAATAAAGGTAGATAAAGTGCAGTTATTACAACAAGAATTGAAAAAATAATATCTATTATAGGAACTTTGCTTTTTGATTTTTCATCAGGAAAACTTTTCCAATTATAAAATAAAAACACTAGGCCAACTACAAAAGAGATGTGTATACCTCTATGAAGTATATCTCTAATTGTTCCAAATCCTGAAGCATAAAAATGGTAAATTGACATCGTAACTAGTGCGATAAACGTTAATAATTTTAAAAAATTTTTTAATTTTCTTTCATTACTTTTTATCTCAAACTTTTCTTCAAGTTTTGAAACTTCTTCAGGGGAAATATTAAATTGAGACATAATAATGCCCTAGGTCATTAGACCTAGGGCACAATATATTTTAGAATACTTATAAATTTAATTTATAAGTCCTGCTTCTTTATAGAACTTTTCTGCACCAGGATGTAACGGTACACCCACTCCAGAAAGAGCAGATTCAGGTGTTATTGTTTTACCTTTGGCATGACCAACATCCATTAGCTTTCTAGATTCTTTATTCCATAAAGCTTTAGTTATTTGATAGATTAGTTCATTATCTTCTTTTGCAGAAGTAAACCATTGGGCACCTACTGCTACAGTATTTACCTCATCAACTCCTTCATAAGTTCCTGAAGGAATTGGGCTTTGTGAGAAAAATCCGTATTTTGAAGTTAATGCTTTAGCTCCTGCACCATCTATAGGAACTAATTTTACGTCAACTGCAGATGCTAACTCAACAATAGCTCCTGTTGGAAAACCTGCTACAACAAAAATTGCGTCAACTTTTCCATTTCTTAGTGCGTCTGTAGCTGCTTTACCTTTTAAAGCTTCAGCTTTTACATCGCTAGTACTTAAACCATTTGACTCTAAAATTAATTTAGCGTCAACATACGTACCAGATCCAGGTTCATCGAGTGAAACTCTTTTACCTTTTAGGTCTTTAACAGAATTAATATTACTTTTCTTAAGTGCAACTAAATGAATATGTTCTTGGAAAAGTGCAGCGATAGTTCTTAAATCTTTTGCTGGTTCTTTTCCTTCCATAGTTCCGGTACCAGTATAGGCCCAATAAGCAACATCAGACTGTGCAAACCCTGAATTTCTAAGGCCTGAAATAATAGCATTTACATTATCAACTGATCCTCTTGATGAAACAGCAGATGCAATTAAGTTAGGAACTCCACAACTTCCACCCTTACCACATTCTCTTGATCCTGGCGGTTTAGAAATTGCATTTGCAATCATTCCACCAACTGGATAATAAGTATAAGCTGTTCCTCCTGTACCAATTGTAAAAAATTTTAGTTCTTGAGCAAACGATTTACCTGACAAACCAAGTGTCAGAAGTAATATCATTAGAGAACTTTTGAATAAGTTTTTAATCATTTTTACTCCAATCTATTAATTATTATTACTATTTAATATTAATCAATTATTATTGTCTATATAAATTTAGAAGTATTTATGGTGTCTTAAGTTCATCCAAATTTTTAAATTCATTTAAAATATTAGGATTTATAAGAGCTTGAATATTTTTTATTTTATTTCCTTCAATAGTATTTCTGACAGCAATCTCAACTATTTTTCCATTTTTTGTTCTTGGTATATCTGAGACCTCAATTATTTTTTTGGGTACGTGCCTTGGGGATGCATCTAAACGTATAGCTTTTTTTATGTTTAGAGATAAAGCCTCATTTAATGACTTAGGTTTCTTAAGAACAACAAATAATATAATTCTCACATCATTATCCCATTTCTGACCTATAACTATTGATTCTTTCACTTCTTTAAATTTATCAACTACAGAATATATCTCAGCAGTACCTAATCTTGCTCCACCAGGATTTAGTGTAGCATCTGATCTTCCATAAATTACATAACCTCCGTTAGATTTTCTCTCAGCAAAGTCTCCATGATGCCAAACATTTTTATATTTTTTGAAATATGCACTCTTATATTTTTCATTATTCTTATCATTCCAAAATAATTTTGGCATTGAGGGAAAGGGCGATTTACAGACTAATTCTCCTTTTTGATTTATTAAAGACTTTCCTCTTTCAGAAAAAACATCAGTGTTCATTCCTAATCCATTATTTTGAATCTGTCCTCTGTAAACTGGAGAATATATATTACCTAATACAAAGCACGATACTAAGTCTGTTCCACCTGCAATAGACGCTAAATGAACATTTTTTTTTATATTTTTATAAACATAATCAAAACCCTCAGATGATAAGGGTGATCCGGTGGAACAAATAATTTTGAGATAATTTAGTTTATATTTATTTTTAACCTTTACATTAAGCTTTTTTAATTGATCAATGTACTTAGCACTAATACCAAATAGAGAAATTTTTTCTTTCTCCGCTATCTTAAATAATAAATCATTTCTTTTATGCATTGGAAAACCATCAAATAACACAATAGATGCTTTAGATCCCAAAAAAGTCATTAACCAGTTCCACATCATCCACCCACAAGTAGTAAAATAAAATACATTATCTCCTTCCTTAACATCACAATGAAGTTTATGTTCTTTAAGATGCTGTAATAAAACCCCGCCGGCTCTATGACATATGCATTTTGGTTTCCCTGTTGTTCCACTTGAATATAAAATTGCTAGCTCTTTATCAAAATCAAACTTTTTGAATGTAAATTCTCTATCTTTTTTAAATTTAATTTTATTATAATAAAAAATTTTAATTCCTTTGATCTTATTTTGTTTTAAACTTTTTTTACCTGGATAATTAGTAATTAAAACACATTTAATAGATTTAATTTTTTTTAGAATAGCTGGTAATCTTTCAAGTACATTTATCTCTTTACCATTGTAATAATACCTATCTGTAATTATTAATACTTTTGGTTTAATTTGAGAAAATCTTTCTATGACACCTTGTATACCAAAGTCTGGTGAACAGGATGACCAAATGGCTCCAATAGCACTAGTTGCTAAAAAGCTTTCAACTGTCTCAATTTGATTTACTGTATACGCTGCAATTCTGTCTTTTTCTTTGATTTTATTTTTTTTAAAAAAATTAATTAATTTTAGAGTGTTATTATTTAATTCATTCCAAGATTTTTCTTCTCGGTATCCATTTTCACTAATAAATGTAACAGCCTTTGAATTATCGTTTTTAGACAACATATTTTCAGCATAGTTTAATTTAGATTTTACTAAAAATTTACTTTTAAAAATTTCTTTTGGAAAATGAAATTTATCATTTTTGATACCTTTTATATTTGAAAATTCCCATATAGAAGACCAGAAAAGCTTTGGGTTTTCAATTGTCCAGTTATACAATTTTTTATAATTTTTCTTAGGCGTGTAATTAAATTTCTTTGCTAAAAACTTTTCAAATTCAAATAAATTTGATTTTGATTTTGTTTGAGAATTTGCTTCCCACAATTTATGAGGCATAAAAAAATATATTTAATTTTTAGAAATTATGATAACCTTAAAACATTAAATAATAAAAATGAGAACTTTTTCCTCAATGATTCGGACTAGTTTTAGCCCATTTTTGTTCTTTAGAGGTAACAATATATAGTATTGGTAAAAAAACCTATACCAAAGCTAGAAATGACAAAAAATAAAATCACAGCAGTTCTCGGGCCTACAAATACTGGAAAAACCTTCCTAGCAATTGAAACTATGCTTTCTTTTGATTCGGGCATGATTGGTTTCCCTTTAAGACTTTTAGCAAGAGAAGTTTATGACAAAATTATAAAAAAAATAGATCCATCAAAAGTTGCTTTGATTACAGGTGAAGAAAAAATAATTCCAATGAATGCAAAATATTTTCTTTGCACTGTTGAATCTATGCCATTGGATAAAAGTTTAGAATTTGTTGGAATAGATGAAATACAAATGTGTAATGATCACGAGCGAGGTCATATTTTTACAGATAGATTGTTAAATATGAGAGGTGAAAAGCTTACAATGCTCATGGGTTCAAACTCTATTAAAAAAATTATTCAAAAACTTGATGATGACATTGAATTTAAAAATCGAGAAAGGCTTTCTAAATTATCTTTTGGTGGTCACAAAAAAATTTCAAGAATAGAGAGAAAAAGTGCCGTAATTGCTTTTTCTACTGAAGAGGTATACGCGATTGCAGAATTGATAAGACGTCAAAAAGGTGGCGCCGCTATTGTTATGGGTTCACTTAGCCCCAAAACAAGAAACTCACAGGTAAGTTTATATCAATCTGGGGATGTTGATTATTTAGTTGCTACTGATGCAATTGGAATGGGAATAAATATGGATTTAGATAATGTTTATTTTTCAAATTTAAAAAAGTTTGATGGAAAAAAATTAAGAAATTTAAATATTTCAGAAATTGGGCAAATAGCAGGTAGAGCAGGAAGATATTTAAATGATGGCATGTTTGGTACAACTGGAGAATGTAAAGAGGTTGGACCTGAGGAAATTGAAGCATTAGAATCTCATAGCTTTCCAGATATACAAACTATCTTTTGGAGAAACTCAAAATTGAATTTTAGTAATAAAGTTTCATTATTAAAATCTTTAGAAGAGAGACCACAAAAAGAGTGGCTAAAACGAATTAATGAATGCCAGGATGAAAAGGTATTAAAATATTTTTTAAAAGAATCATCTAGTATTAAAATTCAAGATAATAGTGAAATCTTAAAAATACTTTGGGAATGTTGCCAAATACCTGATTTTGTAAAAAAAACGTATGGTCATCATTTTGAAGTTGTAAGTAAAATTTTTAATTTTTTAACACTTGGGGAAAAAAAAGTTCCAAATCACTATATGAAAGAACAGCTATCTTTATTGGATAAATTAGATGGAAACGTTGACTCTTTATCCAATAGAATTGCTAATGTCAGAACCTGGGCTTATGTTTCAAATAAATCAAATTGGGTTGAAAATCAGGACTATTGGATTGAGAGAACTAAAAATCTAGAAGATAAGCTATCTGATAGACTTCATGAAGAGTTAACAAAAACATTTATAGATAAAAGAGCAAGTGTTTTGGCCAGAGGTTTAAAACAAGACATTACGTTTGAAACAGAGATTATTAATGATGAAGAGGTAATGATAAATGAACAATTTATTGGTCGTTTAAAAGGTTTAAAATTAGAACTAGATCTTAAAGTTGATACATTGGATGCTGATGTAAAATCATTAAAAAAGGCTGCAAGACAAAATGTAGTTCCTGAAATTGTAAAAAGAATAACTCAAATTATTGATACTGGCTTAATTGAACTGAAAGATGATTTTAAAATTTATTGGAACAATAATCAAATAGCTAAATTAATTCCAGGCTCAGATTATCTAAATCCACAAATTCAAATAATTATTGATGAAATGATTGAAAACACTGAAAAATCAAGGCTTAATTTTTATTTACAGTCCTGGATAAATGGTAAAATTGAAACAGAGCTACAAAGTCTAATAGACTTAAAAAATGTTAAGGATAATAATTCGGAATTAAGAGCTTTAGCTTATCATCTCTATGAAAATAATGGAGTTGTTAAAAGAGATGAGGTTATAAATTATTTAAATAAACTTAATCAAGATGAAAGGAAAAAATTAAGAAACTTAGGTGTAAAATTTGGGAGATATCATGTTTTTTTGTTTAAATTATTTAAACCAAGCTCTGTATCCTTAAGAATTCTTTTATGGAAAAACTTTAATGAGAGAAATTTTGACTTCTTACCACCAACTTTTGGATTGAACTTTTTAGAAGAAAAGAAAACACTTAATAAAAATTTAATGCTCTTATGTGGTTTTGAAAAATTTGAAAATCTATATGTTAGGATAGATATTTTAGAGAGGTTATTTTTGATGATTTTTAATACTAAATCCGAAGATAAAATTAAAGAGATAAAGTTAATTCCTGAAATGTTGAATTTGCTAGGTTGTAATAAAGAAAATTTTGTGAAATTAATTAAAAAAATGAATTATAAAACTTATGAAAAGGATAATAATCTTCACTTTAGATATATTCCATTAAGAAAAATAATTAAAAAAGACACTAAAAAGAATATTAATGATAATCCATTTAATGTTCTTTCACAGCTTAACTTAAAATAATGTTTAATATTTTTAAAAAAGAAGAAACTGAAAAAGATAATAATCATCCATCTATAATGGCTGTTGCTTGTTTGTTAATTCATTCAGCCAAAATTGATGAGAATTATACTGATAAAGAAAAAAGAATTATAAAAGATGCAATCATTGAAATGGGAGCTGAAGCTGAGGAAATAGATAAAATTATTCAAGATGCAGAGGAAAAGGAAAAAGATTCAAATCAAATACTTGATTTTACTAGAGAAGTGAAAAATATAAATGAGGAAGATAAAAAAATCATAATTGAGGCATTATGGGATATTATATATTCAGATGAAGATGCCGATATGTACGAGACAAACTTAATGAGAAGATTATCTGGTCTGCTTTATCTAGATCCAAAAGTTGTAGGTGACATTAAAGAGAAAGTTCGACAAAAAAAAACATGACCTATTTAGTTAATGAAAAGTGCATCAAATGTAAATTGATGGATTGTGTAGAGGTATGCCCAGTTGATTGTTTTTATGAAGGCAAAAATATGCTTGTAATTAAACCTGATGAGTGTATAGATTGTGGCGTTTGTGAGCCAGAATGTCCAGTGGACGCCATAATATCAGATAATGATGATGATAATGGTAAGTGGATGGAAGTAAATAAAAAGTATGCGGATATATGGCCAAACATTAGTGAAAAAAAAGATCCCCCAACGGATCATGAAAAATTTAAAGATGTAAAAAATAAATATGAAGAATATTTTAAAGAAAATCTTGAATAAAAAAAAAACTAAAAAAGTTACAAAAAAAAAGACTACCCCAGCAAAGAAAACTGTAAAAGTAAAGAAAACTGTAAAAGTAGCGAAAGTAAAAAAAACAGCCAAAGAATTAAATAAAAAAAAAATAATTAAAGATCAAAAAAAAAAAGAAAAAGTCGAAACAAAAACTGATCCATTAAGAATTCCTAAAAATAACGAACAAAAACCTGAAATCAAAAAAGTAAAAAAACAAGAAACTGAGAAAAGGTTATTTAAAGCTAAAGATTATGTTGTATATCCAAAACATGGTGTTGGTCAAATAACTGAAACTAAAAAAATTAATATCGGTGGAATTGATGTAGAAACATATATTTTAAAATTTGAAAAAGATAAAGCAAATGGAATGGTTCCTGTGAATAAACAATCTCACTTAAGACCTCTTGCAACTATTAACCAAATTAATAAATGTGTAAGCATTTTAAAAAGTAAACCAAAAATTAAGCGATCTATGTGGAGCCGAAGAGCTCAAGAGTATGAAGCAAAAATTTCATCTGGTAAGATATATGACTTAGCAGAAGTTGTGAGAGATCTTAATAAGGGTGATGATATTATGATCGATCAGTCATATAGTGAAAGACAGTTATTTGAAAAAGCCTATGATAGATTATTAACAGAGTTCCAAATTGTAATTGGCTCAAGTTTGGAAGATGCTCAGAAAAAACTAGATAAAGCTCTTAAGAGAAACTTGGAGAAACAAGCACAAAAAATTGAGGAAAAACCAATCAAAGAAGAAGTAATTAATCAGGAAATAGCAGAGTAAAAAAAAACGCTCCCCACGCAAGCGCCATGAGAAGCGTTATCAGTTAAAAAGAATACTAAACTATCTTCTTTTTTTCTTCTTAGCCTTTTTCTTAGCTTTTTTCTTAGTTTTCTTTTTAGCAGCTTTCTTTTTTCTTTTAGCCATCTTTAGCTCCCTTTTTTTATAAACGAATCTTTATGATTCGTTAATTACTAATTTTTATTTTTTTTGCATAGTTATGTCAAACATATAATTTTTTGAAAAAAATTTAGAAAAATATTTTTTTTTATTTTTTTTTTAAGAATTAAAAAAGTTAAATAAATCGCTATTAATAAAGTGTTTTATCAAAATTTTTTAGTAAAGTTTTTCAAATTGATTTTTATATTTTGTAACTATTTTATATCTTTTAAGTTTTAAAGTTGGGGTTAACATTCCATTTTCAATTGAAAATTTTTCATTAATTATAAAAAATTTTTTTATTTGTTCTATTTTTGCAAGGTTTTGATTTATTTTATTAATTTCTTTTTCTATTTGTTCATGATTTATATTCAAACTTTCTTCAGACAAAACCAATAAAGCAACTAAGTATGGTTTATTATCTCCATAAACAATTGATTGATCAATAAATTTTGAATTTGATAATTCATTTTCTATTTTAACTGGGGAAATATTATCCCCACCAGGTGTTATCAAAATATCTTTTTTTCTGTCAGTAATTTTTAAATAACTGTTCTCAAAAATTCCAATATCACCTGTATGTAACCAACCATCTTTTAAAACTTTATTAGTTTCTTCTTCATTATTCCAATAACCTAACATTACATTTTCACCTTTAACTAAAATTTCTCCATCAGAAGCTATTTTTACCTCATTACCTTTAAACGGGGGACCTACAGTCTCAACCCTGATATCATCAATTGGGTTACAACTCACAACTGGAGAGGTCTCAGTTAATCCATATCCTTGCAATGTGGGTAGGCCAATAGCATTTAAAAAAATACCAACTTCTTTATCAAGCGCTCCTCCGCCTGAAACAAAGGTTTTTAACTCACCTCCAAATTGACTTTTAATTTTTTTCCTTACAATTTTTTCTAAAATATTATCAATTAGTTTATCTATAATTGTTAAAGGTTGTTTGTTTATCTTCTTGGTTCCTAGTTCTAACATTTTTAATACTAAACTTTTTTTTAATCCTGTTGCTTTATTAAAACTTGCATTAATTTTCTGAAATAAATTTTGGTAAAATCTAGGCACAGCAGTCATTAGTTGAGGTTTACAATCATTCATATTTTTAATTAATTTTTCAATACTTTCTGCGTAAAATATTTTTGCTCCAACACTTATTTGAACAAACTGAACAGTGTGTTCATAAGAATGTGAAAGAGGCAACCAAGTTAAAAATCTAGTCTGATCTGTTAGTAAAGGTTTTAATATATCAAGTGCACCATCACAATTATTTAAAATACCACCATGACTTAAGATTACACCTTTTGGATTACCTTGTGTTCCTGATGTATAAATAATGCAAGCTGGATCATTTCTTTTAATTGACAAATCTGGAATTTTTAAATCTTGGTAATCTAAATTAGAAAATAATTTATTAACATTAATATAATTTTCAGAGTCTATATCTAATTGTTCAAAAGAAAATATTTTTGTAACAAAACTCTTTTTTTTTATAATTTCTTTAACTTTATTAAATTGTTCTTGATTAGAAACAAAGATTAATTTTGGATTACAATTTTCAATTATGTATTCATAATCTTTCTCCGCATAGGTTGTATAAGCTGGAACAGTAATAGCTTCAGATAACATTACTGAAAGATCAGTTATAAACCACTCAGGTCTATTTTCAGATATTAGTAAACATCTATCACCTTTATTTGCATATTTTTTAATTTCTGAGGAAAGTTTTTTAATTGAGTGAAATGTTTTTTCCCATGTAAAATAATTACTGTTATCTTTTAAGGATGTTAAAAGAATGTTATCTTTTTTTTGTTTTTTATAATTTATAAAAAACAGTTCGACTAAATTATTAATATTTTGTGTGCTCATAAATTCTTGGTGGGCAAAGAGAGAATCGAACTCTCACAGTATTGCTACTATTGGATTTTGAGTCCAACGCGTCTACCAGTTCCGCCATTCGCCCAAAGATTTTAAATTTCATATAATAAATAATAGTATTAAAACATTTAATATAATAAAAGAAAATATGTTTAAAGGATTATACTTAAAAACCATAAATCTTGCTGGACATAAAAGTTCAAAATTTTTTTTGGGTATTATGTCTTTTATTGAAAGTTTCGTTTTTCCAATTCCTCCTGACGTTTTAATAATTCCAATGACAATTGCAAAAAAAAATGAATGGGTGAGAATTGCACTTATTGCTACAATTTGTTCTGTGCTTGGTGCATGCTTAGGTTATTTTATTGGATATGTTTTTTTTAATGAAATAGGAGTTAAAATATTCGAAATCTATGGCTTCGATAATACGTCATTTTTAAAAGATAAGATGTCAACTGAAGGTGGGGTAATTGCATGGATGACTTTATTGGCTATTGCTGGATTTTCACCAGTTCCTTTTAAACTCCTAACTATTACAAGTGGTTTTGTACATTTCAATTTTTTTTATTTTATAATAGTCTCGTTACTAACAAGGGGCTTAAGGTTTTTTTTAATTGCATTTCTTATTGGAAATTTTGGTACAGCTATGAAAAAAATCATAGAAAAAAGATTATTAAAGTTTTCGATAATTTTATCTGTATTATTAATTATATTAGCATATTTAATTTATAAATTTTTGACAAATTTCATTAGTTAAATGAATATATTTTTGAATAAAAAAAATTTTTATCTATTTATTATATTTTATTCTTTTTTCGCAATTTTTTTTGCATTATATGTTGAATATATTTTAGGCTATAAACCATGCAAGTTATGTGTGTACCAAAGAGTTCCTTACATTGCTGCAATATTTGTTAGTTTTGTTGGCTATAACTATTTTAAAAATATTAGAATATTAATTTTAATTATTATCATTTTTACAATAAGTGCTCTTATTTCTGGTTATCATTATGGTATAGAGAATAGTATTTTTGAAGAATTTTCTGGTTGTACTTCTAATACTTTAAATATTTTTGATAAGTCAAAATTATTACAATCTTTAAATAACAATTTTACGAGTTGTAAAGATGTAAATTTTAAATTATTTGGAATTTCTCTAGCAGGAATTAATTTATTTTTGTCTTTATTAATTGTAATTTATTCTTTAAGAACAATTGTCTATGAAAAAAACTAATAAAAAAAAAATAGAAGAATTCATAAGAGTTGATCATGCGGGTGAGAGAGGTGCAATTAAAATTTATGAAGGACAACTAATTGCTTTAAGTACTTTGATTAAAAATGAAGACTTAAAAAAAACTATTAAAAATATGAAAAAGCATGAAGAGCTACATTGTAATTTTTTTGAAAAAGAAATAAAAAAAAGAGATATAAAACCCACTAAATTACTACCATTGTGGGATTTGCTAGGACTTGGTCTTGGTTTTGGTTCAACTATACTAGGAAAAAAGGCAGCAATGTTATGTACAGCTTCTGTTGAGGAGGTGATTGACAATCATTATAAAAGCCAAATAGATCAACTTGGTACAGATGAAAAAGTTTTAAAGAATAATATAATAAAATTTAGAGAAGACGAATTACATCATAAAGATATTGCATACAATGAAGGTGCCACTAAACAAGGATTTTACTCAATATTAGATAAGGCTATAAAAACTGGATCTAAATTAGCAATAAAAATTTCTGAAAAATTCTAATTAAGGTTCAAGTTCAACATCCCAATAAAGATAGTCTATCCAGCTTTCATGTAAAAAATTGGGTGGAAAATTTTTACCATTTTTGTGTAAGTCTTCTGTAGATGGCTGATAAGGCCATTGACTAAGTGTCATTCCTGAATTTTTTAACAATCTTCCTCCTTTTTTTACATTACAAGATGAGCATGCTGTAACGACATTATCCCAGTCAGTTTTTCCTCCTTTTGATCTTGGTAGCAAATGATCAAAAGTTAATTCATTTTTACTACTACAATATTGACAACTAAATTTATCTCTTAAAAAAACATTAAATCTAGTAAAATTCGGATTAGAATGAGGTCTTATAAAATGTTTAAGAGCAATTACACTTGGAAGCTTCATACTAAAAGATGGACTTCTTATAATTCTATCGTAATAACTAACTATTGAAACTCTATCTAAAAAAACTGACTTAATTGAGTCTTGCCAACTCCATAACGATAACGGATAGTAACTTAATGGCCTATAGTCTGCATTCAAAACCAATGATGGAAATTTTTCTAAAGAAAAATTTTGATTTGATGTTTCAATCATAAAATAATTCTACAATATCTATTTTATTATATCAAGGATGCAAGTTTAATATTAAAGTTTTATTTAATAATTAAATTTTTTTTGATAAAATTTAATGCTGCACTTGATGCTTCAATCGGTATATGATGATCACAATTTTTTAACATTAATGTTTCAATATTAATTTTATGTCTAATTAAAAAATCTTTTGCATCTAACAAGCTGCTTGGAGAAACAATGGAATCAAGGTCCCCGTGAATCATTAAAATATTTGTTTTATTTTTTATTCTTAAAGAAAGATCAATTTTATTTATTATTTTTCCTGAAAAACCAACTATACAATTAAAACTTTCATCAGATGTCAGTCCAACATTAATTGACATCATACACCCTTGGCTAAAACCAGATATACAAATTTGAGAATTTTTTAATTTATATTCTAATTTAATTTCTTTTATATATTGTTTTAATTTATTTTCTGCTTTTTTAGACTCGGCTAAAATATAATTTACATCTTCAGTATTAAGATCGAACCATTGAAATCCGCTTGGATTAATTTTGCATATTTCATGAGCGTCAGGACATAAAAAAATTGTATTCTTTAAAAATCTTTTCCAATTCATAGATAGCATGCTTATATCTTTTCCATCTCCTCCGTATCCATGGAGCAAAATTATAGCATTCTCTATTTTCTCATTGCCTTCTGGTTTTATAATTGTGGTATTAAGACAAAAAGTCATAGATGATTAGCCAACCAATTCAGAATTGATTTATTTTCAAAATCAATGAAGCCAATGCCTCTTGCAAATTCGTATCCTTCTTTATCAATAAAAATTGTTGTTGGAATTCCTCTGAGCTTAAATTTTTTTGCCAATTCAATACTTGGACCATAAAAAATCTCTAAATTATTTAAATCCAACTCTTCAAAAAATATTTTAGAATTTTTTAATTCTTCATCTGCTATATTAATAGGAATAATTTCTATACCTTTAAATTTATTTTTTGATTTTAAATGATTTAAATGAGGCATTTCTTCTCTACAAGGAGCACACCATGTGGCCCAAAAATTAATTATAACTAGATTTGAACTAAAATCGTTTAAACTTACTTTTTTGCTTTTAGAATTAAAAAAATGCAAATTATTAATTTTTTTTTTTTCTTTATGAATAATTATATTTTTAATATCTGGAAGATCTATTGAATAAACGAAGCTAAATGATATTAAATAAAATATAAATACTGAAAAATATAAATTTTTGAATTTCATTTATTAAATGTATAATTAAATATCATGAGTAAAAATAAAAACAATCGACCAATTTGGAAAAGTAGAATCCAAAAAACCTCAAAAAATTTGTTTGAAAAAGTTGGAAGTTCACTAAAAATTGATAAAAGGCTCTATGATGAAGACATTATGGCATCATCAGTTCATGTTGAAATGCTCTTCAAACAGAAAATTATTGATTTTAAAATTAAAAATAAAATTTTATGGGGTCTTAAGAGAATAAAAAATGAAATTATAAAAAAAAAATTTCCATTTGATGAGAGGCTTGAAGATATTCATATGAATATTGAAAAAAGATTGTTTGATTTAATTGGAGAAGATGCTGGATATATTCATACAGCAAGATCTAGAAACGATCAGGTTATAACTGATTTAAAAATTTGGATAAAAAAAGCAACAAATCAGATTGTTAAAAATTTAGAATCAACAATTAAGTTGACTTTAAAAAATGCAAATAAAAATATTAATACAATAATGCCTGGCTTCACACATCTTAAAAATGCTCAACCGGTTTCATTTGCACATTATTTAATGGCTTATGTAGAAATGTTTTCTAGAGATAAAAAAAGATTTCTTAATAATATTAGTAACTTAAACGAAAATCCCTTAGGTGTTGCGGCTTTGACAGGCACTTCCTTTAAAATTGATAGATTTTACACTACAAAAAAACTAAAATTTGAAAAACCAACCAAAAACTCAATTGACACAGTATCAGATAGAGACTTTGTTTTAGATTTTTTGTTTTCATGCTCAACATGTGCAATGCATATTTCAAGAGTAGCTGAAGAGTTAATAATTTGGAATTCTGATGCATTTAGATTAATTAGCTTAAATGATAAAATTGTAACTGGTTCATCTATAATGCCTCAAAAAAAAAATCCAGATCCACTGGAGTATTTGAGAGGCAAAACTGGTATCCTTTTCGGAAATTTATTTTCTATGTTAACTATACTGAAAGGACTTCCACTATCATATTTTAAAGACTTACAAGACGACAAAGAATTAGTTTTTAATTCTTTTGATCAACTAAAAACATCATTGGTTATCTTAAATGATGTTCTCAAAAATTTTATAGTAAATAAAAAAAGAATGTATCAATTAGCAGAGCAAGGCTATTTAACTGCTACAGACTTAGCAGATCATATGGTTAAAGAACTAAAATACCCATTCAGAAAAGCTTATATGCAAACTGCTAAAATTGTAAATTATGCTGAAAAAAACCACAAAAAACTATCAGAGCTTAGAATAGATGAAATAAATTTAATTGAACCAAAACTAAAAAAAGATGTTTTAAATATTTTTGACCTAAAACATTCAATAAATTCAAAAACTTCCTATGGAGGAACTTCTTTTGAGAATATAAAGAAAATGATAAAAAGTTATAAAAAAAAGTATGATTAAAAAAATAATTTCTTTGTTTATTTTTGTAATAATTTTAAATTCTTGTGGTAAAAAAGCGCCCCCAGAATATAAGGAAGATAATGAAAATCAGGCAAGATTAAACCTTGTAACAAAAAAAGTTTAATGCAATATAAAAACAAAAACTACTATGTTGAAAAAATTAGTACAAATAAATTAATAAAAAAATATAAAACACCATTATATTGTTATTCATATAAGAAATTAGTAGAAAATATAAATTTTATAAAGTCGAAGTTCAAAAAATTATCTCCAATTATTTGTTTTTCAGTAAAGTCTAATTCTAATTTAAGCATATTAAAAGAATTGAAAAAATTACAATTAGGTGCTGATGTAGTGTCACAAGGAGAGTTAATGAAAGCTTTAAATGCTGGAATTGATCCTAAAAAAATTGTTTTTTCAGGTGTTGGAAAAACCACTTCTGAACTTAGTTTGGCAATAAATAAAAAAATTTTATTAATAAATGTAGAGTCTAAAAATGAAATATTGGAAATAGAAAAAATAGCAAAATCTAAAAAAAAAGCAGTCGATATAGGAATAAGATTAAATCCTAATACAGATGCAAAAACTTTAAAACAAATCTCAACCGGAAAAAAAGAAAACAAATTTGGTGTAGATGAAAGAAATTTTATTGAACTAGTTAATTATTCAAAAAATTCAAAATATTTAAAACTTAAATGCCTTAGTGTACATATAGGAAGTCAAATACTTGACTACAAACCTTACAAAAAAATGCTCACAGTTTTAAGTAAGCTCATTAATAAATTAAACTTTAACTTTGAATACGTAGATTTGGGTGGAGGTATGGGAATAAGTTATCAGTTGGATGGCAAAAAATTAAATTATGAAAAGTATAGTAAAGAAATTTTGGAGTTTAAGAAAAAATATGGTTGTAAAATTATTTTTGAACCAGGAAGATCAATTATTGGTAATGCAGGTATTATTATTTCAAAAGTTATATATTTAAAGGAAACTAAATCAAAATGTTTTGTAATATTAGACGCTGCTATGAATGATTTAATGAGACCAGCTTTATATGGAGCCAAACATCAAATTATACCTGTGAATAAAAATAGTAAAAGATCTCAGAAAATCTATGAGTTTGTTGGACCAATATGCGAAAGTACAGATAAATTTTTAACAAGTAGTAATTTTCAAAGGCTAAAACAAAATGATTATATTATAATTTGTGATGTTGGAGCTTATGGTTATTCACTGTCATCTAATTATAATTCTAGACCAAAACCGGCTGAAGTAATGGTAAAGGCAAAAAAAATTAATCTCATACAAAAAAGACAAAAGCTTAAAGATCTAATTTAGCTTTTTCAAAATGATTAGAAATTTTTTATTTAATATTTTTTTCTTTCTTGGCATATTTATAATCTCAATAATTTTTATACCAGCACTTATAATTCCAAATAAAGTTATATTATTTGGAGGTAAAATGATGGGTTATTGGTCAGAAATATGTTTAAGATTATTTTTATCATCAAAAATAATTGTTAAAGGTAGTGAGAAAATAGTTAAAAATGAAAAGTTTTTTATCGCATCATCTCACCAATCTATGTTTGAAACTTTTTACTTACAAACAATTTTTGACTCTCCGATTTTTATCTTAAAAAGTGAACTTATTAAGGTACCAATTTTTGGATGGTATTTAAAAAAAATAGGTTCAATCTCAGTTAATAGAAATAAAATTTCTAAAAAAAATTTAGGACTAATTGATATAATTAAAGCTTCTGTAAAAGAAACATCTAGACCAATAATTATTTTTCCTCAGGCAACAAGAGTTCTGCCCGGCGAAAGAGTTTCATTTAAAAAGGGTGTAGGCAGAATTTATAATGAATTAGGAATAAAATGCCAACCTGTTGCAATTAACTCAGGTTATGTTTGGCCAAAAAAAGGACCATTGTTAAAAAATAAAAATATTATAATATCAATTTTAGAACCTATTGAGCCTGGAATGCCTTCTGGTGAATTTGTAAATGATATTGAAAAAAAAATATACTCAGAGTTAGATAAAATCGGTTAACCTTTCATGGGCATTACTACATAAATGCTATCAAAATCTGCAGGATCTCTTATCAAGGCTGGTGAACCTGTATCATTTAAATACATCTCAATCACATCACCATCTAATTGTGAAGCAATATCTATTAAATATCTTGAATTAAAACTTATTTCTAAATCATAATCAAATTTAGCTGCTAAGTTTTCTGTACCATCTCCACTATTTGTATTATTAACTGATAAATTTAAATTATCTTTTGAAAGATTAAATTTCACACCATCTTTTTTATCCAGAGATACTGATGCAACTCGGTCCACTGAGTTTAAAAAAGATTTTAAATCTACTTCTAATTTTTTTTGATTTTCTTTTGGCACTACCTGGGTATAATTAGGAAATTTTCCATCAATTAGTTTAGAAATAAGTACACTATTATTGAACTCAAATTTTATTTTTGATTTAATGTTCGAAATTTTTATATCACCTTCGTAATCTTCTAAAAGAGAACAAAGTTGAAATATGGTTTTTTTTTGGTAAAATTACTGGATCAAAATTAATTTTGTTTTCTAATCTTATTTTAGAAATAGACATTCTATGACTATCGGTTGCAGCTGCTGTTAAAAAAACCTTTTCATCAGTATTTGTTTGATGTATGAAAATTCCACTTAAATAATGTCTTGTCTCATCATTAGATATTGAAAATTTGCATTTGTTTAATAACTTTAATAGTTCTTTTGATTTAAGATAAAATTCGTTCTCATTAAAATTTTCATCAGTCAATGGAAACTCAGATGCATTTATGCAGTTTAGATTAAAAAGAGATTTTTCAGAGTCGAGCTGTAATTTATTTTCACTTGAATTTGAAAAATTGATTTTAGATCCTGAGGGTATTTTTCTAACTATATCATACATAATTGATGAGGAAGTAGTAGTTTTTCCTTCCTCATAAATTTCTACGTTAGAAAATTGATGAATAAATATTAAATCGAGATCTGTTGCAGTAATAGTTAGTTTTGAATTAGAAGCTTCTAATAATATATTTGATAAAATTGGAAGTGTACTCCTCTTTTCTATTACACCTTGACAATAACTTAGTGATTTTTGAAGATCTTGCTGATTAACACTAAACTTCATTTTCTTTATTATATAATATTTTATTTTTTAAGCTATCAATGTTCATGTTCAATTCGTTATCTTCTTTTCTTAACTTTTCAATAGTTTTTACTGAATGAATAACTGTAGTATGATCTCTATTTGAAAATGCCCTACCAATTTCTGGTAGTGACTTAGAAGTTAACATTTTTGCTAAATATATTGCTATTTGTCTTGGTCTTACTAAATACCTTGATCTTCTAGGTGACAACATTTCATTTTTACTAATTTTGTAGAACTTACATACCAAAGTTTGAATTGAGTCAATATTAACTTTATTTTCATTTATATTAAGCAAATCTTTTAAAATAACTCTAACCTCTGAAAGGCTTGGAACTTTATTATAAATTCTAGAAAAAGAGACAATTCTGTTTAAAGATCCAATTAACTCCCTTACACTTGTTTTTATTTCACTACTGATAAACTTTTTTATTTCTTCAGTTATGTTTAATTGATTAGAATTAAATAGACTCAACTCATCAGTTTTTGAATTAATTATTTTGTACCTCAGGTCATAATCAGGGCTTTGAATATCCAAAACCAAACCTCCTGAAAACCTTGACTTAATTCTTTCTTGAATCCTAGAAAGTTTATTAGGTGGTCTATCTGCAGAAACTATTATTTGAGAACCCTTTTCTAAAAGAGCATTAAAAGTGTGAAAAAATTCCTCTTGCATGGCTTCTTTTCCATTCATAAATTGAATGTCATCAATTAACAAAACATCTGTATTTCTAAAATATTCTTTAAATTTTACCATTTCATTTGCCTTAATTGACTTTACAAATTGATACATAAATCTCTCAGCTGAAATAAACATTACTTTACTTTTTTCCTTCAAACTTAATCCAATTGCATTAAGTAAATGTGTTTTTCCCATACCTACTCCAGCATAAAGATAAAGGGGGTTGTAATGCGCTATGTCTTTTGTAACTTTGTTAGAAGCTTCAAATGCTAACTTATTGCTAGGTCCTGTTATAAAGTTATCAAAACTTTTATTGGGATCAATTCTATTATATTGTAAAAAAGAGTCTTTGATAAAAGTAATTTTATGATGTTGATTGATATTTTCGTGACCAACTTCCAAACTTTGTTTTTCATCACTTAAATTATTATCTTTGATCGTAAATTCTATTCTAATTATTTCTTTATTATATTCTCTAACAATCTGTAGAATCTGATCTAAATATCTAGAAGTTATCCAATCTCTAATAAACCTTGTAGGTACAGATAATAAAATATAACTCTTTAACTCATCTACTAAACCAATTTTTTTTATCCAACTTTCATATATTTCAATACCAAACTTTACTTTCATAGTTGATTGAATTTTTAGCCAATCAATTTTTTTATCAATGTAAGCTTTTGGTTCTTGTAAATTATTTTTCATGGAAGAATTATTGTTAAATCCTATCAGCAATTTTTTTTCAATAAATTTATTAGTTAAATTAAAAAAAAATAAAATCTCTAGGTGAATAACTTTTTAATTGAATCTAATAATAATAAATAAATTTCTACATTTGGTAATTTAGTAGAAGATTTAAATTATATCTTGTAATTAACTAACTTTTAATCCTCTGGTTGTAAACGTTTACAAAAATAAATATGCTTCTGATAACCTGAAGTTGTTAAAGAGAGTTTATCTTTTTTGACATTCTGGAAATGTTTCTGGAAGCATTTTGTTTTTTAATAATACCTGTTTTGGCAATTTTCATTAGTTCAGAATTTAACTTAGGTAAAAAAGCCAAAGCTTTTTTTTTATCTTTGTTATCTATAATAGAATTCATTTTTTTTATAGCTGATTTGAATCTGCTTTTTCTAGACTTATTTATCATGGTTTGCTTTGATATTCTTCTTATACGTTTAATTGCTGATTTAGTGTTTGCCATAAGCGCGGTTTTATATATTGAGAATTCAAACTGGTCAATAGAATAATTGTTTATTTTTGACAAGAATTACAAAAAAAACTAGATCTATTTGAAATAATTATTTTTTTAATAATGCCTTTACATTTGGGTTTTAAACACTTTAAGTTTTCTCTTTGATAAACTTTAAAATCTTTTTGAAAAGAACCTACTTTTCCATTTATATTTTTAAAATCTCGAATACTTGAGCCTCCCTTTTGTATAGCATTTTTTAAAACTAATTTTGATTGTAGTAATATTTTTTTACACTCATTATTTGTCAGTTTATTTGCTTTTTTAGAAGGATTAATTTTAGAATTAAATAAAATTTCACTTGCATATATATTTCCTATACCGGAAACAAATTTTTGATCTAATAAAAAATTTTTAATATTTTTTTCTTTTTTTTTAAAATAATTAGTAATGTATTTAACATTAAACAATGAAGAAAATGGCTCCGGACCAAAATGTCTGAATTTATTTTTTAGTTCAGTTTTATTATTAAATGTAGAAAAGTATCCAAATCTTCTAGGATCATTATATATAAGTTTTGTTTTTTTAAAATAAATTTCAACATGATTATGCTTCTTAGGTAAAATTGGTGAATTATAAAAACTTGTATTTGTAAAAGTATTTTTTTTATTAATATTACACAAATGAATTGTACCGGACATTCCTAGATGTATTATAAATCCAGTTTTATCTTCAAATGTAAGTATTAAGTACTTAGAATATCGATCAACCTTTTTAATTAATTTTTTATTTAGATGTTTTTTAAAATTTGAATGAATCTTAAACCTTAAATTTCTATTTTTTACTAGTACTTTTTGAATAATCTTATCTTTGACTTTTTTTTTTAAATTTTGTCTAACTATTTCTACTTCTGGCAATTCTGGCATTTGATATTATATTAATATAAATATTTATTTTTATGCAACAATATCTTCAAAATAAAGAAGGCCTAGTACAAAATGTATTTAATAAGGTCTTCAATAAATATGATCTAATGAATGATTTTATGTCATTTGGTATTCATAGAGTTTGGAAAAAAAATCTTTTAACTTGGATGAATCCTTCTTCTAAAAAAATACTTGTAGATGTTGCTTGCGGAACAGGTGATATAGCAAAATTATATTTAGATTCTACAAATAGTGACGGCAAGATATTTTGTATAGATCCAAATAAAAGCATGATCGAAAAAGGGAAAGATAAACTCAAAAAATATAAAAATATTAATTGGATCGTTAATTCTGCAGAAAAATTATCCTTAAAAGAAAATTCATGTGATTATTACTCTATTAGTTTTGGGCTAAGAAATACTAAAAATTTAAATAAAGCTTTATCCGAAGCTTACAGAGTTTTAAGACCTGGAGGAAGATATTTATGTTTAGAATTCTCTAAAATACAAAACTCAAATTTAGATTTTTTTTATAAATATTTTTCAAAAATAATTCCTCACATTGGGAAAATTGTAGTTGGAGAAAAAGAACCTTATGAATATCTAACAAAAAGTATAGATGCATTTATAAATCAAGATGAGCTTATTGAATTAATGAAACAGAACAATTTTCAAAATTGTAGTTATAGAAATTTATCTGGAGGTATAGTTGCAATTCATTCTGGTTGGAAAATATAATGATTAAAAGATTATTTATTTTATTTAAATTAGGAAGAAAGCTTGCAAAATCTGATGCCTTAATAATAATAACAAAATTTAATGAACCTCCAATAATAATTAAAATACTTTTTAAAATAATTGGTTTCTCTTTTTCAAATGGAAATGAAAATAATAAAGCAAACATTTATGAAGAAGAAAAACTTTCAAATTCCTTACAATCAATGGGTACAACTTTCATCAAACTTGGGCAGTTTCTGGCTACAAGGCCTGATATAATTGGAGATAAATTATCCAAGCAGTTAGAAACTCTCCAAGATAAACTTCCTCCATTTTTATTGTCTGAAGCAAAAGAGATGATTAAAAAAGATTTAGGTAATGAAACATATAATTCAATTATTAATTTAAGTGAACCAGTCGCAGCGGCATCAATAGCTCAAGTTCACAAAGCTCAAATTAATGATAATGGAGTTATAAAAGATGTCGCTATAAAAATATTAAGACCAAATATAAAAAAAATTTTTAACGAAGAAATCGATTCACTAATGCTTTTAGCTTTTCTTATTGAGTCATTTATAAAAAAAACAAAAAGATTAAAATTAGTTGATGTTGTTTTCTTATTAAAAGAGATTACAAATCTAGAAATGGATCTAAGATTTGAAGCTGCGGCAGCAAATGAATATGCTGATAATACAAAAAATGATGCTGGTTTTAAAGTTCCAAAAATCTACTGGAATTTTACCAGTGAAAATGTAATGACTCTTGATTGGGTCGAGGGAGTTTCTATAAGAGAAAATGAGCAATTATTAAAAAAAAATATTGATACAAAAAAAATTGCTTCAGACATAATTCAACATTTTTTAAGACATGCTATAAGAGATGGATTTTTTCATGCTGATATGCATCAAGGCAATATATTTATTGACAATAGTGGCCAAATTGTTCCAATAGATTTTGGAATTATGGGAAGATTGGATAAATTAAGTCAAAGATTTTTAGCTGAAATATTATTTGGATTCATTCAAAGAGACTATAAAAAGGTAGCTGAAGTTCATCTATCTGCAGGATTGGTTCCAAAAGAGGTTCCTGTTAATGATTTGGCTCAAGCACTAAGATCCATTGGGGAACCAATTTTTGGTCAATCAGTTAAAGATATTTCAGGGGGAAAACTACTTAAGCAACTTTTTGATGTTACTGAAAAATTCAATATGCAAACCCAGCCTCAATTACTAATGTTACAAAAAACCATGGTTGTTGTTGAAGGAGTGGCAAGAAAATTAAATCCTGATACCAATATTTGGGAAACTTCAAAGCCTGTATTGGAAAAATGGTTAACCGAAACTAAAGATCCTATAAATAAAATTAATGAAACATTAAAAGACTCTGTTGATGTTATAAAAAAATTACCCAATTTACCCAAAGTAATGGATAAAGCCAATCAGGCTTTAAATTTTTTGGCTGGCGGTCAGATTCCACAAAATTCAAATTCTTTTAACGAACTAAATCTTAAAAAATTAGAAATGAGTAAATTTAGAAATCAAAGTATTATTGGTTTATTATTGCTTGTAATTGCAGGTTTATTAGTATTTTAATTCGCACGATGATAAATTTATCAAATAAGAAAATTCTATTAATTATATGTGGGGGAATATCTGCATATAAAAGTTTAGAGATTATAAGAGGTTTAAAAAAGTGTAATGCACTAATAAAAACAATACTAACAAAAAGTGCAAAAGAATTTGTAACACCTTTATCTGTCTCATCTCTTTCACAAGAAAAAGTTTATCATGATATGTTTAGTGTTGAAAATGAATCTGAAATGGATCATATTTCATTATCAAGATGGGCTGATCTAATATTAGTAGCACCAATAACAGCAAACACTATTTCAAAATTAAGCTCAGGTTCATCTGATGATCTTGCTTCAACAGTAATAT
Organism: Candidatus Pelagibacter sp.; assembly: GCA_045566995.1. Classification (GTDB taxonomy): domain Bacteria; phylum Pseudomonadota; class Alphaproteobacteria; order Pelagibacterales; family Pelagibacteraceae; genus Pelagibacter. The sequence goes on from JBJLDU010000002.1 coordinate 46,922, forward strand.
TGGCATCAGATAAAGAAGTGTATTTAGCCCCTGCAATGAATGTTAGAATGTGGGAACACCCTTCTACTAAAGAAAATATAAATAAATTAAAAAATTATGGTTATAAAATAATTGGTCCAGAAATAGGTGATATGGCTTGTGGTGAATTTGGCAAAGGAAAAATGACTGAGCCAAATAAAATAATAAAGCAAATTGAAATACATTTTAATATTAAAAAAAAAAATAACAAATTTAAAGCTCTAGTGACAGCTGGTCCAACTCGAGAATATATAGATCCTGTTAGATTTATAACTAATAAATCTAGCGGAAAACAAGGGTACGAAATTGCCAAATCATTTAGAGATAACGGTTTTGAAACAACCCTTATTTCTGGAAAAACTAGTTTAGATCCAATACCTGGATTAAATTTTATTAAAGTTGAGACGGCTCAAGAAATGTTCAATGAGACAATAAAAAATTTACCAGCAGATGTTGCGGTATTTACTGCTGCAGTAGCAGACTACAAAATCACTAATTATGAAACTGAAAAAATAAAAAAAAAACAAAATCTAAATTTATCTTTAGAAAAAAATATTGATATTCTTGCTAATATTTCTAAACACAATTCTTTAAGACCAAAGTTAACTATTGGTTTTGCAGCAGAAACAAACAATCTGGTTAAAAACTCATTAATCAAATTAGAAGAAAAGAATTGCGATTGGATTATTGCAAATGATGTATCTGATAATTCAATTGGTTTTGATTCGGAAGAAAATAAAATTTCAATTTTTTATAAAGATAAAAAGAGTGAAAAATTTAAAAAAATGAATAAATCATTAGTTGCTTTGGAACTTGTTAATAGAATAATAGAAAAATTAAACTAATTTAATGGTAAAAGTTTTAATTAGAAAAATCAATTCAGAAGCAAGATTACCAAAATATAAAACTGATGGATCTTCAGGTATGGATTTAATGGCATTAATAGAAAAGCCAATTAAAATTAAATCTCAAGAATCTGCATTAATTCCTACTGGTATTTCAATCGCAATTCCAAAGGATACAGAGGTACAAATTAGACCAAGATCAGGTCTAGCTGCCAAATCAAATATAAGTGTTTTAAATACTCCTGGAACAATTGATAGTGATTATAGAGGTGAGATTAAAATTATTTTATTTAATCATGGAAAAGGGGAATTCATTATAAACAATAATGATAGAGTTGCTCAAATGGTGCTGATGCCAATAATAAAAGCTGAATTTGAAGAAGTTGAAGATTTACCAAAAACTCTAAGAGGCTCAGGAGGATTTGGATCAACTGGTAAATGAGAAAAAATCTGAATAAAAATTCTTTAATAAGATATTCGCGCCAAATAATATTAAAAAATATTGGAATATTTGGACAAAAAAAAATCCTTAATTCAAAAGTATTAATAGTTGGCGCTGGTGGATTGGGATGTCCAATAGCAGATCTATTAGCAAGAGCGGGCATAGGTGAGATAGGTGTTATTGATTATGATAAAGTTAATTTATCTAATATTCATAGACAAACTCTTTATACAGCTAAAGATATAAATAAATATAAAGTAGATGTAGTTAAAAAAAAACTAAATTTAATTAATAAGGAAGTAAAAATTAAAACTTATAATAAAAAAGCAAATGAAAAAAATTTGGGTAATATTGTAAATAAATATGATGTAATAGTTGATGGAAGCGACAATTTTAAAACAAAATTTTTACTAAATAAATTTTCACTAAAATTAAAAAAAATATTAATTGTTGGAGCAATTAGTAAATTTGATGGTCATGTTTTTACTTTTAATTTTAATTCAAAAAAAGACCCTTGTTTAAAGTGTTTTTATCAATCGAAACCATCGGATGATATATTAAATTGTGAATCAGAAGGAATTTTGGGATCTACAGCTAATATTGTGGGAGCAATACAGGTAAATGAGATTTTAAAAAAAATATTAGGCATAGGCAAAGATTTAAAATCAAATATTTTAATTTTAGATCTTTTGAATTTAAACTTTAGAAAAGTTTTATTTAAAAAAAGAAAAAACTGTATATGTTCAGAAATATAATTTTTTTTTTTTATTTTGTTTTTATAATTTCAAATTCTCATTCTGAAGAAAAAAAAACTTTCTTAATGTTAAAAAATAACAAAGTTAATGTAAGATATGGACCTAGCTTTGATTACCCTATTAAATATATTTATAAAAAAATTCAATTGCCACTTCAATTAATCGACAAAAAAGAAAATTTTAGAAAAATTATTGATCATAAAAGAAATAGTGGATGGGTCCATATTTCCCAATTAAGAAAGTCAAAATCTTTAATAACAACATCAACAAAAATTCTTTTTAAAAAACCAACTAAATATTCAAAACCTTTAATAAAATTAGATAAAGGAAGACTTTTATTAATAAGAAAATGTGAAAAAAATTGGTGTCATGTGAGTACTGATAAATTTTCAGGATGGATTAATAAAAATAATATTTGGGGAAATGATCAATAAATTTTAAAAATATAATAGTAATTTAAATTTAATTTTTTAGAAAATTTAACATTGTATTAACATCGCTTACCTTAAACGGATCTTTATCATTACTTTCATTATTTTTTCCATCTTCAACAAACATTTTAACAACTTTATTATTATCAATAAATGCAGAATATCTCCATGATCTCATACCAAATCCTTGTTTTGGTTTATTAACCAACATATCCATTCCTTTTGTAAATAGCGCTTCTCCATCTCCTATTGGTTTAACTTTATTTATACTTTGATCCCTAAACCAAGCATTCATTACAAATGCATCATTTACTGATACACAGTAAACTTCATCTACATATTTTTTTAATTCTTCATATTTTTCTTCATAACCTGGCAACTGTTGTGAGGAACAAGTTGGTGTATAAGCACCTGGCAAGGAAAATAAGACTACTTTTTTATTTTTAAATAAGTCATCTGTATTCACATTTTTCCACTCACCACCAATTGAACATCCTCCTCCTAAATTATGATTGTCGCCTATTCTAGTTTTAAATGTTATTTTGGGAATATTCATAACAATAGTTTATAATTATTCTAAATAATATGTCAATAGTTTAGAATAATTATAAACTATTGATTTATTATTTATCGTTATTAACTTTTACTAAAACTTCTATTGATTTAATTTTTTTTCCTGGGATTTTTTTTCTTATTCTTATTGGCTCAACATCTTCTTCTTCTAAATCAATAAGTTGTTTTTCATTTTCATCAAAAAAATGGTGGTGATTAGATGTATTTGTATCAAAATAAGTTTGGCCTGAATTAATTGATATTTCTTTAAGATATCCTTTTTTTTCAAATGCATGAATTGTGTTATAAATGGTTGCTAAGGAAATGTTTTCATTAGAGTCCAATTTAATCATTCCAAATAGATCTTTGATAGTAAAATGAAAAGTTTTATCTGTATTAAATAAAACTTCACATATTTTAATCCTTTGCTTAGTTGGTCTTAAGCCAGATTTTCTTAGTTTTTCTATATATTCTGGGCTGGAAAGCATTGTATTTTATTATTATTCTAAACGATTTCTATATTATAATGTATTTAAATCAAGTAATAAGGATTTAAAAATTTATGAAAAAAGGGTCATTTAATTACGATGAACTAATAAATTGTGCAAATGGTGAACTTTTTGGTCCTGGTAATGCAAAATTACCTTCACCTCCAATGCTAATGTTCGATAGAATAACAGAAATAAATGATAATGAAGGTTTTTTTAATAAAGGAATGATTAAAGCAGAACTTGATATAAAGGATAATCTTTGGTTTTTCGATTGCCATTTTAAAGATGATCCAGTGATGCCCGGATGTCTTGGTTTGGATGCTATGTGGCAATTAGTAGGTTTTTATTTAGGATGGCTGGGAAACCCAGGAAGAGGTCGAGCTCTAGGAGTAAATAGTGTAAAATTCACTGGTGAAGTTCTTAAAAATGTCAAAATGGCAAGATATGAAATTAACATGAAAAGAATACTAATTAAAGAAGGAACAACTGTTGGATTGGCAAATGGCATTTTATTAGCAGATGACAAAAAAATTTACTCAGCAGAAAGTTTAAAAGTAGGACTTTTTAAATAATGAGAAGAGTGGTTGTTACAGGTATTGGAATAGTTTCTTGTTTAGGAAATAATCAAAATGAAGTTTGTGACTCTCTTTTAAATTCAAAATCTGGAATATCATTTGCTGAAGAATATAAAGAACATAATTTAAAAAGCCATGTTCATGGTAAACCAAATATAAAACTTGAAGATCATGTAGACAGAAAAACTATAAGATTTATGGGATCTGGATCTGCATACAACTATATAGCAATGAAAGAAGCTGTTACAGACTCGGGTTTAGAAGAAAAAGATATTAGTAATTTTAAAACTGGAATAGTTATGGGATCTGGAGGCCCTTCAATAGAAAATGTTATTGTAGCAGCTGACAAAACTCGAGCAAAAACTCCAAAATTAATGGGTCCATTTATTGTTCCAAGAACTATGGCTAGTACTGCATCTGCTACTCTTGCGGTACCATTTAAAATCAAAGGTATAAATTATACAATGAGTTCTGCTTGTGCCACAAGTGGACATTGTATTGGAAACTCAATGGAATTAATACAATCAGGCAAACAAGATATAATGTTTTCTGGTGGTAGTGAAGAATTACATTGGGCTATGACAGCTATGTTTGATGCTATGACAGCATTATCTTCTAAGTATAATGATACTCCAGAAAAAGCTTCAAGAGCTTATGATAAAACTAGAGATGGATTTGTTATTGCTGGAGGTGGTGGGGTTTTAGTTCTTGAAGAATATGAACATGCTAAAGCAAGAGGTGCTAAAATATACGCGGAAATAACAGGTTATGGAGCAACATCTGATGGATATGATATGGTGGCACCTTCAGGTGAAGGAGCGGTTAGATGTATGAATATGGCCCTAGCCACTATGAAAAATAAAAAAATTGATTATTTAAATACTCATGGAACATCAACTCCAGTTGGTGATATTACTGAATTAAAAGCAATTGGAGAAACATTTGGTGATAGTGTACCTAAAATTAGTTCTACTAAATCACTTTCAGGACATCCATTAGGCGCAGCTTCTGTCCATGAGGCTATTTACAGTTTAATAATGATGAAAAATAATTTTATAACAGCTTCCGCTAATATAGGTGATATGGATGATGAGGCAAAAAAATTTCCAATTGTAACTAAAACTGAAACAGATGTTAATTTAAATTCTGTTATGTCTAATAGTTTTGGTTTTGGTGGAACAAATGCAACTTTAGCATTTGAGAAAGTATAATCGATGAGTTTAATGAAAAGTAAAAAAGGATTGATCATGGGTGTTGCCAATGAGAGATCTATAGCCTGGGGCATTTCTCAAAAGCTTTCAGAAGCAGGGGCTGAATTAGCTTTTACCTATCTTGGTGATGCACTTAAAAAGAGAGTTATTCCTTTAGCTGAAAAATTAAATTCAAATGTTACATTTAGTTGTGATGTTGAAAATAAAGAAGAAGTAATAAAACTTTTTGAAGATGTAAAATCACAATGGGGACAGATTGATTTTATTGTTCATGCGGTAGCTTTTTCAGATAAATCAGAACTATCTGGTGAATATTTAAACACAACTAGAGAAAATTTTTTAAGAAGCATGCTAATTTCATGCTTTTCATTTACAGAAGTTGCAAGGGAAGCTTCTAAAATAATGAAGGAAGGTGGAAGTATGCTTACTTTAACCTATGAGTCCAATAAAGCTATCCCAAATTATAATGTAATGGGTGTCTGTAAATCTGCACTTGAGGCAAGTGTTAAATACCTTGCAAGAGATTTGGGAGCAAAAGGAATTAGGGTAAATGCGATAAGTGCAGGTCCTATTAAAACTCTTGCAGCATCAGCTATTGGAGATGCTAAATTTCTATATAAATGGAATGAAGATCACTCGTTTTTAAAGAGAAATGTCGATATCCATGACGTTGGAAACTCAGCTTTATACCTATTAAGCGATCTTGGGGGTGGAGTTACTGGTGAAATTCACTATGTAGATGCTGGATACAATAAAGTAGGAATGCCAGATCCTAAAAATATCACATAAAAATAAATAGTTATGCTAATATTAGTTTGGTTTGTCGTTTGTATTATTTTCGCTTTTGTCCAATTAATATTAGGTGATTCTGGGCACGCTTTAGAGGTATTTGCTCTTTTAACGGCAATAGCATTATTTTTAGTTAATAAGATAAAAAAAAAAAACTAAAAATACCTATAATTTAAATAAAATTACTTGGCCAATAGGGACTTAATAGCCCCTATTTTCAATATTATTATATGTTAAGCTTTTTGAAGATTAACTGCGGATGGACCTTTTTCTCCGTTCTCAACTTCAAATGTTAATGCATCACCCTCATTTAATTCCAAGCCTGCTGCCTGAGCCGCTGAAGAATGTACAAAAACATCTTTTTCTTTGTCATCTCTTTCTATGAAACCATATCCTTTTGTTGCATTAAACCATTTAACTTTTCCATTTATACTCATTTTATTTTCTTTCTTATTAATTTAACTTTATTATTAGTAAATACTAACACAGCGCACCTATAAATTAATTTAATGACAACTGTCAAGTTGTATTTTTTAAAGGGCATTCTGTTGTCAGATGTCACTAGAATTAATTAAACTAAAGCTTGTTTTATTGATAATTTAACTTTACCTCTATCAAATCCAATAACTTTAACTTTAACTTCGTCACCCTCTTTAACAACGTCAGTTACCTTGGCAACTCTTTTGTCGGCAAGTTCTGATATATGAACAAGACCATCTTGTTTTCCTAAAAAGTTGACAAAAGCACCAAATTCCATAATTTTCATAACTTTTCCATTATAAATCTTATTTAATTCTGCTTTAGCAGTTATATCTTTAATCATTTGCATTGCTTTATGTCTAGATTCATCATCTGGAGCCGCAACTGTTACAACACCCTCATCATTAACATCAACTTTAGCACCTGAGTGTTCAACAATTTCTCTAATTGTTGCTCCACCTTTACCAATAATTGCTGCAATATCTTTTTTATCAACAGTTATTTTTTCCATTTTTGGAGTGTGTTTACCAACTTCTGCTCTAGATTTGTTTAATGCTTTATTCATTTCTCCCAAAATATGAATTCTTCCATCTTTTGCTTGATTTAAAGCCTGTTCCATTATTTCAAATGTAATACCTGTAATTTTAATATCCATTTGAAGAGATGTAATTCCATCTTTAGTTCCAGCAACTTTAAAGTCCATATCACCCAAATGATCTTCATCACCTAGAATGTCAGATAATACACTAAAATCATCACCTTCTTTAATTAAACCCATTGCAATACCTGCAACCGGTTCTTTAATTGGAACACCAGCATCCATTAATGCTAAAGAAGTTCCACAAACAGTTGCCATTGAGGATGAACCATTAGACTCTGTTATTTCAGAAACTATTCTAAAAGTGTAAGGAAAAATTTCTTTTGATGGCAATGAAGAATTAATTGCTCTCCATGCAAGCTTTCCATGTCCAATTTCTCTTCTTCCAGTTCCAATTCTTCCTGTTTCTCCTACTGAAAATGGTGGAAAATTGTAGTGAAGCATAAATCTTTCTCTTTGCAATCCTTCTAGACTTTCAATTCTTTGTTCATCGTCAGAAGTTCCAAGTGTAGTAGTAACTATTGCTTGAGTTTCGCCTCTAGTAAATAATGCTGATCCATGAACTCTAGGTAATATTCCAACTTCGCATTCTATAGGTCTCACATCTGCTAAACCTCTGCCATCAATACGATTTTTATTTTTTAAGATATCAGTTCTAACAATATTTTTTTCAAGATTTTTAAGTTGAGAATTAATATCTAAATCTGAATAATTTTCATTTTCTTCATAGAGCTTTTTGGCTTTATCGGTAATTTCTGAAATTTGATTTGATCTATCTTGCTTATCTTTTGTTGCAAAAGCTTTTTTTAAATCAACCGTAAATTCTTCCTCTAATTTTTTCTTAACCTCAGAAAGATCTTTTTTCTCTACAATCCAATCAGTTTTTTTACATTCTTTTGCAAGTTGTTCTATCATCTCAATCACTGAAACAAAACCTTCATGACCGAATTTAACTGCATTCAACATTTCTTCTTCTGTTAATCCATTCGCTTCTGACTCGACCATCAAAACTGCATCTTTGGTTCCAGCCACAACTAAATCTAATTTTGAGTTTTCCAAATCTTTCTTTGATGGATTAAGTACGAATTTTCCTTCAATATAGCCAACTCTAGAAGCTCCCACAGGGCCCATGAAAGGCATTCCTGAGATTGCTAAAGCTGCAGAAGAGGCAATTATTGATAAAATGTCTGCTTCGTTTTCTTTATCATAAGAAATGACAGTTGGAAGCAATTGTACCTCGTTTTTGAATTCATCTGGAAACAATGGTCTTATAGGTCTATCTATCAACCTTGAAATAAGTGTTTCACTTTCTGTAGGTCTTGCTTCTCTTTTAAAATATCCACCAGGAATTTTTCCTGCTGCATAATATTTTTCTTGATAATTTACAGATAAAGGAAAGTAATCCATATCTGGATTTATTTTTTTTGCTCCTACAACTGTAGCTAAAACAACTGTTTCACCACATTGTGCAATAATTGCGCCATCTGCTTGCCTTGCAATTTTTCCTGTCTCTAAACTTATTTTCTTTCCTGCTACTTCAATTTCTTTCTTTACTACTTTAAACATTTACTTCCTTAGATTTAATTTTAATAATACTTCTTTATAAGACTCAATTTTATTTTTCTTTAAATAGTCCAATAATTTCTTTCTTCTATTAACAGCTCTTAATAAACCTACTGAAGAGTGTTTATCTTTCTTAAACTGTTTAATATGTTTTGATAGGTTCTCAATTTTATCTGTTAATTGAGCAACTTGAACTTCTGACGAGCCAGTATCTTTCTCATGGATCGCTAGTTCTTTTGCTTTATTTGCCATCATATTATCCTTATTTGTTTGTTTGTTTTATTAAATTTTCAATTTTTTCAGCATAATCAAAAGAATCATCTTTAACAAAGTATAGTTTTGGTAAAAATTTCATTACTATTTTCTTTGAAAGAACTTTTCTTATTACAAATGAAAATTCTTTTAATTTTCCAACAACTCCTTCTGCATCTTTTCCTCCTAATGGAATCACAAATATTTTAGCTGTCTTTAAATCTGGTGACATTCTAACTTCTGTAACAGTTATTTCTTTTGTTGAAAAACTCGGGAGTTTTGCCTCATCTCTTATAAAAAGCATACCAAGTGCTTGTTTAATCATTTCTCCTACTCTTAATTGTCTTTGCGATATTGGTTTTCCTAAGCTGCTCATTTAAATAGTTCTCTCTGTTACTATAGAATTGTAAACTTCTATAATATCCTTTTTTTGAAAGTCACCAAAATCTTTTAATGTAATT
>JBJLDU010000003.1:0-203099 GCA_045566995.1 Candidatus Pelagibacter sp.
GGTTCTGCACCTAAATATGTGTCAACAACCATGTCTGAAATTCGATCACTAACTTTATCTGGATGTCCCTCTGAAACTGATTCACTTGTAAATAAATAATTTTTCTTCATTCTTTCTCCCTTTTGTTAATAAAAAAAATTAAACTAATATAAAATATAATAAAATAAAAGAACATCTTGTTACCAACTAGAGAAAAAAAGGTATTTTTTGAATTGTGCAAATTATTTACTTCTATAACTCCCCTCTGAGTTGACTCTAGCTTATTTATTATTATTCCATTGCTATTAATGACTGCAGAAATACCATTATTGGTTGATCTAATAATATTTTCACCTTCTTCTATTGCTCTAAAGATCGAATGAGAAAAATGTTGATCTGGACCAATAGAATTTCCGAACCATCCATCCTCTGAAATATTTATAATAAAATTAAAATTTTTTTTATTTAAATTTATTAATCCTGAATAAATAATTTCATAACAAATTAAAGGCAAAAATTTAATTTGAAATTTATCTTGATTTATTGATATTACTTCTCTTCTTTTTCCACTGCTGAAAGACTCATATCCATATGTTACCTTTTTAAAACCTAAATTATTAAAAAATTTCTCAAATGGTAAAAATTCACCAAAAGGAACTAATTTAATTTTGTTATATTTTGAAATTAAATCTAACTTATTATTTACTACTACCATAGAATTATAAATTTCATTATTTCCCAAGTTACGTGTAGTAATTCCCATTATGATTATGTGCTTATGTGAAAAATTATTAAAAAAAATATCATTATATTTTTTTAATTCATCAAAATAAATTCCTGAAAGGGCTCCTTCCGGCCATATGAATATAGTAGGTAAATTTTTATTAGGTTTACTTAGTTTAATTAAATCAAGTAATATTTTTTTATTATTTATCTCATGTAGAAATTTATCAATAGAAATTTTTGGGGAAACAACTTGTATATTATAATCAAGATTTTTTAAATTTTTATTAGAGTTATTGACTACATACAAACCATAAAAATAATTTGATGAAATTATTAATATTAAAAAAAGGGAAATACCTATTTTTATTTTTTTTATATTTTTAAAAATAAAAATAAATGGTAAAGAAAATATTGTAATAGAAATTAAATTAAAAGAATATGTGCCTATTAAAGATAGGATTTGTATTGAATTAATAGAGGAAACCCAACTAAAAGAAATTAAATTCCATGGAAAACCTGTTTAAAACACTTCCTCTTATAAATTCAATAATTGAAAAAATTAATGAAAAAATAAGTATTGATGTTATTTTTTTGTTTACATTTATTTTATATAACAAAGTAACTAATAGACCATAAAAAATTGCTAGAAAAGCTGGAATTATAAATAAAGCAATTGGTATTAAAAATTTGAAATCCTGATCATGCGTTAAAGAAAAAGTAACCCAATAAAGATTAGATAAAAAATATCCAAATCCAAATAACCAACCAACTTGAAAAAAATATAATAATTTTTTTTTTTCTTTTTTTAATTCAAAAATAATAAATAATAAAAGAGGAAATGTAATAAAGTTTATTAATACAAAATTATATGGTGGTAAACTTAGTGAACTGACTACACCTGAAAAAAAAGGTAATAGCCAGTAAATTATAAGAAAGTTTTTAGTTATTTTTTTCAATTTATTTATTAAAATTTTTTAAAATTTTATCTTCAATTTTTTTCATTTTAAAATAATCACTATTTTTTATATGATCATATCCTAAAAGATGAAGATATCCATGTAACCACAACTTATCAAATTCCATTTCAAAACTTGATAATTTTGATCTTTTTTTTACAAACTGATAGCTAATGGCTATATCTCCTAAATAAATTTTTTTATCTTTATTTTTTTTTAATTCTTTAAAATTATAAAATGGAAAAGATAATACATCTGTAGTTTTATTTTTCTTTCTAAATTTTTTATTTAAGTATTTCATTTTAGAATTATTCGTTAATAAAATTGTAAAAATTTTCAATTTATTATTTAAAATAGGAACTAATTGTATTTTTTTTAATTTTTTATTTATATATAGTTTAGGATTATTAATATTTTTTTTCCAGAAATTATATTCTGAAACAATATTAACATTAATCATTCTTTTTATCTTCGTATGCACTTACAATTTTCGATACTAATGGATGCCTAACTACATCATTATGATCAAAATCAACAACTGAAATTTCTTTTAAATGTCCTAATAATTTTTTTGATCTATTTAAACCTGAATGATTTTTATTTGGTAAATCAATTTGAGAGGGATCTCCATTAACAACTATTTTTGAATTTTCTCCAATTCTAGTTAAAAACATTTTAATTTGAGTATCTGTTGCATTTTGTGCTTCATCTAATATTGCAAAAGAATTTTTTAATGTTCTACCTCGCATAAATGCAAGTGGGGCAATTTCTATATCACCAATCTCTATTCTTTTTTGTATTTTTCAAAATCCAATAAATCATAAAGTGAGTCGTATAAAGGTCTTAAATAAGGATCTACTTTATCTTTCATATCACCTGGCAGAAAACCTAATCTTTCTCCAGCTTCAACTGCTGGTCTAGAAAGAATTATTCTTTCAACCTTTTTTTCAAGCAACATTGTGAGGCCAACAGCAACAGCTAAAAATGTTTTCCCTGTACCTGCTGGGCCTGCTGAAATTATAATTTCACTTTCTTTTAGTGCCCTTACATAATCTTTTTGCTTTCTAGACCTGGGTATTACTGATTTTTTTGGTGTTTTAATTATATAATTTAAATTTTGTTTATTTTTAGTTTTTTCATCTAGCATAAATTTATCTAAAGAAGATATTATATCTTTTTTTTCTAATGAACCATTAATTTTATATAACTCAGTCAAAAATTCGATAGCCCCTTTAACAGCTTTATTTTTTTCATTTTTACCTTTTATTATTATTGAATTGCCTCTAAAATATATACTTGATCCGCTTAACTTTTCTAACTCTTTTAGATTTTTATTTAGTTCACCTACAACACCCATTAGAACTTTATTATCTTGGAAAATAACACTGATTGACTTATCTTCTGAATAAACAAACTTTAAATCACTTGCTATAGCTTTTAAATTTGATTTTTTCACTTTTTAAGCAGCTTCTGTTTTTTTAACAATATGATCTCCAAATAAATTATTTTTGTTTGATGATTTTATTTTAACTTTAATTAAATCACCAGGGTTACAAATAGAAGAATTAATTATTACTGAGTTCATTTTTAAGGTTCTTCCAAAAAAATTAATTCCATCATCCATTTTATTTTCAACTAAAACTTCAACTTCTTTATTTTCCATTTGTTTATTTTTTGCAATTTGTATTTTAAATAGTTCGTCTTGTATTATTTTTAATCTTAAATGAGAAGTATCTTTATCAATTAATTTTAATTTTGATGCTGGTGTCCCTGGTCTTGGACTAAAAATATAAGAATAAGAATTTATAAATTTATGTTTTTTAATTAATTCTAAGGTTTTTTTAAAATCTTCATCTGTTTCTCCTGGATAACCAATTATAAAATCGCTCGAAATTTCAATATTAAAATCTATTTTTTTTAGTTTTCTAATTATATTCTCGTAAAATTCAATATTGTGCTTTCTATTCATGTTTTTTAAAATTTTATCTGACCCACTTTGAACTGGTAAATGAATTGTAGGTATCAATTTTTTACTTAATTTATAACAATTAATGAGTTTATCACTCATGTCTTTGGGGTGAGAAGTGGTAAATTTTATTCTTTGAATTCTTTGAATTTTTTCTAATTCTAAAATTAAATCTGCTAAATCATATTTTTTATTTTTAGATTCTAGAAAACTATAGGCATTAACATTTTGTCCTAATAATATTATTTCTCTTGAACCATTTTTAGCTAATTCTTTAGCCTCTTTAATAATTTGCTTAAAGGGTCTAGAAAATTCAGGACCCCTAGTGTAAGGAACAACACAAAAATGACAAAATTTATCACATCCCTCTTGAATTGTTAAATAACTAGAAATTTTATTTGAACTATTTTTTATTTTATCCAATTCATCAAATTTAGATATTACATCAAATTCTGTCTCATTAATTTTTTTATTTTTAACAAAATAATTTAAAATTTTATCATTAATTTTGTGATAAGACTGAGGCCCGATTACCATATCTATATATGGTTCTCTTTTAATCATTTCATCTGACTCAGCTTGTGCTACGCAACCAGCAATAATTACCATTGGTTTTTTTAAGTCTTTTAATTCTTTTTTAACTCTTCCAATTTCATGGTAGACTTTCTCTTTTGCTTTATCCCTTATATGACAAGTATTTAAAATATAGCAATCTGCATCTTTTTTTGATTTTACTTCATCTATGCCTATTGTTTTAACAAAATCTAGAATACGGTTAGAATCATATTCATTCATCTGGCAACCAAAAGTTTTGATAAAAATTTTTTTAGACACTAAATTATTAGGATTTTTTTTTAACTCCATAAAGTTCTAATTTATGATCAACAAGATCGTATCCAAATTTGTCTGCAACTTTTTTTTGTAACTGTTCAATTTCATTATCTACAAATTCTATAATTTCTCCAGTCTTAATATCAATTAGGTGATCATGGTGACTTTCAGAAAGTTCTTCATATCTTGCTTTACCACCTTTAAAATCATGTTTTGCTACAATGCCCTCTTCTTCAAATAACTTTACAGTTCTATAAACAGTAGCAATACTTATTTTTGAATCAATTTTTGATACTCTTTTATAAAGCTCATCAACATCTGGATGATCTTTTGCCTCTGACATAACTTTTGCAATAACTTTTCTTTGGTCAGTTAATTTTACACCTTTTGTTAAGCACTTTTCTTCTATTGTATCTTTCATATAGTTATTTTAACTTAAATAATGAGGTTTTATCAAATTTTTTTTTAGTTTTCCTTTATTATATAAATCTATTATTTCTAAATAATTCATATTTTTTAAATCATTAGAATTAAATCCATATAAATCTAATTTATTAGTAATCGCAAGTCCCTTGGCTGTCGCAATAGATATTCTTATGCCTGAAAAATTACCAGGACCATGATTAACAAACAAATGACCTATTTTATCAAGATTTATGTTATTTTCTCTCAAAAAAGCAAATAAAAGAACTGAAAATTGATCATAATTATTTTTAGTACTTTCGTATGATTTATTATAACAATTATTATTAAATTTTGAAAAAAAACAAATTTTATTTAGACTACTATCAATGACTAAAAAATTCATATTAATATTTTTTTTATTTATAATTTTAAACTTTAATTTATATGCAGAAAATAACAGATATTTTGAGTTTGATAAGGGTATAATTGCTCTTATGTATCATCGATTTAATGAACACAAATATCCTTCTACCAATATTCAAATGTCAGAATTTAAAAAACAAATAGAATTAATTGAAAAACTAAATATTAAATATTTTGATCCAAAAAATTTTGAAAAAAAATTTAATCAAGTAAATTCTGAAAAATCAATTATGATTACAATTGATGATGGCTTCGAATCATTTTATCAAAATGCTTGGCCTTTTTTAAAAAGTAAAAAAATACCATTCCTACTTTTTATTTCAACTTCATATGTTGGTAAAAATGGATATATGAACTGGGATCAAATACTAGAAATAAAAAATAGTGGACTAGGGACTATTGGTAATCATAGTCATTCTCATGAATATCTTACGGATTTTACCTATGAAAATATCATAATAGATATAAAAAAATCAATTAATATTTTTAAAAATAAATTAGGTTATAATCCTATTTATTTTTCATATCCTTTCGGTGAGTATGGTAATAATTTTAAAGAAATAATTAAAGATCTTGATTTTAAATTTGCTTTTGGACAACAATCTGGTGTGATAGATCTTACTAAAAATCCATTTGAACTTCCTAGATTTCCAATTAATGAAAAATATGGAGATATAGAAAGGTTTAAATTTCTTATAAATCTTTTACCTTTTCAATTTAAAGAAATATTACCAGAAGAAAAACTTTTATTAAGTCATCAAAACCCTCCAAATGTAATAGTAAATTTTTTTGATGATCAAAAAAATCTCAATAATATTAGCTGTTACTCAAATGAAAATAATAAATGGAGAAAATCAAATTTATCATTCTTAAAAGAAAATAAACTTAACATTTTGATCAACGAGAAATTTACAACAGAAAGAGGAAGAATTAATTGTTCTCTTAATGATAATCTTGGGTGGAGATGGTTCGGAATTCAATTTGTTATTTCAGAAAACTAAATATTTCCATTTATAATCGATTTTCTTGGGAGTAATTTTGCTTGATCAAAATCCATTAAAGAATTTTGCTTAATTATTTTTTCTAAAATTTCTGTATATTGCTTTCCTGTTTCGGCATATTTATTTAAAAATTTTGCTAATTTTAAACTATTAATTTCCTCATCTTTTTCTCTTAACTCCGCTCGAGCTTTTCTAAAATCGTTATAGACTTTATGAGTATTTAAATTTAATTTATAAGCTCTTACAGAAGCCTGAAGAACATTAAATCTTGCAACTTTATGCTCACCCTCAACACTATCAAGAGGTTCTAGTCCATTTTCTGAATATGTCCATTGACCAAACAAAGCATTACCTTCTTTAGCAAATCTTGAAGTTCCCCATCCAGTTTCTTTTGCAGCTTGTGCTATTGCTAAAGAAACAGGGATTATATCCATTCTTATTTTTAATTCTGATAAATCAATATTCTTTATATTGTATTCCTTAAGTTTTTTATTTAACCACTTTTTTTCTGAATTTGTATTATTAACTTTTCCTAAAATTCTAAAAAGTTTATTTCTATTAGATATAATTTTTTTATTTT
Organism: Candidatus Pelagibacter sp.; assembly: GCA_045566995.1. GTDB lineage: Bacteria > Pseudomonadota > Alphaproteobacteria > Pelagibacterales > Pelagibacteraceae > Pelagibacter. Next base: position 6,868 of record JBJLDU010000003.1, read on the forward strand.
CTTCTAAAATTAAAGGCAATATTATTTTAATAAAAATTTCCTTTCTATCTTTTGAATTTTCAATTTGATCTATTTCTGAGGGTAAAACTGAGATATATATAGGTTTTACTTTTTTTGTATCTCTAACTATATCTAGATCATAATTAGCAGCCTTAAAAATTTCATTTAAGGTAGCAGCACCTAATCTAACTGTATTATCTTGATTTTTTAAATCCTCTTCAACTTCAAACTTTATTACTTCATTTTTTTCTTTAAACTTATCAATATCTAATTTCAGAGGCTTATTATTATTTGCTAATTTTTTATCATCTAATTTTGTATTAGCTTTATAAATAAATGGCATTACACCAAAAAAAGCTATTAAAGCAATCATGAGTAATGAAGTTTTATATAAATTATTCCAATTTAAAAAAAAAATATTTTTATTTAAAACTTCTTGAGGAAGAGAAATATTATTTTTTTTAAGAAGTAATTCAATTTGTTTATTACTAATACTGGAGTTAATAATTTTTTTCTTTATTTCTTTTACCTCATATAATCTTACTAATCTTAATAATTTTTTTCTATATATTATTTGTTCTTTTGTTCTTTTAATTTTCATTTTATAAAGCTTCTACATTTTTAACTTCGGGAATATAATGACAAAGCAAGTTTTGAACTCCTTGTTTTAAAGTCATCACAGAACTTGGGCACCCAGAACAACTCCCTTTTAATTCTACTTTTACTAAACCATCTTTAAATGATTTAAATTTAATATCTCCTCCATCTCTTGCAACAGCTGGTCTTATTTTTGTATCTAAAATTTCATTTATTTTTTTTACAACTTCATCTTGAGGAATATCTTCTTCTACTTGTTCAGTTTTATTTAGAATACTTTTTTTTCCTCCCAAATAATAATCATTTATTAAAGAAATAATTATATGTTTTAAATCATCCCATATTAATTCTTCATTTTTTTTTACTGTAATAAAATCATTACCTAGAAAAACCATATTTACTCCAGTAATTGATAAAATATTACGAACTAGCTCATTATTAGTTTTATCTTTATTTATAAATTCTACTGGCCCAACTTCTGATACTATTTTCCCTGGTAAGAATTTTAGTGTATTTGGATTAGGTGTTGTTTCTGTTTGTATAAACATAACTTTATAAATTATATATTATAGTCAGAATATATACACTAATATTAATATTAAATTAAATTTAAAAAACCAATTTTATCATAAATTTTTCTCAATTTAATTTGAGCAATAGCATTTGCTCTTTGATTCCCCTCTTTTAATACATTAAGAAGGTATTCTTTATCTTTTAATAATTTTCTGATTTCATTACCTATAGGACAAATTTTCTCAACAATTAAATCTGATAATCTATCTTTTAAAAATGAGAAATTTTTTCCTTGAAATTCACTAATAGCGTTTTCAATAGTTTTTTCACTTATGCTACAATATATATTAATTAGATTTTTAGCTTCTGGTCTTTTATCTAAATCCTCTTTATTCGCGGGAAAAGCTGAGCTATCTGTTTTTGCTTTTTTTATTTTATTTATTATTGTGTCCTTATCATCGTTTAAATTTATCCTACTTTGTTCTGAAAGATCAGACTTACTCATTTTTTTTTGACCATCTTTTAAACTCATAATTCTTGAAAATTCTTTTTGTATAATTGGCTCAGGAACTTTTATGAAGCCTTCACACGAAAAATCATTATTAAATTTTTGTGCAATATCTCTGGTTAATTCTAAATGTTGTTTTTGATCATTTCCTACTGGAACATGACTGGCGTCATATAATAATATGTCTGCTGCCATTAAAACTGGATAAACGTATAATCCGACACTTGCGTTTTCTTTATTTGTGCCAGCTTTTTCTTTAAACTGGGTCATTCTATTAATCCATCCCACTCTGGATACGCAATTTAAAATCCAAGCAAATTCGGCGTGAGCACTAACACTTGATTGATTAAAAATTATATTTTTTTTTGAATCTAAACCTGATGCCAAAAATGTTGCTACTGTCTCTATTGAGTTTAAATTTAATAGTTTTGGATCTTGTTTAGAGGTAATTGCATGTAAATCTACAACACAATATATACAATCATTTCCATTTTGAAGATTAACAAAGTTTTTAATCGCACCTAAGTAATTTCCTAAGTGTAAATTTCCACTTGGTTGAACGCCGGAAAAAATTTTTTTTTTCATTTTTTAATATCTTATTTTAATATCACTAATTTTAAAAGCCTTGATAAAGTATGAAATTAAAAAATAACTTATAAGGCTAATCAAAAAAGTACATAACAAATAAAAAGCTTTTAAATTCTGATCATAAGCAATTTTTAGAGATACCATGTCTAGAATAAAATATAATATTACCCCCATACAAATTGATGCAAAAACTATTCTTGGGAATCTAAATTTAAATAAATCATTAAATTTAAATAAATCCTTTTTTCTCATAAATATGTATAGAAGTATCGCATTAATCCAAGATGAAATTGATGTTGCTATAGGTAAAATAATAAATCCAATTTTTTGGAAAAAAATTAAACTTATAAAAATATTACTAAAAACTGAAAAAATAGAAATTAAAAAAGGTGTTTTTGTATCGTGTCTCGCGAAGAAAAAACTAGAAAAAACTTTGATCATAGCAAATGCCGGAAGTCCAAAAGCAAAATAAAATAATGCTTTTGAAGAATTTTCAACTGCAATTTGAGAAAATGAACCATAGCCAAAAAGTGATGAAATTGTGGGTTCAGAAGCAATTAATAAAGCTATGGCAGCAGGAAAACTTAAAAAAAAACTTAACTCCAGGGCTTTATTTTGTATATTTTTAATTTCTAAACTATTTTGTTCATCAACTAAACTTGATAATTTAGGTAAAATTACAGTACTTATTGCTACACCTGCAATTGCAAGATTAATTTGATAAATTCTATCAGCATAATATAAATAAGAAACAGCACTTGCTTGAAAAGATGCTATGATTGTTCCTACCAAAATATTTATTTGAACTACTCCTGAAGAAAAAATACTAGGCAATAGTTTTTTAAAAAAAAATCTAACTTTTTCGTTAAGTTTAAGTTTAAATTTAAATTTAGAAATATAAAACTTTTTTACAACTATATATAAAAATATAAATTGAATAATACCTGAGAAAGTTACTGCATACGATAAATAGTAAACTAGTTTATCATCTAAAAGTTTAGCAAAAAATAAAGTTGTAATTAAAACTATATTTAAAATTATAGGTGCTGCTGCAGCTGCAGCAAATCTATTATGAGAGTTTAATATTGCTGAAAAGAAAGATGAAATACTTATAAAAAATAAAAATGGAAATGTAATTCTTGTTAAATTTATTACAAGTTGCATTTTTTCTTCATCGCCAGAAAATCCTGGAGCAATTAAAAAAACGAAGTAAGGCATAAAAATTTCAATTAATAAAACTAAAGAGAATAAGCTAATTACTAAAAAATTATAAATATCGTTTGCAAAATCATTTGCTTGAGATTTTCCTTTACTTAACTCAGATGCATAACTTGGAACAAAGGCTGAATTAAAACTACCTTCAGAAAATAGTCTTCTAAACGTATTGGGAATCCTAAATGCTACAAAAAAAGTATCTGCTAATATTCCTGATCCTAGAAATATTGCTATTAAAATATCTCTTATATAACCAAGTATTCTACTTAAAATCGTAAAAAAACTAAATGTGGTTGTTGACTTAAACAGGTTCATAAATCATATTAGTCTTAAAATAGCTTCAATTGTATACATTATTATAACAAATGAAAAAATCTAAAATAAATCATTACTCTGATAAAGAAGCATTAGAATTTCATAATACTACCAAATCAGGAAAGATAGAAATAATTTCTTCAAAACCAATGACAACCAAAAGAGATTTGGCTCTTGCTTATTCTCCAGGTGTAGCAGCCCCTGTTAGAGCTATAGCTGAAGACCCAAACGCCGCTTATGACTATACAACAAAAGGAAATTTAGTTGCAGTAATAAGTAATGGGTCAGCAATACTTGGAATGGGTAATTTGGGCGCCTTAGCCTCTAAGCCTGTTATGGAAGGAAAGGCAGTTCTTTTTAAAAGATTTGCTGATATTGATTCAATTGATCTAGAAATAGATTCTAGTGATACTAATGAAATCATTAAAAGTATAACTAACTTTTCAAAAAGCTTTGGAGGTATCAACCTAGAAGATATTGCGGCTCCAGATTGTTTTATTATTGAAGAAAAACTAAAAGAAAAATTAGATATTCCAGTATTTCATGACGATCAACATGGTACTGCCATTATTACTTTGGCAGCCTTAATTAATGCCTTGGATATTTCTGGTAAATCTATTAGTGAAGTTAAAATTGTTGTTAATGGAGCGGGAGCATCTGCGATGGCTTGTACAAAACTATTTATAAATAGTGGTGTTCCAAATAAAAATATTACAATGATTGATAAGACTGGAGTTATATATAGAGGAAGAGAAAATTTAAACCAATGGAAGTCTGCATTTGCAATAGAAACTAAGAATAGAACTTTAAAAGATGCAATAAAAAATTCAGATGTTTTTTTAGGTTTATCTGCAAAGGGTGTTTTAAAAAAAGAAATGGTAAAAAGTATGGCAAAAAATCCAATAATATTTGCATGTGCTAATCCTGATCCAGAAATTACTCCAGAAGAAATTAATGAAGTTAGAACAGATGCGATTGTAGCAACTGGCAGATCAGATTATCCAAACCAAGTAAATAACTTAATTGGTTTTCCTTATATTTTTAGAGGAGCTTTAGATGTTAGGGCAAAAACAATTAATGAAGAAATGAAAGTTGCTGCTGCAAATGCTATTGCGGCACTTGCTAAAGAAGATGTTCCAGATGAAGTTGTTGCAGCAATGGGTGGTGATAGACCACATTATGGAAAAGAATATATTATTCCTTCAACTTTTGATCCAAGATTAATTAGTGTAATTCCTGCTGCTGTAGCTAAAGCTGCAATGGATAGTGGTGTTGCAGGAAAAGAAATAAAAGATTTTGAAATTTATAGAGAACAACTTAAACAAAGACTAGATCCTTCAGTTACAATTATGCAAGGAATTAATTCTCAAATTAAAAAAACTCAAAAACGAATTGTATTTACAGATGGTGAAGATGAAAATACTCTAAAGGCAGCAATTGCATTTAAAAATGGTAAACTAGGAGTGCCAATCCTTGTTGGTAAAAAAGAAAAAATAAAAGAACAACTTAAAAATATTGGTTACAGTGAGAACTTTAATATTAAAATTGTCAATTCCACTGATAAAGAAAAAAGAGAAAGATATGTTAATTATCTATTTAAAAAAATGCAAAGAGAGCAAGGACTGCTTGAAAGAGATTGTGATAGATTAGTAAGGAATGACAGAGTAATTTGGTCATCTTGTATGGTTGCCTGTGGAGATGCAGATGGAGCCGTTACTGGAAATACAAGAAGATATGGAGCATCTTTATCTAAAGTAAAAAAAGTAATAGATGCGAGGCCAGGCGAAATAATGTTTGGTTTAAATATGATAGTTAATAAAGGAAAAACAGTTTTTATAGGAGATACTAGTGTTCATGAATATCCAAGCTCTGAAGAACTAGCAGAAATAGCAATCTCATCAGCAAGAGTAGTGAGGCTATTTGGTTTTGATCCTAAAGTCGCTTTTGTATCTCACTCCACTTTTGGACAACCTCTAACAAGTAGAACGAAGCATATAAAAGACGCTGTAAATATATTAAAAGAAAAAAATGTAGATTTTAAATTTGATGGTGACATGCAGCCTGATGTTGCTTTAAATGAGGAGTATAAAGAACTTTATCCATTTTCTGAAATTGTTGGAAATGCAAATATTTTAATCATGCCAGGTCAACATAGTGCAGCGATTTCCTATAAAATGATGAAAACATTAAGTGGAGCAAAAGTAATTGGTCCTTTATTAATTGGTTTAGCTCAACCAATTGAAATCTGTCCTTTAAGATCTTCAACTTCAGATATTTTAAATCTAGCTTCTGTAGCTGCCTATTCATCTGAAGTAATAGATTATAATAAAAAAAATTAATTTTTCTGGATTCTAAGTTCTTCTAATAAAAGAATACTAGCTATTACATCTTCTACATCTAATATTCCTTTTGCTTCATTAATAACTTCTCTTCTTTCATCTTCATCTAGAGCTATGCCATAAACATAAATCTTCTTTTTATAAGTATCGATACTATAATTAGTTGATTTAATTTTTTATTAAAAATAATTGCTGATCTAAGTTGAGACGTTATTAATAAATCTTTCGCTGAAATTTTAAAATTAAATTTTTCTTTAATCTTTATATCATTTTTAACTGATCTGGCTCCTTTTACTTCCCAAGCCATTTTTGTTATTTGTAATTTTTCCTCTGGATTATCAACTTTTCCTGTTAAAAAAAATTTACCATCAATAACTTTTGTACCAATATCAATCAAATATTTTTTATCTGTTAAAACAAGCTTGGCAACTAAATTTTTTTGCATAATCGAATCGTCTATTTGAGTACCGACAGTCCTTGGATCTAATGCAATACTAACCCCTGTTCCAAAAACTCCTTTGGAAGATGTTCCTACACATGACTGGATAAAAACTAGTAAAAATATATATAAAAAAAAATTTTTCATTTCTTATTTTTTAGACAATAATCATAAATTAACTTTTTTGAAAGATTTTCTTTTTTAGATATGAATGAAACTACATCCTTAATAGTATATTTTTTGAGCATAATAATTATTTCTTTTTTAATCGACTCATTTAAATCATTTATTTTTACTTTATTTTCAGGAAAATTAGATATTACAACCGTAAATTCTCCTTTTGCTTTTTGATCTAATAAATTTAAGTTTTTAATATCACTATAAATAAATTCTTCATAAATTTTAGTCATTTCTCTACAAATTAAAATATCTCTTTCATTAAAATAATTCTTAAAATGTTTTAAAATTTTATTTATTTTTTTAGGCGAAACAAAAAAAACTATTGAATATGATAATTTTTTTAATTCTTTTAACTCTTTTTCTATTTCATTGTCTTTATTTGGTAAAAATCCATAAAATAAATATTTTTCACTAAAACCACTTATTGAAACTGCAGATGTAACTGCTGTTGGTCCTGGTATTGGAAAAACTTTAATTTTATTTTTAATGCATTCTTTTATAATTAATTGTCCTGGATCTGATATTGCTGGAGTTCCTGAGTCAGAAATAATTGAAATAATTAAATTTTTTTTTAATAAGGCTAAAACTTTATCTAAATTTTTTTTTTCATTAAACTTGTGATTGGATATTAATTTAGAATTTATACCATATTTTCTAAATAAATTTATAGAAACTCTTGTATCTTCGCATAATATATATTCTGAGTTTTTTAGAATATTAATAGCTCTAAATGTAATATCTTCTAGATTGCCAATAGGAGTTGATACGATATACAATCCCGCTTTAATATTTTGCTTATTTAATTTATGATTAGATTCATTAACCATATTAAATTAATATATTAAAAATAAATTATATGAAATCAATTTCAATTTTTTTTTTTTTTTAATAATATTAATAGGAAATATTAATTTTAATGCCAAAGCAGAAACAGCTAATGATAAAATTTTAAAAGTAGGTTTAATTGTTCCTCTATCAGGAGAATATGCTCCAGTTGGAAAATCAATATTAAACTCTATAAGAATCGCTCTTAATAAAATTGATGATAATAAAATTGTAATATATCCAAGAGATAATCAAGCTGATCCAGAAAAAACTCTTTTAGCAGGTAAGGAACTTTCTGATTTAGGAGTTTCAATTATAATTGGTCCAATACTTCATAAAAATTTAGAATATGTAGAAAATTTAAAAATATATTATTTTTAACACTATCTAATAAAAGTAATAATTTACCTTCAAACGTAATAGCAACTGGTATTAATGCAAAATCACAGCTCGATAGAATAACTTTATTTCTTAAAAAAGAAAATTTATCTAGAACTATAGTTTTAATTCCAAAATCGGAAAATGAGTCTGAAATAAAAGAATATTTTAGTAAAGTTAAATTTAAATTTTCAAATATTTATACGTACGACACTGAACCTGAAAAATTAACAAAACAAATTGAACTAATCACAAAATATAAACAAAGAAAGAATGATTTAGAAAGAAGAATAAAAATACTTGAAAAGTCAGAGCTAGAAACACACAAAAGAGAGTTAGAAAAATTAAAAAAAAAAGATACAATTGGTAATTTAAGCTTTGATTCAGTAATTATTGCAGACTTCGATCAAAGTTTAAAAAGTGTAGTTACATCTTTTTTGTATGCAGATGTTGATTATAAAAGAGTAAAATTAATAACCTTAAATCAATGGTTTGATGAAACACTATTTAAAGAAAATTCTACCAATAATATTTACTTTCCTTCAGTAAATTACAATAATTATAATAGATTTAGAGAAACATATTTTATAAATTTTAATAATTATCCAAACAATATATCAATAATTGCATATGACATATTTGGACTTATTTATTATATGTCAAAAAAAAATAAAGAAAAACTTGATATAAAAAATTTTTTAAAAAAAAATAAATTTTCGGGTAATATTGGAGAATTTGAAATAAATAAAAATTTAATTGATTATAAACTTAATTTTTATCAAGTATCAAAAGATAGGTTTAAATTAATAAATTAAATAAAAATTTTTTAATATTCTTATAAGCTTTTGATCTATGATCTATTTTATATTTTAATTTTTGTTCCATTTCTCCAAAAGTTTGAGAATAACCATCTGGGATAAAGATTGGATCATATCCAAAACCATTTATACCTCTTTTTGAATTTGAAATACTTCCATTTATTTTACCTTCTCTTGAAATAATTTTACCATTTGGCAAACAAATGCTAAGACAACATATAAAATTAGCTTCAATTTTTTTATTAATTTTCCAATTTGGATCTTTTTTTTCAAGCTCTTTAAAAACTTTTATTATAGCATTATTAAAATTATTTCCTGGCTCAGCCCACCTTGCTGAATATATTCCGGGATCTCCATTTAAAAGTTTAATTTCTAATCCCGAATCATCGGATATACATAAAAGATCAGAATTTTTAGAAAAAAACTTAGCTTTTATTTCTGAATTCTCTTTAAATGTCAGGCCAACTTCCTCAGGACTGGGTAATTTTAGTTCCCATGGAGATATTTTACTAAGATTGGATGGTAATAAATCGCTTATTTCCTTAAATTTTCCACGATTATGAGTACCTATTATAATTTTACTTATTTTTTTCATAATTATACTAGCATTTAAAAAATTATTAACCATATAACACCTGTATGAGTGATGAAGCAATAAATAATAAAGATGATGTTGATAATAAAAAAGTTAATAAAGAAGAAGAGTCAGCATTAAAAAATAAGTCTAGGGATGATTCTTTGGAAGACAAAATTGAAGAAACTCCTGAAATAAAAATTAAAACATTAGAAGAGAAAATAGCAAGAACTCTTGCAGAAATGGAGAATCAAAGAAGAAGATTTGAAAAAGAAAAAGACGAAGCTTTTGAATTTGGAGGTTTTAATTTTGCAAAAGAATGTTTGTCTTTAATTGATAATTTAGATCGTGCTAAAATTTCAATATCTAATGATGATACATTTAAAAATAATAAAGATTTGCCTAAGATTTTAGAAAACTTTGAAATTATTCAAAAAGATTTGATTTCTGTTTTTAAAAAAAATCAAATAGAGAAAATTAATTGCATAAACAAAAAGTTTGATCCAAATTTTCATCAGGCTATGTTAGAAATTGAAGACTCTGAAAAGGAGCCTGGATTAATCGTTGATGAGATGCAAAAAGGATTTACAATGGGGGGTCGTCTACTTAGACCTTCTTTAGTTAGTGTAACTAAAAAAAAACCAGAGGCTGAGGAAAATATAGATAAAAATAATCCAAAAAGTGCTGAAAAATATGAAGAAAATGATGAAAAAAATAAACAAAGCAACTTGTAGACTAAAAAAAAACACCTATATAAGAAATACATAAATCAAAGGTAATTTATTATGAGCAAAGTAATTGGAATAGACTTAGGAACAACAAATTCATGTGTTGCAATAATGGAAGGCTCACAACCAAAAGTATTAGAAAATGCTGAGGGAGCAAGAACAACACCGTCTGTTGTAGCTTTTACAGATACAGATGAAAAATTAGTTGGACAACCAGCAAAAAGACAGGCGGTAACAAATCCTGAGAATACTTTATTTGCAGTAAAAAGATTGATTGGAAGAAATTTTGAAGATGAAACAGTAAAAAAAGATATTAATTCTGCACCTTTTAAAATAATTAAAGCAGATAATAATGATGCATGGATTGAAGCAAGAGGAAAAAAATATTCACCTTCTCAAATTTCAGCATTCATCTTACAAAAAATGAAAGAAACAGCTGAAAAATATTTAGGTCAAGAAGTTACAAAAGCTGTAATAACTGTACCAGCTTATTTTAATGATTCACAAAGGCAAGCAACAAAGGATGCTGGAAAAATTGCAGGACTAGAGGTATTAAGAATAATAAATGAGCCAACTGCGGCTTCTCTTGCATATGGTTTAGATAAAAAAAAAGAAAATAAAAAAATTGCTGTTTATGATTTAGGGGGTGGAACATTTGATGTTTCTATACTTGAGCTTGGTGATGGAGTTTTTGAAGTTAAATCTACTAATGGTGATACTTTTTTAGGTGGTGAGGATTTTGATAATACAATTGTAGATTACCTTGTAAATGAATTTAAAAAAGAAAATGGAATAGATCTAAAAACTGATAAATTAGCTCTTCAAAGATTAAAAGAAGCAGCTGAAAAAGCAAAAATTGAATTATCTTCTGCTGAACAGACTGAAGTTAATTTACCTTTTATAACAGCTGATAAAACAGGCCCTAAACATATAAATTTAAAATTTACTAGAGCAAAATTAGAAGCTCTAGTAGAAGATTTAATTAAAAAAACCTTAGCACCGTGCGAAACTGCTCTTAAAGATGCTGGTGTTTCTGCAGGAGAGATTAATGAAGTAATTCTAGTTGGTGGAATGACTAGAATGCCAAAAGTTATTGAAATAGTTAAAAACTTTTTTGGAAAGGAACCAAATAAAAGTGTTAATCCTGATGAAGTTGTTGCTACAGGTGCTGCAATTCAAGCTGGTGTTTTACAAGGAGATGTTAAAGATGTTTTATTACTTGATGTTACGCCATTATCACTTGGTATAGAAACATTAGGTGGAGTTTCTACCAAACTTATTGAAAAGAATACAACGATACCAACAAAAAAAAGTCAGGTTTTTTCAACTGCTGAAGATAATCAACCAGCTGTATCTATCAGAGTATTGCAAGGTGAAAGAGAAATGGCTGCAGACAATAAGCCTCTAGGTAATTTTGAATTAGTGGGAATTGCTCCTGCACAAAGAGGAATACCTCAAATCGAAGTCACTTTTGATATTGATGCTAACGGAATTGTTAACGTCTCAGCAAAAGATAAAGGCACAGGTAAAGAACAAAAAATACAAATTCAAGCCTCTGGTGGTCTAAGTGATGAAGATATAAATAAAATGGTAAAAGAAGCAGAAGCGAACAAAGATGAAGATAAAAAGAAAAGAGAAGCTGTGGATGCACGTAACCAAGCTGATACTATTCTTCATACTACAGAAAAAAACCTGAAAGAACATGGCAGTAAAATTTCTGATACTGATAAAAAAGCCATCGAAACAAGCTCTTCCGACCTACGTAATTCTTTAAAAGGAACAGATGTAGAAGAAATAAAGAAAAAAACTCAAGAACTAGTCCAAGCTTCTATGAAATTAGGAGAAGCGATATATAAAGATCAGCAAGCGGCAAGTTCTAAAAAACCAGAAGAAAATAAAAAAGAAGATGATAAAAAAAAAGATGACAATGTTGTTGATGCAGATTTTGAAGAAATAAAAGATGAAGTAAAAGAAGAAGATAAAGAAAAAAGTGCCTAAGGCTAACAATTTTGTTATTAAAAATTATATATGGCAAAAAGAGATTTTTATGAGGTCTTGGGAGTAAATAAATCATCCTCACCGGAAACAATTAAACAAGCCTATAGAAAATTAGCAGTAAAATACCACCCAGATAAAAATAAAGGCGATAAAGCTTCAGAAGAAAAATTCAAAGAAGCTAGCGAGGCATACCACGTACTTTCTGACCAAGAAAGAAAACAAAATTACGATAATTTTGGCCATGCTGCTTTTGAAGGTGGTGGTGGAAACAATGGGTTTGGCAATTTTGATTTTTCAAATTCATTTTCAGATATTTTTGAAGATTTCTTTAGTGATTTTGGAGGTGGTGGCGGAAGAAGAAGATCATCAAATCTTAGAGGTGCTGATTTAAGATATGATTTATCAATTAGTTTAGAAGATGCTTACTTTGGAAAAAAAGAAAATATTAGTTTTTCATCTTCAGAAAAATGTGGAGTTTGTAAAGGTCAAGGATCAGCTCCAGGTTCTAGTCCAAGTACTTGCTCAACTTGTGGTGGGCGCGGCAAAGTAAGAACTAACCAAGGTTTTTTTACAGTTCAACAAACATGTCCTCAATGTAGTGGCGCTGGAGAAGAAATAACAGATCCATGTAAAGATTGTAGAGGCTCAGGAAAAAAACAATCTAATAAAAACCTTACAGTTACTATTCCAAAAGGAGTTGATGACGGAACTAGAATTAGAATCTCAGGAAAAGGAGAGGCTGGAACAAAAAATGGTGGAAATGGTGATTTATATTTATTTATTAATATTAAAAATCATCCTATTTTTAAAAGATCAGAGGAAAATCTTTTTTATGAATTTCCGATATCGATTGCAGATGCTACTCTTGGAACAACACTTGAAGTTCCAACAATAGATGGTGGTAAAGCTAAAGTTAAAATTCCTTCAGGTACACAATCTGGAAAACAATTCAGATTAAAAGGCAAAGGAATGCCTATTATAAGAGCGAGTGGTTCAGGAGATTTATATATACAAATAGTAACAGAAGTTCCAACTTCGCTAACTTCTGAACAAAAAGATTTACTTGAAAAGTTTAGAAAACTTGAAAATTCTAAATCAAATCCTACGATTAAAAAATTTTTTGATAAAGCAAAAAGTTTCTGGAAAAACTAAATGATTATAAATTTACCTTTTAATTTCTGGAAAAATTGGAATACCAATCTGTTTGTTCAAATAATATACGCTTCATTTATATAAAAATCTTCTCATAAAATTTAATTAATCAAATAAAATTTTTTAAGGAGAATTTATGAGTAAAAGAATATTGTTTTACAAAGCAATTATATGGAATGTTTTTGGTTTTTTTTATGACAAGTATATTATCATACCTATGGTTTGATGACTGGATACAATCATTAAGTTTTAGTTTATTTTTAGTAATTATAAGTATCTTTACGTATGTTTTGTATGAGTTAGTATGGAATAAATTTATTAAAAAAAATGAAAAAAATTAATTTAGCTATTACTGGTTGCATGGGAAGGATGGGTCAACAACTAATAAAATCATCTAAATCTGATAAAAATTTCAATTTAGTAGCGCTTACAGAAAACAGAATTATTAATAAAAAAATTAGCGGTATTAGACCTGGCTTTAATGTTGAAAATTCTTTTAAAGCTTCAAATTTAATCATAGATTTTACAATTCCAAAATGTACTTTTCAGGTTCTTAAAATAGCATCAAAATTAAAAAAGAGAGTTGTTATAGGAACTACTGGATTTACAAAAAAAGAAGAGGAATTGATTAAAAGATACTCAAAAAAAATTCCTATTCTCAAAGCTGGAAATATGAGTTTAGGAATTAATCTTCTTATGTATTTAACTGAAATAGCCTCTGGTTCTCTTGGACAAAAATTTTTAAGTAAAGTTTATGAGATTCATCATAGACACAAAAAAGACCACCCATCTGGAACTGCATTAATGTTAGGCAAAGGAATAGCAATAGGTAAAAACAGAAGTTTTTATAATTTGATTGGAAAAAAATATTTAAATAAAAATAAATTTCCTTATGGGAAGAAAATAAACTTTAACTCAATAAGAAAAGGGGAAATTATAGGTGAACATGAAGTGAAATTTTCAAGTGGTAAAGAAGTAATCACCTTAAATCATGAAGCTTTTGATAGAGCACTCTATTCTGAGGGTGCATTGACAGCAGCAAAATGGTTGATGACTAAAAAACCAGGACTTTACTCTATGAGAAATCTAATGAATTTCAAATGATGAGTGAAAGTGAAAGAGCTAAACTAATCTTAAAAATTTTAAATAAAATTTATCCAACAACACCTATTCCTCTTAAACATAACAATAAATTTACTTTATTAATTTCTGTACTAATGTCTGCACAATGTACTGATTTAAATGTAAATAATGTTACAAAAAATATTTATCCAAAATATAATAAACCAGAACATTTTGTAAAATTAGGAAGAAAAAAAATTCAAAAATTAATAAAAAGTATTGGTCTTTTTAGAGTTAAAGCCAAAAGTATATATTTTTTATCAAAACAATTAATAAAAAAATATAAAGGTAAAGTTCCTAAGAGTTTTGAAGAATTAGAAAATTTGCCAGGTGTGGGTCATAAAACTGCGAGTGTAGTCATGTCACAAGGTTTTGGTTTTCCAGCTTTTCCTGTAGATACTCATATTCATCGTTTAGCTCAAAGATGGGGCTTAACTAACGGAAAAGATGTGAGACAAACTGAAAAAGATTTAAAACGATTATTTCCAAAAAAATCATGGAACAAGCTTCATCTACAAATAATATATTATGGAAGAGAATATTGTACCGCAAGAAGTTGTTTTGGCTTAACTTGTAAAATTTGTACTACCTGTTATCCTAACAGAAAAAAAATATTTAAAACCAAAAAAGCTTAATTTAACTAAAAATAGAATAGGAAAAATATTATGAAAATTTTAGGAATAGGAAATGCAATTGTAGATGTTATTTGTAAAGTTGATGAAAATTTTATCAGCCAAAATGGTTTAACTAAAAGTACAATGAAATTAATATTTGATGAAAATGAATTTAAAAAATTATTATCTAATTTAAAAATAGAAAAAACAGTTTCTGGTGGATCTGTTGCAAACTCTATTGTGGGACTGTCTCAACTTGGTAATAAAGTTGGATTTATTGGTAAAGTTTGTGATGATGATCTTGGAAGTAAATATGAAGATGGCTTAAAAAAAGAAAATGTAGAATACTTTTACTCAAAAAAAAAGGAGGAATTGCCAACAGGAACTTGTTTAATTTTAATAACTCCTGATTCAGAGAGAACTATGTGTACTTTTTTAGGTACAGCTGGAAAAATTAATGAAAATGATGTTAGTGCAGATGCAATTAAACAGAGTGAAATAATACTTTTGGAAGGTTACCTTTGGGATGAAGGTGAGCCTAAAAAAGCATTTGATAAAGCTATAAATAATGCAAATAAAGTTGCAATGTCATTATCTGATCAATTTTGTGTCGATAGACATAAGCAGCATTTTTTAGAACTAGTTAAAAATAAATTAGATATCACTTTTGCAAATGAACAAGAAATTAGTTCTCTGGTAGATGCAAAAAATTTTGATGATGTAATAACTTTTGCAAAACAGATTAATAAATTGATAGTTGTTACAAGAGGAGAAAAAGGTGCAACAGCAATTAATGGTAACGAAATTGTTGAGTGTGGTATAAAAGAAAATCTGAAGATTGTTGATTTAACTGGAGCAGGTGATCTTTTTGCGGCAGGATTTTTACATGGCTATGTAAACAAATTGTCAATTAAAGAAAGTTTAGAAAAAGGCACTGATATGTCATCAAAAATAATTCAGCAAATCGGCGCTCGTATGAGTTAATTAAATAAAAATATGGATAATAATGATAAAATACAAATATTTAAACCTTTTGGTCCCCCAATTGGTAAATTTGAAGTAGGAAATGATATATTAGAGAAAATTAATAGTTACGTAGATGATTTAACGAAAGATGAAAATAAAGCTTCTAAACTAGATGCTGGCGGATCTCTTGCAGGACAAGTTAATCAAGAGATAAATTTTGAAAAAGAATTTAGTGAAGAATTTATTATACCAACATTAATAAAAGCTATTAAAATATACACATTTGCTAATACTCAAAAAAAATTATCAAAATATACTTTTGAAAACATTTGGGTAGTTAGACAATTTGAAAATGAATATAATCCTGTACATTATCACTCAAGTCATATTTCTGGTGTTGGATACCTTAAAGTTCCAGAAAATTTAGGAGAAACTTCGCAAAAGAGTAAATTACAAAATCCTAACGGTAAATTAGAATTTATACATGGAACTAAAATGTTTTTATCAGAAAGTAATGTAAAAATTACTCCAAAAGTTGGAGATTTTTATTTATTTCCACATTACATGATGCACAATGTTTACCCCTTTAAAGGTAAAGGAGAGAGAAGATCTATGTCATTTAATGTTTCAATTGATGAAAATATTTTTGATGTTTTTTCAGGAAAATAAAATTATTTTTTTTTTCTTTTGAAACTTCCTTTGCCTTTTTTAGGTTTTAAAACTTTTTTTTTAAATTTTGAAGTAAATAAATCTTTCGCTATGAAATTTCTTCTTTTCATTTAAATATAGTATCCATTTTTATTGATTTTAATAAAATTATTATCATTAAAAGTATCAGAAAATTTTTTCCTTAACCTATGGACATGAGTTTCAACAGTATGAGTTTCTAAATTTGGAGAATATCCCCAAACTGAATGTAAAATACTATCAACATTTTGTGGAGAATTTTTCTTTTTTAAAAATAAAATAAAATCTATTTCTTTTTCAGTTAATTTTAAAATTAGATTATTTTTACAAATTTCCTTACTATTAAGATTTATATCATAATTTAATATAGTATTATGAGAATTATTTAAAAATTTACTTTTTAAAAAAGTTATATTAATTTTTTCAACAAAATCTTTTAATTTGAAAGGACATTTAATTGAATTTATAGAATTTTGTTCATTTCTTTTAATACTAAAATCTAAATATAAAATTGGAATACTTAAATTTTTTTTTGAAAAAAATCCGTAATTTTTTATATCGGTAATTATAATATCATTTTTTTTTGAATCTAAATTATTATTAAAATCTGCTAAATTAGCATATGAATTAATTTTGAAATTTAAATTATTAATACTTTCATTTAATACCTCATTTAAAATATTTTGTTCTATTAAATTAATTGTGATATTTTGCATTCATAAACTATACACTATGTTGATAAAAATTAAAAAAAAAACACTTTTAAGATTTAAATATTATAAGTTTAAATGTGTGTTGGGTAAAAACGGTATTAAAAAAAATAAAATTGAAGGCGATATGGCAACTCCTTCAGGAACCTATAAACTAGGTAAACTATATTATAGAGCAGATAGAATTAAAAATATCAAAACTAAATTAGATAAAATTATAATAAAAAAAAATATGGGCTGGTGTAATTCGGTTACAGATAAAAAATATAATAAAGAAATAAATATTATTAAAAAAAAAGGATTTGAAAAACTATATAGAAAAGATCACAAATATGACGCGTTCATCGTAATTAAATATAATTTACCCAAACCAGTACCGGGTAAAGGTAGTGCAATATTTATCCATCTTACTAGAAATTATAAACCAACAGCCGGATGTATAGCTTTGAATATAAAAAATTTTTTAATACTTGCAAAATTTTGTAATAAAAAAACTAGTATCAAAATTTAATACTTAGCTTCTTTCTCCAAAAACTTTAGTTCCTATTCTTAAAAAAGTAGCTTCATTTTGAATTGCTTTTAAATAATCACTAGTCATTCCCATACTAAGGTGTGGAATATTTATTTTTTTTTTGAGTTCTTTCATTTTTAAAAAAAATTCTACCGGGTCTTTATTTATTGGGGGTAAACACATAAGACCAATTATATTTAGAGACATTTCTTCTTTACATCTTTTATAAAATTGCTCTGTCTCAGAGATATTAATTCCATTTTTTTGAGGTTCATCACCAATATTTACTTGAATAAATAATTTTATTTTTTTTTTTAAATCATTCTCTTGCTTTGCAATAGTTTCTGCTAATTTATATGAGTCAACTGAATGAATATAATCAAATACTTTAAGGGCATTTTTAACTTTGTTACTTTGTAATTTACCAATCAAATGTAGTTTAATATGAGGATTCTTGTCTTTTACTTCTTTCCACTTTTTTTCTGCTTCTTGGACTTTATTTTCACCAAAATGGATATGGCCCTGGTCTATAACGGGACGAATATGTTCAATCGGAAATGTTTTACTTACAGCAATAATTTCAGGATAAATTGATTTATTATTTGTCCTATCGAATTCTTTTTTGATTTCAGATTGAATAGTTAATAAATTCTTATAAGAATCATGCATATGAAAATTCCACAATTTTTTCAATTTATAGATAGTTTTGATGCTAATCTTATCAAAAACAAAATTAAAAATCTTGGAATAATTTATAGAAACTACGAAAAAAGTATAAATATTGAAGAAATTACTAAATTTAAAAAATTTTGTAAAAAAAAAAGAATAAAATTCTATATATCCAACAATATTAACTTAGCTTTAAAATTAAAAATCGATGGTGTTTATATACCTGCTTTTAATAAAACTAGCATAATTAATAAGGAAAAATTAATAAAAAATTTTGTTATTCTGGGCTCTGCACATAATAAAATAGAAATTAATAAAAAAATTAAACAAGGCTGTGAAATTATATTTTTAGCGCCCTTATTTCAGACCAATAAATCTAAAAAATTTTTAGATATATGTAAATTTAACTTACTTACTTTAAATAAAAAAATTAGATTTGTAGCTTTGGGGGGAATTAATTTTAATAATATTCAAAAAATTAAACTATTAAATGTAGTGAGTGTTTCTGGAATAAAAATTTTCCAAAAAAAAACCGGCCCTTTTACAGGCCGGTTTTTTAAATTTTCTAACTGATTTAATTAGAATGCTACAGAAATTGATAATTCAGTGTTTTGATCTGAAGAACCAGTTGTACCACCCATATCATCAACATCGTTCATAGTACCTTTAATAGCTAAAGATCCCATAGTGTACGAAGCTGAAATACCAGTAAATGTAGAAGTTACATTGTTAGCACCAATTTTTTCATATTCATCTTCTAAGATTTGGTATGAAAGAGCTAGGCTATCGTTAACTGCAAAAGAAATACCAAGTATTCTATTGTTGTGTTCAGTTTGACCAGTTTCTTCAACATTACCAACTTGGAAACCAACAGTTACTGGACCAGATGCATAGTTAGCCCACATAGTGTCTGAATCTTGACCAACACCATTTGTAGTCTTATCTATTTCACCAATCGCATAACCAACAGTTAAACCGTCAACGAAATCAGATGATGATAACACCATGCTCCACGCTGAACCTTTACCTGTATCTCCACCAGTACCTGAATCGTTTATCGCTCCAGTTCCTGATCTTGGGTTATATTGAGAACTAAACTTAATTCCTGCTATAGTGTTGTTGTATGAAAGAACACCAGATGAACCGTGATCATCACCAACTTGTACAGCACCAGTATCTAAACCGTGGTCTGCTTCTTCGTAAGCAGTTGGAACCTTGTTGTCTGCTGAGTTAATACCTGAACCATTAGCGCCTGTTTCGTAAGCTACAGTTCCCATAGAGCCCATGCCGATTGACATAGCTGAACTTGAAATTCCAGACATGCTATCGTTCATAGATGAAAAGAAGCCCATAGTCATTCCGTTATCTAAATCTCCTGATCCAGAAAACGTAATTAGTCTTCCCATTCCCCAAGGGGTACCAGTTACTTCGCTACCATCCAAGTGAGTATAAGTTACTTCAGCACCACCAGACACTGCTAATTCACCAGCTTGTACAGCTGAGAAAGCAAGTGAACCAGCTAAAGCTGATAAACCTATTTTTTTTAATTTATTCATATTACTCCTTTGTTTAATAATAATTATTATTATGAATAGTGGATAAATATCATTTTAACGGTATTTAAGGTTTATTTTTTATCAGATTCATTTATTTATTTCCTGTGTGTGATATTTATACAACATTATATAAATCAACAATTTTAGGCAGTTTTTGGTATATTTCGATGAAATATCAGTTAAATGTAGTAAAACTTATAATAATTCAATAAATCAAGAATAATTATGAACCAAAAAAAACATATATTTGCATTTATAGCTATTATATCACTTCTTCTTTCAACTTACTCTTGCGGAATTTATAAAAAGACAGACGCTCGTGAAGTAAGTCCAGACCCAGCAGTTCGAGTTCAAAAAAACATTTCAGAAGGTAGAGGTATTAAATTTGGTCTTGGAGGTAAAAAAAATAGTGGAGGTAATTTTGATTTTGCTTCATCAAATGAACTATGGAGAGCTGCTTTGGAAATTTTAGATTTTCTACCTTTGGATAATCTTGATTATGCTGGTGGAATTATAATTACTGATTGGTATAGCGAAGGTATGGATAACAATGAGTCTATCAAAATTACAGTTAAATTTTTATCAAATGAGATAAGGGCAGACGGTATTGATGTAACGGTTCATAAAAGAGCTTGTAATGCTAATCTTTCAAATTGCCAAACAACTAAAATTCAATCTTCATTAGAAGAAGAAATTACAACTGCTATTTTGAGAAAAGCTGCATTTTTGAAAAAAAATTCTAAAAAGAAAAAAGTAAAAGAACATAAAAAAAAATTCAGTGGCAGCAGTACTAAACCTGTAAAATCAATTGGTGAAAATAAAGATAATTAAACTGAAAAAATTTCTAATTTTATTACTTTAAATGGAAAGATACGATTTTAAAACAATTGAGAATAAATGGCAAAAAACGTGGGCTGAAAAAAAATCTTTTAAAACTTCTTTAGATAAAAATAAAAAAAAATTTTATTGCCTTGAAATGTTTCCATATCCCTCAGGGAAAATTCATATGGGGCATGTAAGAAACTATACAATTGGCGATGTATTATCTAGATACAAAAAATTAAAAAATTATAATGTTTTACACCCTATGGGTTGGGATTCATTCGGTCTTCCTGCAGAAAATGCCGCAAAGGAAAATAAGCTTCATCCTAAAAAATGGACTAATAAAAATATACAAACTATGAAGAACCAGTTAAAGCAGCTGGGTTTGTCTATTGATTGGGAACGAGAAATTTCTACATGTGAACCTGAATATTATAAACATCAGCAAAAATTTTTCTTAGAAATGTATAAAAAAGGACTAGTTATAAAAAAAGAAACATATGTTAATTGGGATCCTATAGATAATACTGTTCTAGCTAATGAACAAGTAATTGATGGAAAAGGTTGGAGATCAGGTGCCATCGTTGAAAGAAAAAAACTTTCACAATGGTTTTTTAATATAACAAAATTCAGTGATCAATTACTAGATGGTTTAAATAAATTAAACAACTGGCCAGAGAAAGTTAAAACAATGCAAAAAAATTGGATTGGAAAGTCCTATGGTTGTGAAATTGATTTTGAAATTAATGGAAATGATAAAATTAGAAAAATTAGTTGTTATACAACTAGACCGGACACTTTATTTGGTATGTCTTTTTTAGCATTATCAGTTGATCACCCAGTGTCAAAATTATTTGAAGAAGATAGTAAATTTAAAGATTTTAAAAATGAATGTTCAAAATCTGGAACAACAGAAGAAGCTCTTGCAAATGCTGAAAAAGTTGGTTTTAAGACAAACTTATTGGCCAAAAACCCTTTTAGTAATAAATTAGTTCCTGTTTATTTCGCAAATTTTGTATTAATGGATTATGGATTGGGAGCTATATTTGGCTGTCCAGCACATGACCAAAGAGATTTAGATTTTGCAAAAAAATATAAATTAGATGTAATGCCAGTAGTTTTACCAAAAGATCAAGATGAAAAAAATTATATTATACATGATGAAGCTTTTACAGGAGATGGAATAATAATTAATTCTGATTTTTTAAATGGATTAAAAGCTCCTAAAGAATCAATTAAAAAATCAATCTCTATTTTAGAGAAAAAAAAAATAGGAAAAGAAAAAATTAACTTTAGACTAAAAGATTGGGGCATATCTAGACAAAGATATTGGGGATGCCCAATTCCAATTATTTATGATGAAAAAGGTAAAGCTTTTCCTGTTCCTGAAAAAGATTTACCCATTAAACTTCCGGAAGATATAAATCTTGAAGTTAACGGTAATCCAATAGATCAACATCCAAAATGGAAGCACGTTATAATAAATGGAAAAAAATATACAAGAGAAACTGATACTCTAGATACTTTTGTTGATTCATCATGGTATTTTCTTAGATTTTGTTCTCCAGACAATAAAAATTATGGTTTTAGTTATGAAGACTTAAAATATTGGATGCCTGTTGATCAATATATTGGTGGTATAGAGCATGCAATTTTACACTTATTATATTCAAGATTTTTTATGCAGGCAATTTCTTTTGAAAATGATGATTTTAAATATACAGAACCTTTTGATGGACTTTTTACTCAAGGAATGGTTTGTCATGAAACATATAAAGATCAAGATGGAAAATGGTTAGGTCTTGATCAAATAAATTCTGAAGATGGTAAAAATTATTTTGACAATGTTAATGGTTCAAAAGTTATAGTTGGGCCATCTGAATCAATGTCGAAATCAAAAAAAAAATACAGTTGATCCAGAAAATGTAATTAAAAATTATGGAGCAGACTCTATTAGATGGTTTATATTATCTGATAGTCCACCAAATAAAGATATACAATGGTCTGATGTGGGGATTGCTACATCTTATAAATTTGTACAAAAATTTTGGAATTTAAATTTTAATATTATAAACAGAAAAGAAACAAAAAATAATCAAGAAGATGAAAAAGTTGAAAAGTTTACTAATAAGATGATTTTTAATGTAACTAAAAATCTTGAAAATTTTCAATACAATGTTGTGGTTGCTAATTTCTACGAAACATATAATTTCTTCTCAAAATTCTTAATCAATAATAATATTAGTAACAAAATAATCATTAAAAATTTTGAGAAAATTTTAATATTAATTTCTCCAATACTTCCACATTTAGCAAACGAGTGTATCAATAAGATTAATACAAAAATTAATTTAGATAATTTGATATGGCCAGAAATTGACCTTAGCAAAATAGAAGAAGATGATTGTAAAATTGTCGTTCAAATTAATGGAAAAAAGAGAGATTTAATCATTTTACCTAAAAATACATCAGAAAATGAAGTTGTAGATAAGATAATAAGTGATGAAAAATTAAACAAATATCTACATAATGTCAAAATTAAAAAACAAATTTATATTAAAGATAAATTAATTAACTTTATTATTTGATTATGAATATTAAAAAAAAAATAGGTTTGTTCTACATATATATTTTTATTTTACTAAATGCTTGCGGATATCAGCCAATATATTCAAAAAAAGAATTAAATTTTAATATAGACTCTATTAGTTTTGTTAGCTTAGATTTACAAGTAAACAAAATTTTAAATCAAAAGTTAAAAAAATATATAAATAGCGATGATAATTCAATTTCTTATAATTTAACTATTGATGCAAAAAAATCACTAAATGTTGTTTCAAGAGATAGCAAAGGCCAGGCCCAAACTTATAAAGCTGAGGTAACAGTAAGTTTAACAGCTAAAAACGATAATCAAGTGATAAAAAAAGATTTTATAATGTCAAATAATTATAATTCAGAATCAAGCGTAACAAGATTAAAAGAGATTGAGAATAAAATTATTAACAATTTATCATCAATTATTGCTGATCAAATTGTGCTATTTTTAATGAACGAATAAAAAAAATGATTTTTAAATCATTTGAAATAAATAATAAAAACTTTTCAGAACAAAATATTTTTTTAGTATATGGAGAAAACGAAGGTTTAAAAAAAGATATAATTAATACTATATCTAAAAAAAAGAATATTGAATTTAAACAATACAAATTCGATGAAGAAGAAGTTAATCAAAAAACAGAAGAAATATATAATTTAATCTATAGTGGATCATTATTTGATAAATTTAAAATTATTATAATTAACAAAGCCTCTGATAAAATATATAATTTTATAGAAGATATCATTGATAAAAAACTACAAGATTGTTTAATATTCATAAATTCATCTGTACTAGATAAAAAATCAAAAATTAGAAATTTGTTTGAAAAAGAAAAACAAGTTGTTTGTATACCTTGCTATAAGGAAAATGAAATTGGATTAAAAAAAATAATTTTTGAAAAATTAAAAGAACAAAATATTAATATATCACAAGAAAGTATTAATTTATTAATTAATAGAGTTTCTGGAGATAGAAAAAATTTAGAAAGTGAGATAAATAAAATAATTTCTTATTGTCATAATAAAAAAACTATTTCTTTTGATGAGATAAAAATTCTTACAAATCTATCAGATAATTTTGAAAATGAAGAAATAGTAAATTACTGTCTTAGTGGTGAAAATAAAAAATTAAAAAGAATGCTTGAAGAAAACAATTTCTCAACTGAAGATTTTTTCATATTACTAAGAATATTAAATAAAAAAATATTAAGATTAATAAATATCAAAACTTTACAACAATATGAAAAAAATACAGATGTTGTTTTAAATCAAATTAAACCACCTATTTTTTGGAAAGAAAAAGAGATTGTTAAAAAACAAACTAATTTATGGAATTTAAATAACCTAAATAAAATTATGAAACAGCTTAACGAAATCGAACTTTTATCCAAAAAAAACAATGAAAAAGGAGTAATTATAGTTCTAGATTTTCTAAGTAATATTTGTTTTCAGTCTAAAAATTCTTTTTAATTATATCAATAATTTTATCCAGCTGTTCTAGATCTTTGTATTCAAAATAAATTTTACCTGAGTTCTTTTTGCTATTAATAATTTTTACATTTAATCCTGTTTTTTCTTCTAATGATTTTTCCAAGCTATAAATATCAGCATTTTGATTTGAAACTATTTTTAAATTAGACTTACTTTTAAAAACTCTAACTAAATTTTCTGCCTGACGAACTGATAATTTTTTATCTACAATTTTTTTTGCAAGAAATTGAGCATTTGGTAAGCCAACTAATATTTTAGCATGTCCTAAAGTTAATTTATCATTTTCTAGATATGATTTAACTTCAGTTGGTAAATTAAGTAAACGCAAACAATTAGCAATATGACTTCTGCTTTTTCCAATAAATCTAGATATTTTTTCTTGATCATATGAAAATTCATCTACTAGTCTTTGATATCCATTTGCTTCCTCAATTGGATTTAAATTTGATCTTTGAACATTTTCAACTATAGCAAATTCTAAAGATTTCAAGTTATCTATGTTAAGAACAGTTACCGGAACTTCATTTAAGCCAGCATTTTGAGCTGCTATCCATCTTCTTTCGCCGGCAATAATTTCAAATTTACTTTTATCATTTTCTAATGGTCTAACTACTATCGGTTGGATAATTCCTCTTTCTTTAATTGAATTGCTTAGCTCTTCTAAATTTTCTTTATTAAAATTTTTTCTAGGTTGATATTTATTTCTTACTAAATCTCCTATTAAAACTTTATTCACTTTATCATTAGTCTTTGTATCTCCAATTAAAGATGATAATCCTCTCCCTAAACCTTTTTTAATTTTAAACGCATCCATTAAGCAGCACTTTCTAAAAATTTATCCTGAGAAATAAATTCATTTATAAAGTTAAAATATGATTTACTTCCGGGACAGTTTTTGTCATAAATTAAAACAGGCATTCCATGTGAGGGTGCTTCAGATAAACGTACATTTCTTGGTATTACTGTTGTATAAACTTTATCCTTAAAATAACTTCTGGCTTCAACTTCTACTTGATTTGATAATTTATTTCTTTTATCAAACATTGTTAAAAGTATGCCTCTAATTACTAGATTTGAATTTAAATTTGAGGTTATCCTTTCAATTGTTTTCATTAATTGAGTAAGTCCTTCAAGCGCAAAAAATTCTGTTTGTAGTGGTACTATTAAAGAATCAGAAGCAACAAGCGCCATTACAGTTAGAAGGCTTAATGAGGGAGGACAATCAATAAAAACATAGGAAAATTGGCCCTCATTTTGCTCTAAAAAAGCTTCTAATTTTTCTTTTAAAAAAAGAGCTCTTCTGTTATCGCCTGCTGTTTCAACTTCAAGACCAGACAGATCAACATTAGAACTTACAAGATTTAAATTTTCTATTGATGTTTTTTTTATAACATCTTTAAAATCTTTATCTCCAATTAGTAATTCATAAATTGTATCTTTGGAGTTTAAATTTGATAAGCCTAGACCTGTTGTTGCATTGCCTTGAGGATCCAAATCAATAACTAATACTTTTTTATTTTGTAAAGCGAGACCGGCTGCTAAATTTATTACAGTAGTTGTTTTTCCTACACCACCCTTCTGATTTATGACCGATATGATTTGAGTCTTATTCAATTTTTTTTTTTATATTTTTAATATTTAAAATTAACGAATCATTACTTGTAATACTCTTATGTTCCTTATACTCAATATCCCAAACCTTTGAAGCATCTAAAACACTTTGTTTTCCTTTTTTCCCCAGAAATAATATTAAATTATTATATTTAATAAAATTTTTTGCCATAATTTCACATATTTGATGAATTGGTTTGAAGGCTCTTGCGGTCACAGACCCCCCTTCAATATTTTTCTCATCAAAAATATTTTTAGTGATAATTTCAGCTTTTAATTTAAATTTTTCTTTTACCAATTGGAGAAAATCTGATTTTTTTGAGCTTTTTTCATAAAAAATAGATTTAATTTCTTTTTTTTCATTTTTAAGCATAATACTAATTATAATACCAGGAAATCCAGATCCTGTGCCTAAATCTATATATTTTTTTTTATTTTTGTCAATTAAATCATATACTTGAGCACTATCAATTATATGCCTTTCATCAACAATTTTTTCATCATTTTTACTGATAAGGTTAATTTTTTTGTTTTTATCAATCAAAATAGACCTATATTCTTCAATTAAATCTATTGTTTCACGTGGAACATTGGTTAATTTATCTAATTTAGCCATTTAGGCTGTAATTTTTGTATTTTTACGTTTCACGTGTGATAAGAGTATATATACAGCTGCTGGAGTTATTCCATCAATGCGGAGAGCCTGGCCCATCGTTTCAGGTCTTATTTGATTAAATTTAGCCTTTACTTCATTTGAAAGTCCACTTAACAAATTATAATCTAAATTTTTTGGAATTAGGAGGTTTTCATCCCTTTTAAAAGCTAAAATATCAGATTTTTGCTTAACCATATATCCTCTATAATGTGAATTAATTTCTATCTGTTCATCGACTTCAATACCAAATCTTGGAATTTCTGGCCATATTTCTCTTATTTTATCCATAGTAACTCCTTTTTGGCTTAAAATTCTATTTGCAGATCTTTTTACACCATCTTTTGCTATCTTGATTCCAAAATTTTCCGCTTTTGTAGGAGATAAAACTAAATTGTCCATTTTATCTGAAATTTTTGATAAGCATTCATTTTTTTCATTATATATTTCTATTCTTTTTTTACTAATTAATCCTATATTATGGCCTTTCTGGGTCAAACGTTGATCGGCATTATCAGCTCTAAGTGATAATCTATACTCAGCTCTAGATGTGAACATTCTATAAGGCTCAGCAACACCTTTCGTTACCAAATCATCAATCATAACTCCAATATAAGCATCAGACCTATCAAGGATAAAGGGCTCAGAATTCTTTATAGATTGAGCGGCATTGATGCCAGCTATCAAACCTTGTGCTGCCGCCTCTTCATAACCTGTAGTGCCATTAATTTGGCCAGCCAAATATAAATTTTTAATTTTCTTTGTTTCTAGAGTTAAAAATAGCTCCCTTGGATCAATATAATCATATTCAATTGCATATCCAGGTCTCAATATTTTAACATTTTCTAAACCATTGATATTACTACATATTTCCTCTTGTACATCAGCTGGTAACGAAGTGGATATACCATTAGGATAAATAGTATGGTCATTTAAACCTTCCGGTTCTAAAAAAATTTGATGTTTGTCTTTATCTGTAAACTTGACAATCTTATCTTCAATGGATGGGCAGTATCTGGGTCCAACTCCCTTTATGTTTCCAGAATACATAGCACTTCTTTTTAAATTTTTCGAAATTATTTTATGAACCTTTTGATTTGTATAAGTCACCCTGCAAGAAATTTGTTTGTTTAAAATTTTTTTCGTTAAGAAAGAAAAAAAATATGGATCATCATCTGCAAATTGCTCTTCAAGATTTTTAAAATTAATTGTTCTTGAGTCGAGTCTTGGAGGTGTGCCTGTCTTTAATCTTCCAATTTTAAAATTATGTTTTTTTAATTGTTCACTTAAACCGGTTGATGGCTTTTCATTGTACCTGCCTGCGGGAGTTTTTTTTTCACCTACATGAATTAAACCATTTAAAAAAGTTCCGGTTGTAAGAACTAATTTTTTACAAAAAACACTTTTTCCAGACTCTGTTTCAAAACCAATTATCGAGTCTTTATCAAAAATAAACCTAATTACAGGATCAGAAAAAACCTTTAAATTACAGTAACTTAAGAGCTTTTTTTGCATAAATTTTCGATATAAAAACCTATCTGACTGTGTTCTGGGACCTCTGACGGCCGGGCCTCTACTACGGTTTAATAATCTAAATTGAATTCCAGATTTATCAGCAACTTCTCCCATTACACCATCTAAGGCATCTATCTCTCTTACAAGATGTCCTTTTCCTAGACCTCCGATTGCAGGATTACATGACATCTCACCAATCGTTTCAATTTTGTGAGTATATAATGCAGTGTTGACACCTAATCTTGCAGATGATGCAGCTGCTTCACATCCTGCATGACCACCTCCTATAACAACAACATCAAAAGATAAATCATTTTTCATATTTTTAATCTATAATGGATTTGTTTATTTACAAGTTAAGAGATATTTTCCTCAAATAATTGTTTAATACCAACGTTTTTTTTAAAAAAAATGCATAAAAACTCAGCAAAATTGAACTTATTTACCAATACAAAAATCGTTGAAAATACTATCTAATATCTCCTCTACATCAACTTTACCAACTATTTTAGCAAGATTTCTTGTAGCTAATCTTAAATCTTCAGCCGCTTTATCAAAATCCTCTGCTTCATTTTTTTTTAAAAAATTTTCCAAATGAATAACGCAATTTTCTAAATGAGTCCTATGTCTTGATCGTGTAATTAAAATATCGTCATGAGACAAAAATTTATTTTTTAATTTTTTTTTAATTTCAAAAATTAAAACATCTAAATTTGATTTATTTTTAATTGAAATTAATACATGATCTTTTTTTTTTATATTTAGATTATTATTTTTATCTAAAAGATCTGATTTATTTACTACTAAAATAGCATTTTCATCTAAAAAATCCTTCAAAAACCCTTTAAAATCAAGGTTTTTAGGATCTACAACAATAATCTTTAAGTCAGCCTCCTCAGCCCTTTTTATTGCTAATTTTATCCCTTTTTTCTCAATTTCATTTTTAGAATCTCTAATTCCAGCAGTATCAGAAATTATAACTGGATACCCATCTAAATTTAAATGAATTTCAATTACATCTCGTGTTGTTCCAGCTGTTTCAGAAACAATTGCTACATCGCGATTAGATAAATAATTTAATAAACTAGATTTACCCGCATTTGTAGGACCTACGATTGCAATTTTAAAACCCTCTCTTATATGTTCGCCTATTTTCTGGTCATCAATAACTTTTTTAATCTCATCAAGAATTATTTTTGATTTTTTTTTAATTCCTAATATTATATTTTCTGGTAACTCTTCATCTGGAAAATCTATTTTAGCTTCTATATGAGATAAAATTTTAATAAGCTGGTCTCGCCATGAGTTAAATTTAACTGAAGATTTGCCAGTCATAATTTTAATAGCTTGCTTTCTCTGAATTTCAGTTTCAGCTGATATTAAATCAGCAATACTTTCTGCCTTAAGCAAATTTATCTTACCATTTTGAAATGCCAATCTGGTAAACTCTCCTGGTTCAGCCAGTCTGCAATTTTTTATTTTTGAAATTGTAGTATGAAGTTGATCTATAACTGCTCTACTACCATGGACATGAAATTCTACTAAATCTTCACCTGTGTAGCTATCTGGCCCAGGAAACCATATTATAATCGCCTCATCAATAAGCTCATTTGTGTTGATATTCTTCACTTTTTTAAGTGTTGCCATTTTTGGAGTAGGTAACTTATCTCCAGTAAGCTGCTTTAATACATCTGCAGCCTCTTTGCCTGAAACACGAACTACGGCTATACCCGAAACTCCAGAACCTGATGATAAAGCATAAATTGTCATGACAAATAGTATAACTTTAAATAATCTAATTAGAAATTAATTTATTTATGAATATTATAATTTTACAACACATCAAAATTGAAGATCCAGGATTCATTAAAGATTTAATGATTGCAGATGGAATAAATTTAACCACTATAGAGCTAGATGAAGGGGAAAAAATTCCAGATAATTTAGAAAAGTTTGATGGAATGTTTTGCATGGGTGGACCGATGGATACTTATATGGAAGATAAGTTTCCATGGCTAATTGAAGAGAAAAGAAAAATAAAAGAATTTGTCGTTGATTTAAAAAAACCTTATTTAGGTTTTTGCTTAGGTTGCCAATTACTTGGAGAAGCAGTAGGGGGCAAGGTAGTTAGATCTATACCATCAGAAATTGGAATTATGGATGTTAATTTTTCTAATGATAAAAAAGATGATGTTCTTTTTTCAACTTTTCCTGATAAAATTAAAAGCTTACAGTGGCATTCTTATGAAGTTCAAGGTCTAGAAAAAAATAAGTATGTAAAAATTTTGGCTTCATCGCCAATAACAAAATGCCAAATTTTTAAATACCAAAATCATGCTTACGGGATTCAATTTCATATAGAAATTAAGGAAACTACTGTAAAAGAATGGGGATGTGTACCAGAATACAAGGCTGCTTTAGAAGAACAATTAGGTAAGAATGCTTTAGAGGAATTTGACAAAGCTGCAAGTAAAAATATGAATAATATGAATTCATACTCTAAAATTTTGTATTCTAAATTTAAGAATGATATTATTAAATTTAACAAGGAGAAGTAATGAAAATTTTTAAAACAATTTCAGAAAGACAAGCAAAGGGTAAAATCAAAAAAATCTATGATGATATAAAAAAAACAAGAAATATCAAAAAAATACCTAATTTTTGGAAAAATCTTGCGAATGACCCAGATACTTTAGAGCGTACATGGTATTCACTTAAACAAATAATGAAAAAAGGATCTCTTGACCCCCTAACTAAAGAATTAATATATGTTGCTGTATCTATAACTAATAATTGTGAATATTGTATTAAATCTCATACATTGGCAGCAAGAAAGAAAGGTGCCAATAATAAAATGTTAAGTGAAATGATAGCAGTTGTTGGTATGGCTAATGAAACTAACAGATTAGTTGAAGGTTATCAGGTAGAAGTAGATAAATTTTTAAAATAGAAATGTCTACAAAACCTCAAACTATTTTGGATTTTTGGTTTAAAGAAACATCATTCGAAAAAAAATTTAAAAAAGATATAAGTTTTGATGGGGTAATAAGAGAAAAATTTTTAAAAGACTACGAACTTGCAGCTAAAAATGAATACGATGATTGGCAAGATAATGTGAAGGGAAGTCTTGCTTTAATTATTTTATTAGATCAATTTTCTAGAAATTTGTTTAGAGATAATAAAAAAGCTTTTGAACAAGACAAAAAAGCGAGATTAATTTTAAATGAAGCAATTAGTAGGAATTTTTTAGAAGAAATGAATAATGATGAAAAATTATTTATGTTACTTCCACTAATTCATAGTGAAGAAATTTTTGACCATGAAAATGCTTATAGACTGTTAGATAGATATTTAAATAACCATCCTAATATAGATATGATTAAAAAATTTTGGAATGATCATACGAAAGCTATAAAAAAATTTCATAGATATCCTCATAGAAATAAAATTTTAGAGAGAGAAAGTACAGAAGAGGAAGAAAAATTCTTAGAACAGCCAAATTCTAATTGGTAATTTAATATGGATTTTAAATATATATATAAAATTTGTACAAAGTTGGAATGGGAAGAAGCTAAGTTAAAAGGAAAGTTTAATGGTTCTAAAAAAGATTTAGAGGATGGCTATATCCATTTTTCAGATAAAAAACAGATAGAAGGCACTTTAAAAAAGTTTTTTAAAAATCAAAAAAATTTAATTTTATTAAAGATAAATGCTTTAGAGCTTGACCATTTAATATATGAACAATCTTCTGAGGGTAATATGTTTCCTCATCTTTATTCATCTCTTAAGGTTTCAAGTATTTGTAATGAATACAGTATTACTTTAAAAAAAGATGGTTCTCATTTAATACCTACATTAATTTAATTTGAATTACCTAATAAATTAACCATTAAAACACCTGCCACAATTAATGCTAGTCCAATAATTCCATATAGATTAGGCATTTGATTATACTTAAACATACCAACAACAACAGTCGCTAGAATAGTTAATCCAGCAAAAGAAGCATAAGTAATTCCCATTGGGATCGTTTTCATAACCATCGATAATGCATACATACATAGTACAATTGTAATAGCTGTAATAATACTTGGAATAATAAGTGTAAATCCTTCAGCACTTTTAGCAAAGCTATTTGATGTAACACCTAAAAAAACTGCTACAGCTAAATATAAATAAGACATTAGTGTTCCCATTAATAACTAATTAGTTTTTCCTAATAAATTTAACATTACAACGCCAATGATAATAAAAGATATACCAATAATAGCATAAATATTTGGAGTTTGATTATATTTATAAAAACCAAAAATAGTAACTGCTGTTATTGTAAGGCCTCCGTAAGTAGCATAAGCAAAACCTACAGGTATAGTAAGCATAGTTTTTGCTAAAAAGAATAAACATATAACTATAGAAATTACACATAATATTGTTTGAAATATATTTGTAAAACCATCTGTAGTTTTTAAAAAACCATTTGCAGCAATACCAAACATAATAGCAAGTATTAAATAAATGTAACCTGATATGGAGTTCATATAATCAACATAAACTAAAATACAAAAAAAATATATCTAAGAAGTTATCTTATCGACAAATTTTTGAGCAATAGGAGCCATAATAAATGTAGCTAACATCGCTACTGGTAAACTTACAGACCAAGCTTTGAGAAATCTATCAAAATAGTCATTGTCGTAACCAGTATTAACAAATGTAATTATAAGTGTCATTAAAAGACTCATTCCAATTCCCATAATTATAATGAATAATAATTTTGAATATTTTTTTTTAAACATTAAATTATTTTTTAGACAAACTGATAGTAATTGCCATTTTTATAAAAAAAGTATTTTACTTAGGCATTGGTGTTGCGCCAGTTTCTAAACCTATGATTTTTCCATCTTTGTATTTATAAACTGCCATAACAGCTTCAACATTTCCGTCATCAAATGTTACAAATGAATGATGTATACCAACTTCATCATTTTCATAAACTATTCTTGTCTTGTCTTGTTTAATATCGCCACTCATCGCCCATTTGATCACATCGGCTTTACCTAAAGCATTGCCTGATTTATGCATTGTAAATTTAAAATCGTTATGCAAAAGTTCATTCATAGCTACTTCATCTTTATTCGATATCGCATTACTATATTTCTCTAGTATAGACATATTTTCTCCTTGTTTATTAATATATTCCTGACTCTGCTATTTTTTTGATTTCATCTTTAGAACCAGGAATTAATTTAAAGATAAAATTGTCACATTCTTTTGTTGCCTCTTCCTCATATGCTTTTCCATAACGAATATCTACAATTTTCAGTGTTTCTTTATTAAGTTTTTCTTCCTCTACACCTTTCTTAACTAAATAAGAACTTAAAAATTTTTTAGCTGCAAAAGAGTGCACAATTTTTTCTAACTCAAGCTCACCTTGAGGAATCATACTATTAGCATAGTAAATTCCAGTACATTCGATTGTTTTAGATTTATCTCCATCAGTCATATCTGACTGAGATACAGTAGACATAATAAAAAATGAAATGGTGATTAAAATTAACTTTTTCATGAATTAAAACCTTTTGAAAGTTTTTGCTCTATTTTAACGTACATATTTATTCTCCATTTTTACTTGTTAGATTAATTTATAAATAATTTTAATATTGTTACATATTTGTTAAATTTGGTAGATCAATAATGTCTCAGCAGATATGCAATTTAATTATAGTTTTTTTTTATTATAATTTGATGTAATATAGATAAATTATGATAGAAAAATTTAACGGAATTATTTATTTTATAATATTCATAGTACACTTTGGTGCTTTCGCTTTTTATGCATTTAGATGTCTGTTCACTACTAAAGCATTTATTGACCAATACGGTATGGGAGATGGTTCGGCAATTATGACCAGGTTTTTTGGTTCTATTTTTGTTGGTTCTGTTTTAATGGCAATCTATGTCGGCTTTATAAGACCTGGTGGATTAGAAAATACATGGGCTTTTTTTAATTTAATATTTTTACAGAATGCTTGTGCTTTCGTTTTTGCTATTTGGTCTCATCAAAAAGGAAATTTAGGAACTAATGAAAAAACTTCTAAAGAAGGAATAATAGCTCCTGGTGTTTTAACTTTATTAAGCGCAATTCTTGTTTACGGATTAGCAGATAAAATTTATACTTAATTTTTTTTAAAAAAAATATTCTCAATATCTTTATTAACGACTTCAAAATTAAATTTTGATAAAAAAGATATAAGTTTTTTTTCTTCGTTACCCTCTTCAAAAGTACCACCAAGATGTTTTTTTTCTAATTGTATTTCAGATATTTCTACTTTGTTAAAATCAATTGATCTTATAATTTCATCATCATATCCTTCAGTATCAATTATAAGTTTATCTAATTTTTTAATTTTATATTTATCTATTAGATCATTAAATTTTATTGTTGATAAACTTATTTCATCAATATCATCAGCTGTTATTAAAAATCTCTTTGTTCTGTGATTAAGAATATGCTCTTTAGAAAAAGATCCTATACCACTAGCCCAATGTTTTTTTAACTTAGAAACTGAAGATCCTTTTACAAAATAAAATGGTTTTATTTCATTTGTCTTTGAGATTGCAATATTTTCAAAATAGATATTATTTTTATTTGAAAATCTCTCTTTTAATTGATCAAAATTATATTTAACTGGCTCAATTAATATAATATTTCCTTTAGATTTATTAACTTCATTCTCTAACCAAAAGCCATGGTGGGCACCAACTACTATTAACCCAAATTGAGACATATGTATTTTTTATAATTAAATTAAGAAATATTCAACAATAAGAAATCTAGGCAGGTTTATTCATTGAATTAAAAAATTCGTCGTTATTTTTTGTATCACGAAGTTTACCACTTATAAATTCAATTGCATCCATTGTCCCCATTGGACTAATAATTCTTCTTAAAACATTCATTTTTTGAAGATCACCTTTTTCAAAAATTAATTCTTCTCTTCTTGTCCCAGATTTTGTTATATCAATTGCCGGATATATTCTTTTATCAGAAATTTTTCTATCTAATACTAATTCGCTATTTCCCGTTCCTTTAAACTCTTCAAATATTACTTCGTCCATTCTACTTCCTGTATCTATAAGAGCGGTTGAAATAATTGTTAACGATCCACCTTCTTCGATATTTCTTGCTGCACCAAAAAATCTTTTTGGTCTTTGAAGTGCATTTGCATCAACACCACCAGTTAAAACTTTTCCTGAACTTGGTATAACTGCATTATATGCTCTTCCAAGTCTTGTTATAGAATCTAATAAAATTACAACATCTTTTTTATGTTCTGATAATCTTTTGGCTTTCTCAATTACCATTTCAGCTACTGCTACGTGTCTTTGCGCAGGTTCGTCAAAAGTTGAACTTATCACTTCACCTTTAACAGTTCTTTGCATGTCTGTTACTTCTTCAGGTCTTTCATCTATTAATAAAACCATTAGATAAACTTCAGGATGATTTGCTGCAATAGATTGTGCAATGTTTTGTAAAATAATTGTCTTTCCAGCTTTGGGTGGTGAAATAATTAATGATCTTTGCCCTTTTCCAACTGGACTAACAAGGTCTATTAATCTTGCTGTTAGATCTGGTTTTTTTTCAACTTTTGTTGTCTCTATTTCCATTTTTAATTGTTGATCAGGGTATAATGGAGTGAGATTATCAAAAGCAATTTTGTGTTTCATTTTTTCAGGATCTTCAAAATTAATTTTACTAACTTTTAGTAATGCAAAATATCTTTCTCCATCCTTAGGCGCTCTCACAGGCCCTTCAACAGTATCACCTTTCCTTAAACCAAATCTTCTTATTTGACTTGGACTAATATAAATATCGTCTGGTCCAGGTAAATAATTTGATTCCATCGCTCTTAAAAAACCAAAGCCATCCTGCAATGTTTCTAAAACACCGCTCCCTGTTATTTCTTCATTCTCGGCAAGTTTTTTTAATATTGCAAAAAGTATTTCTTGTTTTCGCAGCGTGCTCGCATTTTCAATTCCAAGCTTTTCAGCCTGTGTAATGAGCTGCTCTGAGCTATGCTTTTTAAGTTCTTGTATATTCATGTTGTGGGATTTTTTATTTGTAAGATACTATTAATATATATACTCTTTTGATTATTTCAACCCTAGATTGGCTTAAAAATAACCAAAAATACAACAATAATCAAAATTACTGTTGGTATTTCGTTAATAATTCTAAAAAATTTTGCAGATTTTGTGTTTGTAGAATTTTTTAAAGCAGCGAAACATCTCCCCAAGTAATCATTATATACTGAAAGTAAAATTACTAACACAATCTTAATTTGCATCCATAATTGAGAAAAAATTTCTATTCCATTGAGATGGATTAATATTATTCCAAAAACCCAAGTAAATATCATGGCTGGACGCATAATATAATAAAACAATCTTCTCTCCATCACTTCAAATATATCTGTCGCCTCTTTCTTTTCCTTATTCTCCACATGATAAACAAAAATTCTTGGAAGATACAAAAGACCAGCCATCCAAGCAACAACAGCTATCAAGTGTAAACTTTTAAATAATAAATAACTATTCATAACTTAAACACGGACACTTCTTAAATTTATTGGGACATTGTACCTTTGGAGGAAAAACCTTTCCATTGAAATTATAATCTTGTTTATTAATTATTAAATTAGACATTGCTTTTATATAATTTTCATTTGTTCCAAGCGCCGGCACTCTAGAGTAATTTCTACATCCATGTTTATCTGCCAATTCTTTATATTCTATATCTAGTTCAACTAAAGTTTCGGAATGTTCTGATACAAATGCAATAGGTACCAATACAATGTGTTTTCCTAATTTAGAATTTTTCACAATTATATCGTCAGTAGATGGTCCAATCCATTTTAGAGGCCCAACTCGACTTTGATAACTTAAAATCCAATCCAAATCTTTAATGTTTAAAGATTCGACAATTTTATCAACAGATTGTTCTACTTGCCATTGATATGGATCACCTTTTTTAATATTTTTTTCAGGTAAACCATGAGCAGAAAAAATTAATTTAAAATTTTCTAATTTATCAATTTTTTTCATTATTTCATTTTTATGTGCTTGAACAAAATTATCATCAGTTGGATAACAACAAATAGTACTAGTTTTGACTTTATATTGTTCATTTTCACAAACGTCATGCCATTCTTTAATTGAAGAACCGGAGGTGGCCGCAGAGTATTGAGGATACAGCGGAAGCAGTATAACTTCCTCTGGATTATATTTTTTAACATTTTGAATTACTTCATTAGCTCTTGGATTCCAACATCTCATAACAACAAAACATTTATATTCATTACCATTTTTTTCTTCATTTAATTTTTTTTCCAAATTATTTGCTTGTTCATTAGTAAGTTTTAAAATGGGTGATGATCCTCCCAGCTCCTCATAAATTTTCTTTGCTACCGGCTCTCTTCTTTTTGATATTAATTTAGCAAGTGGATATCGAATTATTTTTGGTAAATTTAATATTGCTGGATCATAAAATAAATTAAACAAAAAAGGTCTTACATTTTCTAATTTATCTGGCCCACCAAGATTAAATAAAATTACTGCTTTTTTCATTATTTTTTATTTCTAATAATATTTATAATAAATTCTATCATAGACGGATTAGTATTTGGTAAGACACCATGTCCTAAGTTAAATATATATGGATAATCTTTAAAAATATTTAGATATTTATTTACTTCATTTTCTACATTCTTTTTATCAGTTAATAAAATTTTTGGATCTAATCCTCCTTGAACTGGTAAATTATTTAAATTTTTTATAATCCACACAGGATCAATATTGTAATCAATGCTAATAGCAGATGGTTTAACAATTTCACAAAATTTTTTATATTCTTCTTTTTTAATTCCTCTTGGAAAACAAATAATAGGTATCTTTTTTTTCTTTACATATTCTACTACTTTCAAGTTAGGCATATAACAATACTTTAATAAATCTTTTTTGCTGAGAAGGCCTGCCCAAGAGTCAAAAATTTGTATTACATTAGCTCCTGCCTCTATTTGTTTATCAATATGTAAACATATGAATTCTTCTAATTTCAATAATAAATTATCAATTATTGTTTCATCTTTAAAAAAATTATTAATATTGAAATCTTTTTTTGGTGATTGCTTATGAAGCATATAAATTAATAAAGTCCAAGGGGATCCTGCAAAACCTATTAAGCTTTGATTTTTATAATTCATATTACTTTTAATTAAATTTAAACCTTTATAAACATTTTGAACTCGATTGATGAAAGTCTCAGCCGTAGTATTAATTAATCTATCTAAATCAAAATTTTTTAATAATGGCCCAAAGTTTTTTTGAAAAGTAACTATTTGTCCTAAACCATAAGGTATTATTAATATATCTGAAAATACAATAGTGGCATCTAGATCAAATCTTTTTGACGGTTGTAAGCTAATTTCATTTACCAAATTACTATTTAAACAAAGTTTTATAAAATCAGGATTATTTTTTCTTATATCTCTAAATTCCGGCAAATACCTACCAGCTTGCCTCATAAACCAAATAGGCACATTGGTATAGTTTTTATTTTCTAAACAATTATTTAATCTTCTCATAAATAAATAAATATAAGTTAAAGGTATATTTAGTAGTATACTTTGTTAATAAGTTTAATTATTTTTTTTACACATTTTTTTCAAGATTTATTAACATATAGAACAACTTAATAGCTGTTATTTTAAAGAAAACTACAAAATTTATTGAAATATTTAATAACTTTATTTTTTTATACATATTTAATAAAATGTTAATTGATTATGATTATTTTTAATAAAAAGACTGAATAATTAAAATTATTAATAATTATTAGTTATTAAACAAGTTATTAACAGTTTATAAATGAATAATACATACCAGGTTTATCTTATTTCGGATTCAACAGGAGAAACTCTTGATAGAATATTTCTTGCTCTTCAAGCACAATTTTCTAATTTTAAATATAAATCACATCAGTATTCATTTATCAGAACTGAAAACCAAATATTAAAAACTCTAGAAATATGTAAAAAACAAAAAAATTCAATAATTTTATATACAATTGTTGATATTAAATTAGCAAAATTTCTTGGACAAAAAAGCGAAGAATTTAAAATCCCATGTTTTGGAGTATTGGGAGATTTAATTTTAAGATTTTCTAAATTATTACATCAACAGGCAACCCATATTCCAAGTGGCCAACATGTTTTAGACGAAGATTATTATAAAAGAATTGAAGCAATTCAATTTACAATGAATCATGATGATGGCAAAGAGACCAAAGACATAGAAAAATCTGATATTGTTTTATTAGGAGTTAGTAGAACAAGCAAAACACCAACTTCTATTTATTTAGCAAACAGGGGTTATAAAACATCTAATATTCCAATTATATCTGAAAAATCCTTACCAAAAAAAATAATAGAAAATCCGAAACTAACATGTGTTATAGGTTTATTAAGTGAGGCATCAAGATTGATTGATATAAGAAAAAATCGAATTGCAATTCTAAAAGAAAAAGATGTAAGCACCTATACAGATCTCGATACAATTGAAAGTGAAATTAAAATTGCAAAAAATTTATATAGAAAATTTGGCTGGCCAACCATTGATGTAACAAGAAAGTCAGTAGAAGAAACAGCTGCATCAGTTATAAAAATATATGATATAATGCACAGCCAATGAGTTTTAAAATTATACTTGCCTCTAAAAGTGAAGTAAGAAAAAAAATTCTTCAAGAAAATAATATTTTTTGCGAAGTAATACCTTCTAATGTTGATGAAGATATGGTCAAGAAATCATTAGAAAATGAAAAAGCCAATCCAGAATTAATTTCGAAAAATTTAGCAGAACTTAAGGCTAACAAAGTAAGTGAAAAAAAAAACGATGAAATTGTATTAGGAGCAGATAGTGTTATAGATCTGAATGGTGAATTAATTTCTAAGCCCACAGATAGAAGAGAGGCATTGGATATTTTAAAAAAATTAAATGGAAAAAAACACAGATTAATCAGCTCAGTTTGCATATCTAAAAATGGTTCAATGATTTGGAACTACACCGAATCAGCTGAATTAACTATGAAATCTATGAATATCGAAGATCTTCAATTGTATTTATCAAAAATTAAAGACAAAGAATTGTATGCTTATAATGTTTATCAAATTGAGGGAGAAGGAAGAAAATTATTCTCAAAAATTGAAGGTGATGAAAATACTATTATGGGCCTGCCTGTCGAAAAAATAAAAAATTATTTAAGTAATTTAAATAACTAATTTTTCATATATTATAGAATTCAAAATGAAAAAATACTTAGTAATAGGAAACCCAATCGGACATTCTCTATCTCCAAAATTACATAATTACTGGATTAAAAAAAATAATATTAATGCTATATATGAAAAAAAACTTCTCGAAGAAAAAGAAATAAAAAGCGTAATATCTGATGTTAGGAGTAAAAAAATTAGTGGAATAAATGTTACAGTTCCATTTAAAAAAGTTGTAATTCCTTTTTTGGATCATTTAAGCTCAGAAGCCGAAGAAACACAATCAGTAAATACGATTTATTTAGAAAATAATAAAATTATTGGTCATAATACAGACATTGCCGGATTTGTTCTTGGTATTAAAAGCATTAATTATCAGGTTAAAAATAAAAATATATTTATACTAGGAGCCGGTGGAGTAGTTCCATCAATTATTTTAGCTTTAAAACAAATGGGTGCAGCAAAAATTATTGTGAGCAACAGAACAAAAGAAAAAGCCCAAGGTTTAAAAAGATTATTCCCAAATTTAGAAATTTTAAATTGGGGAGATATGGCAGATTTTAATATGATCATCAATGCAACTAGTATTGGACTTAAAAATAAAGACAAAATAAACCTAGAATATAAAAATATAGAGCCTGACAAATTATTTTATGATCTAATTTATAATCCAGTTGAAACAAATTTTTTAAAAAATGCGAAGCAAATGGGAAATCAAACAGAAAATGGAAAAATGATGTTTATTTATCAGGCTCATCAATCTTTTACAATCTGGCATAAAATTATGCCAGAAATAGATGAGAAAGTTATTAAATTGCTAGATGTATGATTAAGATTGGAATTATTGGTGATATTGGCTCTGGCAAAAGTTATATTGCAAAGCAATTTGGTTATCCAGTATTTAATGCAGATAATGAAGTTCAAAATTTATATAAAAAAAATAAAAAATGTTTTAAAAAATTAAATAAAATTTTACCCAATTATATTATTTCTTATCCAATTAAAAAAGAGGAAATTTTAAAAGCAATTTTATCTAATAACAGAAATTTGAAAAAAATAGGAAAAGTTATTCATCCAGAAGTAAGTCTAAGAATGAATAAATTTATAAAAAATAATAAAAAAAAAAAATTTATTATTCTTGATGTTCCATTATTAATAGAAAATAAAATTAATAAAAAAAAAGATATATTAGTTTTTATTGATGCCAAAAAAAAAGAAATTAATAAAAGATTAAAAAAAAGAATTGGGTATAATAAAAAAATTATAAGAATTTTGAAAAAACTTCAACTTCCTGTAGAATTTAAAAGAAAAAAATCTCAATTTATCATAAAAAATAATTTTAAAACCAACTCTATTAAAAAAAATGTTAAAATGATTTTAAAAAAAATTAATATTTAATGATTGAAGTTGTATTAGATACAGAAACAACAGGGCTTTCAGTACGAGATGGTCATAGAATAGTAGAAATTGGTTGTGTAGAATTAGAAAATAGAATTCCAACAAAAAACTTTTTTCATTGTTATCTTAATCCTGATCGTAAAGTTTCAGCCGAAGCATTAAAAGTTCATGGTTATACAGATGAATTTTTATCTAATAAAAAAAAATTTCAAGATGTAGTTGATGACTTTCTCAAATTTATAGAAAATAAAAATTTGATTATTCATAATGCAAGTTTTGATATGTCTCATTTAAACAATGAACTTAAGATAGTTGGCAAGAAAACTTTAAATAATGATCTAGTTATAGATACTTTAGAAATTGCTAGAGAAAAATTTCCTGGTTCTCAAATTAGTCTAGATGCACTTTGTAAGAAGTTTAGGATTGACAATTCTAAAAGAGAAAAACATAGCGCTATAATTGACTGTGAATTGTTAGCAAAAGTATACATTAATTTAATAGATGAGAAAGAACCATTATTAGATTTTTCAAGTGAAAAAAATGATGAAATTATAAAAAAAAATCAATTTAGTAAAAATAAATTTTCAAAAATAAAAATTCTTCCGACTGAAGAAGAAATTAATTTACATAAAGCATTTTTAAAAAAAGAAATAAAGAGAAATTTTTATAATTAATTTAGTCTTTCGTTATATAATTTTTCAAAATCTATTTTTTTTTCTAGTTTTATTTCAGGTAGACCAGATGTAGTTAGTAGAGAAATAAAAATTTTTTCTAAATTTGGGTATATTGTTTTTGGTACATCGCATAAAATAATTTTTTCTAATTCTTTTTTTTCATTAACGTCGTCCTCTATTTTAATTACAGTTGTATATGTAATTTCAAAGTGTGATCTTTTATTTTCTAAATTTTTGTCTTCAAACTTTAAAATAGTATTTACTTCAATTATTTTATTTTTTATGGGTTTACTATTTAAATCAATATTTAAATGATATTTATTAATATTTTCTCTTACAAAAATAAATGTTTCAATGTCAGGTGTTTCACTAGACATATCTTTAACAAATTCAGCTAATATTTTATATTTTTTATTTGTTGTTTTCGTCTCTGTCTTCATATTCTCCATCTATAAAATTATTTTTAACTTTTGTATCACTAGTATATTTATTTGAAAATTTTTTCATAAATATTTTTCTTGTTGGTGGAAATATTAATAGGAAACCAATTAAGTCTGTGGCAAATCCTGGCAATATTAATAATAAAGCTGCAAAAGCTAAAGCTGCTCCCGAAATCATCTCATATATTGGTATTTCATTTTTCATCATTTGAGACATGCCAGATCTTATTGTATTGAATCCCTCATATCTTGCATACATAACCCCAATAAATGCAGTTATTAAAATTAATGAAATTGTATTAAATGCGCCAAGATATGATCCAACTTTTATAAATAAAAATATTTCTATTAAAGGAATGCCAATTATTAATAAAAGTACTGAGTTCATTTGTCTTAATTCTTTTTTTGTTTATTGAAATAAATCATTATACTCAATAAGATATAATATATAAAACATGAATTACAGCTTTGAATATATAGATATTATCCTTTTAGCAATGATTGTGGGATTTATTTTCCTAAGACTAAGAGGGATATTGGGTAGAAGAAATGGAAATGAAGAAACTTTTCCTGGCCATATGGCTCAAAAATTTCAACAAAAAACAAATTTTAAAAAATTTGATAAATATGTTTTTGATGATGATGAGAAACAAAAATTTATTAAAGGTGCAAAATTAGCATATGAAACGATTATTACTTCTTTTGGCAAAGGTGAACTTAGTCAATTAAAACATCTTTTAGATAAAGATATTTATAAAAATTTTTCTGATGCAATTAAGGAAAGAAAAGAAAAAAAAATAAAATCAGAAACTACATTTATTGGTATTAAATCTGCAAAGATAAAAGATTATACAGAAAAAGATAATATTTATACTGTGACAGTAGATTTTATT
This sequence comes from Candidatus Pelagibacter sp., assembly GCA_045566995.1. GTDB lineage: Bacteria > Pseudomonadota > Alphaproteobacteria > Pelagibacterales > Pelagibacteraceae > Pelagibacter. The sequence goes on from JBJLDU010000003.1 coordinate 51,290, forward strand.
AGTGAAATAATTACTTATTCAAAAAATAATGAAAATCAAATAATTTCTGGAGATCCAGAAAAAATAAAAGTTGTCTCAGATACCTGGAAATTTTTAAAAGATCAGAAAAAAAATAGTCCAATTTGGTTATTAATTCAAACACAGGAATAATTGAATAAAAAAATTTCAGAAGATGATATTAAAGCTTGGAACGATTTTGTTTCCAGCGATAAACCTATAGAAAATAAAGATAAAAATTTAGAAGCAATTAATAAAAATATTGGAAGAATTAAAAAAATAGATTTACATGGCTATTCTTTAGATGAAGCAAATAAAAAAATTGAAGAGTTAATTTTCGATTTTTACCAAAAAAAAATACATAAAATAATTGTAATAACAGGAAAGGGTACAAGGTCAAATAATGAAAGTAACCCATATGTTTCAAAAGATTTGAGTCTTTTAAAACATTCTGTTCCAGATTTTTTGCGTAATAGTGAAAGTTTAAAAAAAATTATTAAAGATATTACAGTGGCAGATATTAAAGATGGTGGATCTGGTGCTTTCTATATTTATTTAAATAGAATTAAAGAATAAATTTTGATAAATCAGTATCTTTAACTAATTCACCAATATTTTTTTCAACATAAGCTTTATCAATTATTATTTTTTCTCCACTACGATCTGTTGCAGTAAAACTTATTTCATCTAAAATTTTTTCTATGATTGTATGTAATCTTCTTGCTCCTATATTTTCTATAGTAGCATTAACTTCTGTTGCAATATTGGCAATACTATCAATTCCATCTTCTGAAAATTCTAAATCTACATTTTCAGTTTTTAATAAAGCTATATATTGTTTTATTAAACTATTATCTGGCTCTTTAAGAATTTTTTTAAAGTCATCACTTGTTAGTGCGTCCAGTTCTACTCTAATAGGTAGTCTTCCTTGTAATTCAGGTAATAAATCTGATGGTTTAGCTAATTGAAAAGCTCCAGACGCTATAAATAATATATGGTCAGTTTTTAATGTTCCATATTTAGTACTTACTGTAGTTCCTTCAATTAATGGTAATAAATCTCTTTGTACACCCTCTCTAGAGACGTCTCCACCAACACGATCGCCCCTAGCAGAAATTTTATCAATCTCATCCAAAAAAACTATCCCATTATTTTCAGTAGAATTTTTAGCTGATTTAATTATTTTGTCTTGTTCAATTAATTTATCAGATTCTTCATTAATTAAAATTTCATGTGATTCTTTAACAGATATTTTCTTTTTTTTTGGTTTGGAGCCCATAGACTTACCTAACATTTCACCAATGTTTATCATTCCAACATTTGCTCCCGGCATACCTGGTATCTCGAACGATGGCATTGAAGAGTTTTCACTTATTGCTATTTCAATTTCATTATCGTCTAAGTCACCATCCCTTAATCTTTTTCTAAAACTTTCTTTAGTTGCTATACTTGCTTTTTCTCCAACTAAAGCATTTAATACTCTTTCTTCAGCAGCTTTTTGTGCTTTAATAAATACTTCTTTTCTTTTTTTCACTTTTTCCATAGCTATTGCTATCTCAAGGAGATCTCTAACTATTTGTTCAACATCCCTCCCAACATAACCGACTTCTGTAAATCTTGTTGCTTCTACTTTTACAAATGGTGCTTCTGCTAATTTTGAAAGTCTTCTTGAAATTTCAGTTTTTCCTACACCAGTTGGTCCAATCATTAAAATATTTTTTGGCAAAACTTCATCTTTTAATTGACCTTCAATAGCTTGTCGTCTCCATCTATTTCTTAAAGCAATTGCAACAGCTCTTTTTGCTTTTTTTTGACCAATAACATATCTGTCTAATTCAGAAACTATTTCTCTAGGTGATAATGCACTGACATAAGATTTTTTATCTTTTTCTACTTTTTTTATTTTGGGTTTGAATTCTTTTATATTTGATTTTTCCATTATATTTTTTCAATTTTTATATTATCATTTGTAAAAACACATATTTCTGATGCAATTTTAATTGATTTTTTTGCAATATCTTCAGCTGATAAATCAGTATCTAATAATACTTTAGCTGCTGCTAAAGCATAATTTCCACCTGATCCAATTCCTATAGCATCTCCTTCTGGCTCTAAAACATCGCCAGTTCCTGAAATTATAAAGCTATTTTCTTTATCTCCAATTGCCATTAAAGCTTCCAGTCTCCTTAAATATTTATCAGTTCTCCAATCTTTAGCTAATTCTACGGCAGCTCTTGACAAGTTTCCCGCATGTTTTTCTAGCTTTGATTCAAGTCTTTCAAACAAAGTCAAAGCGTCTGCGGTCGAGCCTGCAAAACCTGCTATTACATTTCTTTTTTCTATTTTTCTAACTTTAGCAGCAGTACTTTTAATCACGGTATTCCCCATACTTACTTGGCCATCTCCAGCAACCACTACTTCATTATTTTTTCTTATAAGCACTATTGTAGTCATACTTTATAGATGGACATTAATTTTTATTCTTCAAGTGTCTTATTATTGATATAATTAAATAATATATATATACCTATAATTAATTTATGGCTCGAAAAGCAAAAATATCTAGAAAAACCAAAGAGACCAGTATTAATGTAGATCTTAATATTGATGGCAAAGGTAAATACAAGATTGATACTGGAATAGGTTTTCTTAATCACATGCTTGAACAATTATCTAAGCATTCATCAATAGATATGAACATAAAGGCAAAAGGAGATACTCATATAGATCTACATCATACAACTGAAGATACAGGGATCGCAATAGGTGAGGCTTTAAAAAAAGCTTCAAAAAAATTTGTTGGAATTAAAAGATATGCTCATGCAATGATCCCAATGGACGAAACATTAACACGTGTCGCAATTGATGTATCAAACAGGCCTTATTTAATATGGAAAGTTAAACTTAAGGTAGAAAAACTTGGTGAAATGGATACAGAATTATTTAAAGAATGGTTCCAGGCATTTTCACAAGCAGCAGGCATCACACTTCATGTTGAAAATGTTTATGGCGATAATAGTCATCACATTATAGAGTCTTGTTTTAAAGGATTGGCAAGATCTTTAAGAAGTGCATTAGAAATGGATCCTAGAAATAAAAAATCAATTCCTTCAACTAAAGGTTCTTTATAAATTTAATGAATGTCACAATTGTTGACTATAATTCAGGTAATATAAGTTCTGTAATTAATTCATTTAAAGAAGTTGCAAAAGATAAAGTAAATATTAAAGTAACATCAGATCTAGCTACGATTAAAACTAGCGATAAAGTTGTATTACCTGGACAAGGATCTTTTAAAAGCTGTATTGATGGTCTCAATAGTATTAACGGTTTGATAGATACTCTTAATGAATTTGCATTAGAAAGTAAAAAACCACTACTTGGAATTTGTGTTGGTCTTCAAATGTTTGCAGATATTGGTTATGAAGAAGTTGAGACCAAAGGTTTAGGTTGGATTTCAGGCAAAGTGTCTAAAATTGATAACCAAGAAGGTAAATTTAAGCTACCACATATTGGTTGGAATGAAATTAATATAATAAAAGACAGTAAGATTTTTAAAGGCATAGAAAATAACTCTCACATGTACTTCGTTCACAGTTATGAATTTGTGCCAGAGGATAAATCTGTTATTTTAGCAACAACTGATTATTCATCTAATGTTGTTTGTGCCGCAGAAAAAGAAAACATATTTGGCACTCAATTTCACCCCGAAAAAAGCGATAAAATAGGCCTTAACATTATAGAGAACTTTATAATATTATAAGATGAAAATTTCAGTAGTACTTCCAATTCATAATGAATATGAAAATCTAAAGCCTCTCTTGGAGGATTGGAGCACACAATTAGAAAAAATTCATAATATTTCTTATGAATTTATATTGGTTGAAGATGGTAGTACTGATGGGACTAAAGAACTTATTAGTAATCTAGAGAAAAAATACCCGATAATAAACTTAAGTTCAGAGAAAAAAAGGGGATATACAAAAGCTGTTTTAGATGGAATTAAATCAAGTACGGGTGATTACATATTATGTACAGACAGTGATAATCAAATAAAAGTTGATTCATTAATTAAAAATCTTGATAATTTACCTGAGGAAAATGAATTTTTAATTGGCTATAGAAATCCAAGAAAAGACTCAATAAACAGAATCTTCTATAGCAAATTGTTCAAAGTTTTACACATGATTTTATTTGATACAAAATTAAAAGATCCTAGTTGTCCATTTGTAATTGGAAAAAGAAAAACTTTTAACTCTCTTCCCACGAAACTATTAAATATGATGACGGAAGGATTTTGGTGGGGATTTGTTGCAACATGTTTAAAAACAGGTAAAAAAATTAAAGAAACTCCTATTCAACACTTTGAGAGAAAAAGTGGCGTTGCAAGTTATGGAATTATAAAATTACCGGGAATTATCATTAGAAACACTACTGGATTAATAAAAATTAAATATTTTAAAATTGATGCTCAAAAAGATATATAGCTTAATAAATTTAAATTCTTTTTCTCACTCTTTTTTAATTTTATCTTTCACTTTTGTATTTTACTTTTCATTTAGTACAGTATTACATCATCATTCTTTTTCGCAGATATTTATTAGTTATTCTGAAGGTTTTGTAAAAAATGCTTTGCTTGGGGAATTTGTATTTTCATTAAAAAAAATTACAAATCTTGATTTTAAAATATTAATAAATTCAATTTTTGTAATCTTTCACTTATTAAATATTCTATTATTTTTAAGAATATTAAAGCCAGTTATTAATTCTAGTAAAATTATTTATATATTTCTTTTATTAAATCCAGCTCTAATACTTTTTCCAATTTATGATATTGGGGCCTTTTTGAGAAAAGAAATATTTATGGTAAGTTCGTTTTTAGTTCATATTTATTTTTCTCAATTATTAAATTACGAAAAAATAGATAAAAAGAAATATGGAAATCTTGTAAGTTATATTCTTGGACCTTTTATATTAATAAATTCACTTATCCATTCTATTCAAATTTTATTTTTGCCACTTCATTTTTTTATTTATAAAAGAAATTTGAATAGTAAATATGAAAGAAAAAATATTCTATTTATTTTTCTTTTGATAATCCTTTTTTTAATGCAATTTTTTTTCTATAAACAAATTTCATATAATATTTTATATGAGTCAACTTTAGAGAGATTAGGAATTTTTACAAACCAATTTAACTTTTCAATTACACCTTATATATTTTTAAATTTAAATATAGCGGAGAGATTTGATGCAACTCTACCATATATAAAAAACACAAAGTTTGTATTTCTTTATTTTATCTCAATACTAATAATAGTAATGCCATTAATTTTTATGCTAAAAAAACTCGAGACTTTAAATCAAAAATTTGAAATCAAATATATCTTATTGAGTATTTTACCTTTTATTATGCTTTTATTTTTAGCATCAGACTGGGGAAGATGGATATATATTATTGCGATGATTTTAGTTGGAACAAAATTGCAATTTAAGATTAACAATAAAGTTAAGTTCGAGTACGGTCTTTTAATTAATCTTTTGTTATTTTTAACAATAGGATTTTATTTATTCTTTTTTAATCTCTCACATTGTTGTGTCAAAAATTTATTTTTCTATGGTATGAATCAAAATATTGAGTTATTCATAAATGTACTGTTCGATAATTTAAAAGTAATAGAACATATAAAGTATTGATAAATGAAAATATTTCCCGCAATAGATATAAAAGATAACAAATGTGTAAGGTTAACTAAAGGAGACTTTGATAATAAAACTGAATATGACATGTCTCCAGTTGAACAAGCTGGAAAGTATAAAGACCATGGATTTAAAAATTTGCACATAGTCGATTTAGATGGAGCATTAACAGGAGAGACTGTAAATATCGACATAATTGAGCAAATAGTAAGAAAATTTGATCTTGAAATTGAAATTGGTGGTGGTGTTAGAAATTTTGAAAGCATTCAAAAATATGCTGATTTAGGTGTTGAAAAAGTAATTTTAGGGAGTGCTGCAATAAAAAATAAAGAATTTTTAGGAGAAGCATGTAAAAAATTTCCAGATAAAATTGCTTTAGGGTTAGATGCTAAGGATGGTTTTTTATCTGTATCTGGATGGAAGGAAAATTCTAACATAAAGACTTTAGATTTCTTAAAAGAAGTAATTGATTATGGAGTTACAAGATTAATTTATACAGATATTAATAGAGATGGAATGAAGATAAGTCCAAACTTTGATGAAACAGAAAATGTTGCTGACAATTCAAACTGTCCTGTAATAATCTCTGGAGGTGTTTCATCAATAGATGACATTAAAAAAGCTAAAAAATTAAATAATAAAAACATTGAAGGTATCATAGTTGGTAAAGCTATATATGATGGTGATATTAAATTAGATGAACTTGCAAAAGAAATAGATGCTTAAAAATAGAATTATACCTTGCTTAGATGTTAAAAATGGAAGAGTTGTAAAAGGTATAAACTTTGTTGATTTACAAGATGCAGGTGATCCAGTTGAGCAAGCTAAAATTTATAGTGACGGTGGAGCTGATGAAATTTGTTTTTTAGATATAACTGCCTCAAATGAAAACAGAGATACTATTTATGAAGTTGTAAAAGATACTTCTAAAAAATGTTTCGTTCCTTTAACTGTTGGCGGCGGAGTTAGAAGTGTAGATGACATCAGTAAATTATTAAATTGTGGAGCAGATAAAGTTTCAATTAATACAGCTGCTGTTCAAAATGCAAATGTTGTAGCTCAAAGCTCAAAAAAATTTGGATCACAATGTATTGTTGTTGCAATTGATGCCAAAAAAAATGGGGAGAAATGGGAGGTTTTTACTCATGGAGGTAGAAATAATACAGGAATTGATGCTTTAAAATTTGCAAAAAAGATGGAAGAGAGTGGTGCAGGTGAGTTGTTGGTCACATCAATGGATAGAGATGGCACTCAAGTAGGCTATGACATAGATTTAATGTCTAAAATTTCATCTATGGTAAACATACCCACAATAGCATCAGGTGGAGTTGGAGATCTTGATCACTTAGTCGATGGCATTAAATTAGGCAATGCAAGCGCGGTTTTAGCAGCATCTATATTTCACTATGGAAAATATTCTGTGAAAGAAGCTAAAGAATATCTGGACTCAAAAGGTATACCTGTTAGGATTTGAGATGCTAAATACCCTAGAAAGTCTATTTAATCTTGCTCGAGAAAGAAAATCAGCTCCAGTTGATGGCTCTTATACCAATAAACTTTTGAGTGATAAATCTTTGAGCAAAGCAAAAGTGCTTGAAGAAATAAATGAACTTATCGAAGCGGTTGAAGAAGATTCAAATAAAATCCATGAAGCAGCTGATGTATTTTATCATTTAATAATTTATCTTGAGGCAAATAATATAAAAATTGAAGATGTAATGAGTGAATTAGATAAAAGAAAAAAATGAGCCATAAATTTTATAAACCTGCAAGATCAAGATTACAAAGAAGTGAGTTAGCAGTTCCAGGATCATCTCCTAAAATGTTTGAGAAAGCTCTATCTTCATCAGCAGATTATGTTTTTTTAGATCTAGAAGATGCAGTTTCTCCTAATGACAAAATTTCTGCTAGAGCAAATGTTATTAAATCTTTAAATGAAATGGATTGGAGAGGAAGTGGTAAAACTATTTCTGTAAGAATAAACAGTTTAGATACTCATTACATGTACTCTGATTTAATTGAAATAGTTGAGCAAGCTGGAGAGAATGTAGACACGATTTTGGTTCCAAAGGCAGGAACGGCAAGTGATGTTTACATGGTTGATTGTTTATTAACTCAAATTGAAACAAATAAAAAATTAAAAAATAAAATTGGAATTGAATGTTTAGTTGAAACAGCATTAGGTATGTCAAATATTAAAGAAATTGCTACTTCGAGTGAAAGATTAGAGGCATTGCATTTTGGAGTTGCAGATTATGCAGCAAGTTTGAGAGCGCGAACTACAGTTATAGGTGGGCTTAACGAAAATTATCCAGGAGACCAGTGGCATCACGGTTTGTCAGAGTTAGTTATGACTTGTAGAGCATATGGAATAAGAGCAATTGATGGACCGTTTGGAGATTTTAATGACCCTGATGCTTATACAGCGGCTGCTAAAAGAGGTGCCGCAATTGGTATTGAGGGTAAATGGGCAATTCATCCTAGTCAAATTGAGCTTGCAAATAAAGTATTTTCTCCACCAGAAGCAGAGGTTACTAAGGCTAAAAGGATCTTGGAAGAATTAGCAAAAGCTGCAAAAGAAGGTAAGGGGGCAGCTCAGCTTGACGGTAGGATGATTGATGCTGCATCAGCTAGAATGGCTGAAAATATTGTAAACATCGACAAGTTAATCCATAATAAATAAATAAATAAAATTATGGACATTCACGAATACCAAGCAAAAAAAATACTTTCAGATTTTGGAGTAACAATTCCAAGAGGTGGAATTGTGTACAGTCCAGAAAATGCTGAGAATAAAGCAAGAGAGATTGGTGGATCTAGATGGGTAGTAAAAGCGCAAATTCATTCAGGTGCTAGAGGAAAAGCAGGTGGAATAATTGTTTGTGATACTCCTTTAGAAGTTGCCCAAGCAACAGATAAACTACTTGGAAAAAAATTAGTTACAAACCAAACAGGTCCTGAAGGTAAAATAGTAAACAGAATATATATTGAGGAAGCAACTGATATTGAGCGTGAGTTATATCTTGGTTTAGTTTTTGATAGAAGTTCAGAAAGCATAATGGTTGTTGCGTCAACAGAAGGTGGTATGAGTGTTGAAGAAATTTCAAAAGAAAAACCAGAAAGTATAATTAGATCAAAAATAGAAGTTGCTGTTGGAATGCAAAGTTTCCAAGCTAGAGAATTAGCTTTTGGTTTGGGAATTGAATCTGATTTAATTAGAAGAGCATCTGAAACAATTATTGGATGTTATAAGGCATTTAGTGAATTAGATGCCACGATGGTTGAGGTCAATCCATTAGTTATTTCAAAACAAAAACAAATTTTAGCTTTGGATTGTAAAATGAGTTTTGACAACAACGCAATGTTTAGAAGAAATCAAGTTTCAGAACTTAGGGATAAGACACAAGAGGATTCAAAAGAGGTTTTTGCATCTGATAGGGGATTAAACTACGTAAGTTTAGATGGAAATATTGGTAATATAATTAATGGTGCTGGATTAGCAATGGCATCAATGGATATGATAAAATTGGCTGGAGGAAGTCCTGCAAATTTTTTAGACGTAGGTGGTGGTGCAACACCAGAAAAAATAGTTAAAGCCTTCAAGCTAGTTACAATGGATGAAAAAGTTAAAGTAATTTTAGTAAATATTTTTGCTGGTATAAACAGATGCGATTGGGTAGCAGAAGGAATAGTAGAAGCCCTTAAAAAAATAGAAGTTAATGTTCCACTAGTCATTCGTTTAGCAGGTACAAATGTAGAGAAGGGTAATCAAATTTTAAAAGAGAGTAAAATAAATTATATAGAGGCAAATACTTTAGAGGATGCAGCTAACAAAGCAGTTGCAGCCCTGAATAAATAGAAAATGACAGTTTTAATAGAAAAAAATAGTAAGATAATAATTCAAGGTTTTACTGGAAAAATGGGCTCTTTTCATGCTGATGAGATGATAAAATATGGCTCAAATGTAGTTGGTGGGGTTACTCCAGGAAAGGGTGGTTCTAAACATCTAAATTTGCCAGTGTTCAATACAGTGAAAGATGCTGTTAATAAAACAGGTGCAGATTCATCAATTTTATTTGTGCCACCAGCTTTTGCAGCGGATTCTGCAATGGAAGCAGCTGATGCTGGGATTAAAACCTGTGTAGCAATTGTTGATGGAATACCATCTCACGACATGATCAGAATAAAAAGATACATGAGAAGATATACTAAAAGTTCTAAAATGACACTAGTTGGCCCTAATTGTGCAGGAATTATTAGTCCCGGAAAATCAATGTTGGGAATAATGCCTGGACATATTTACAAAGAAGGAAGAATTGGAATTATAAGTAGGTCAGGGACATTAGGTTATGAAGCGGCTCAACAACTAAAAAATTTAAATATTGGAGTTTCAACAAGTGTGGGTATTGGAGGAGACCCAATAAATGGAAGTTCATTTAGAGATATTATTGAAAAATTTGAAACTGATGACGAGACTGATGCAATTTTAATGATCGGTGAAATCGGTGGTCCACAGGAAGTAGCTGCGGGAGAATTCGCAAAAGAAAATATGAAGAAACCAGTTATTGCTTACATAGCTGGACTAACTGCACCAAAAGGAAGAGTGATGGGTCATGCAGGTGCAATTGTCTCAGCTTATGGAGAGAGTGCAATTGAAAAAGTTGAAATTTTAAAAGAATGTGGAATTACAATTTCTAAAAATCCATCAGTCATGGGTGATACAGTAAAATCAGTTTTAGAAAAAATGTAATAATGAGTTACGATAATAACAATATATTTGCTAAAATATTAAGAAAAGAAATACCTTGTAATAAAATCTATGAAGATGAATTTGTTTTGTCCTTTCATGATATAAATCCTCAAAAAAAAATTCATGCTTTAGTAATCCCAAAAGGTAAATATGTTGACTTAGATGATTTTAGTCAAAATGCGTCCCCAGAAGAAATGGTAGGACTGCTAAAAGGTATAAATACTGTTGCAAAGAAATTAAATATATCTGTTGATACTGGTAAGGGATATAGAGCGCTAGCAAATATAAGTGAAGATGGAGGACAAGAAGTTCCACATTTGCATTTTCATTTGTTTGGTGGAGAGAAAATCGGTAAAATGGTCTCGTGAAAGTTAACGTAGATAGAAGTTTTTTAGAAATAAACTCAATAAGTGATCTAAACTTTTCAAAAAATCCAGGGCCAAATTATAAAATTAGTGAAGTTGACCCACCAGATTTTCATCTAAACAAATTTTTTTATAAGCAAATTGGCAGAAAGCATAGATGGATAGATAGATTAACCTGGGAAGATAAAAAATGGATGGAGTATGTCGAAAATCCTAGAATAAAAACGTTTGTTTTAAAGGATAATAGCAACTTAGCTGGATATTATGAAACTATCCGTGATTTCGACAATAATGATTCCGAAATTGCATATTTTGGGATTTTAGAGGAATATTTTGGAAAAAAATGTGGAGGCTATCTTCTTTCTGAGGCTATCAAGAAATTATTTGATCAAGGATTATCAAGAGTTTGGCTGCACACCTGTTCACTTGACCACGAAAATGCAATTAAAAATTATCTAGCTAGAGGAATGCAGGTATTTAAATCTGAAAAAATAAATGTCGATCTTAATTAGTATATCTTTGTATTGAAAATATTTTTTCCTCAACATCAACATTAATATTAATATCACTTAAAAATGTTTGTATTAGATTATGATAAATATCTTTAGTTTCCCAACCAATTAAATCTAAACTTTTTTTATCGAAAAAAACTTTAATTAAATTATTTTCATATTCAAATTTTAAGACGTAATAAAAAGGATAGTTCTTGTCATCTTCTCCCTCATCAATTTTTTCAATTAAAAATTTTTTATCAAGTATAAAATTTAGAGGTGTTTTATCAATTGGATATCTATAGTAACTTTTTATTTTATCTGAATTAATTACTAGAGATTTACCATTAGAAACTAATATTTTATTATAAATATCATGATATTCACAAAAAATTTTTTTAGGGTATAAAACTATGCATTCACCCTTTTCAATATTATTATTATCTATTTTTTGAATAAATTTAAATTTAAAAGAATTTATATTTTTTAAGTGATTTATAATCTTTTGATTTGAAGAACCATGTGCATTTAAATTAAAAGATAAGATGAAAAAAATAATTAAACATTTTTTCATTTTAGAACTTCTCTTTTACCAACGTGATTAGCTTGACTTACTTCTCCATTAGCCTCCATTTGATCAACTATTCTAGCTGCTCTATTGTAACCAATTTGTAATTTTCTTTGTAAAAAAGATGTCGATGCTTTTCTTTCAGTTTTAACTATTTCAAGGGCTGTATTGTACAATTCATCTAAGTTTTCATTTTCTTTTGAATTATTATTACCTTCTTTTTCGTCGGCAAAATTTAGAATTTCATCTACATAATCTGGTTCAGCTTGATTTCTTAAAAAATTATTTATTTTTTCAATTTCTCCCTCTGATACAAATGGTGCATGGATTCTTGTCATTCTGTTAGCTGAGGTCATGTAAAGCATATCTCCTTTACCAAGCAATTGTTCAGCTCCTTGTTCTCCAAGAATTGTTCTACTATCTATTTTAGATGTAACTTGAAATGATATTCTAGTTGGAAAATTAGCTTTTATTGTTCCTGTGATTACGTCAACACTTGGTCTTTGAGTAGCCATTATAATGTGTATTCCAGCAGCTCTCGCCATTTGTGAAAGTTTTTGAATATAATTTTCTATATCTTTTCCAGCTACTAGCATTAAATCTGACATTTCATCAACAATTACAACGATATAAGGCATAGAAACCTTATGTTTTTCGTTGTATCCGTCAATATTTCTAACCCCAACTTTGGTCATTAATTTGTATCTATTTTCCATTTCTTTAACGACCCAGCCCAAAACTGAAGCAGCTCTTTTTGCTTCTGTGATTACTGGACAAAGTAAATGTGGAATTCCTTCGTATGTTGATAATTCTAGCATTTTAGGATCGATCAATATAAATTTACATTTTTCTGGGGAGTGTTTGTATAAAAGAGATAAAATAATTGTATTAATACAAACTGATTTACCTGAACCAGTTGTACCAGCTATTAGCAAATGAGGCATACTACTTAAATCACTAGTTATTGGTAATCCTGAAATACTTTTACCAAGAGCAATCGGAAGTTTTATGTCTTTCTTTTTATAGCTAGAGTCTGATATTATTTCACTCAAGAAAACATTCTCCCGTTGAGGTTTAGGTAATTCAATGCCTATAGTATTACTTCCAGGTATTGTTGCAATTCTAGCAGATTCTGAACTAGTATTTCTAGCAATATCCTCAGAAAGATTAATTATTTTTGATACTTTAACACCCGGAGCAGGTTCAAACTCATATAATGTGACAACGGGACCTTGGCTTACTTTTTTAACTTCTCCTTCAACTCCAAAATCTAATAAAATTTTTTCTAATGTTTTTTCATCGATTTTATTTTCTGATAAATTTTTATCTTTTTTTGAAGGATATTTCAAAAATTCTAATGATGGTAATTTATATTTAATAGCTCTTTTATCTGACTGTGTTGAATTTTTATCAAATGAAAAATTTTCTTGGACTCTAGTTTCGTTGTTAAAATATTCAGCTTCATCTAATGAATTCTCTCTATAACTTTCAGCAACACTTTTAGAAGAAACTTTTTTAGATCTATAAAAAATTTTAAGTACAAATTTCAAATATCTTAATCTGAAATTAATACTTAGAAGAAAAAATAATGATATTAAAATAATTAAGATTACATAGCTAATTTGACTGTTTAAGTTTATTAAATTTATAAAGAAGGTTTCTTCAAATAAATTACCTAAAAATCCATTATTTCCATTAATTGTAAGCCAGTATGATTCTGTATGGAAGACTGTAAAAAATAATGCTCCTATTATGGAATATAGAATTATAAAAAATAAACTTTCAATAATGTGTAAAATTTTTTTATCAATTATTACTGATACAGATATAAGAAAAAAAGAAATTGGTACTAATAACGAGATCAAACCAATTGATTGAAATAAAATATCAGAGGCATAGCTTCCTCTTGCGCCTAATAAATTCTTAATCTCTGCATTCTCTGGAAAAATAAAGTTAGGATCCTCAGGTGTGTAGCTAATTAATGATGCTAGGAGTAAAATAGATAAACAAAGTAAGGCTAAACCTATTAATTCAGAAAACCTTTTAAGGAGAAAACTTGTTGTATTATCTACTAAATTTTTAATTTTCATTTTATCATTAATGATTTGTCACTTTGTATCATTTAATTTTTATTGATAAAATTAAATAATATTATGAACATTTGCCTTTTAGGAAATAATTTAACAAATCTAGTTTTAGCAAACATATTACTAAAGAAAAAGATCAATGTTGACATTATTTCACAAACCAAACCATCACTATTAACAAATACAGTTAGAACAATTGCCATATCAAATGAAAATTACAAATTTTTAAAAGAAAACATAAAAGGAATCTCCAACTTGGGTTGGCCAACAGAAAAAATTAAAATTTATTCTGACAAAAATAACTCATCGGAGTTATTTGAGTTCAAAAATAAATACCAAAGAAATTTTTACTTATTAAAATATAGTTCATTATATAATTTAATGAAAAAAAATAAATTTTTAAAATTTATTAAACTTAAAAAGTATAATTTAGATGTTATTAATACACGAAACTACCATCTAATTATTAACTCAGAACAAAGTAATCCAATAACAAAAAAATATTTTCAAAAAAAAGTAGAAAAAAATTATAAATCTTTAGCTCACACAGCAATAATAGATCACAAAACAGTTGAAAATAAAATAGCTAATCAAATTTTTACAAAAAAAGGCCCTTTAGCATTTCTTCCTTTGTCTAATAATCAAACTTCAATTGTATTTTCAAATAATTCAACTAAACTAATTGACAAATTAAAATTTCTTCAAATCATTAATAAATATAATCATCAATATAAGATCACTAAAATTAGTAAAGTTGAGTCTGTTGGCATTAAGTTCTTAGTACTACGTGACTATATTTTTAAAAATATTCTATCATTTGGAGATTTGATTCATAAGGTTCACCCACTGGCAGGACAAGGGTTCAATATGACTATTAGAGATATTAAATCTCTATCAAATATTATAGATGAAAATATTAAATTAGGTATTGATGATGGAGAAATAATTGCTCAAATATTTCAAGAAAAAAATAAACATCTTAATTTTATCTATGGATTAGGAATAGATACAATAAATACCTTTTTCAACATTGATAGTAAGTTAAAAAATAATTTATCAGAACCTATATTTAAGCTGTTAAAAGGTAATAAACTTTTGAACAAATATGCGACTTTCTTATCTAATTGAATATCATTATTGTAAAGTTTTGTTATTAAAATTATCTAAAATATAGGTATTTAGAATTTCTTCTAACTTCTCTTTTCTTATATTTAAATCCTTACTTTCAAGTAAAACTTGTTTCTCCTCTAATGAAAATGGTGATGCCATTGATAAAGTATTGATAGTTTGATCCAAACTTTGTTTTTCAATCTCTTTCCAATTAATTTCATATCCTTGCTTTTTAAAAAGACCCTTAAGATTTTGAAATATTAACTTTAAATCTGAAAATTTTATTTCATCTGATTTTTCAATTAAATCACTTGAAAAATCCTCATATTTAACTTCGCATTCTCTATATAAGTTGTCATTATTTACTTCTTCCATGATCTTAAACCTGCATATTCCATTCAAAACTATTAAATATCTACCATCATCAGTTTCGTTAAAGCTAGTTATTTTTCCAACACAACCTACATCATGTAAATCAGGTTTTTTTAATTCACCAGTTTTTTTTGGTTGAATCATACCTATCATACGATCACTTTTCATACTTTTATCTATCATTTGAATATATCGAGGTTCAAAAATATTTAATGGTACAGTAGTACGTGGAAATATAATAAAATTAGATAATGGGAAAACGGGTAATATTTTTGGAAGATCTTCTTTTTTCATAGAATTTAAATTATAACATCTTAAGAATGAATTCAAATAATTTAGAAAAACTAAGAGAAAAAGTTCTTGGTTCTTTTAAAGAAAAAAAATTTAAAGAAGTAATAGTTGACGGAGAGAATCTACTAAAAGAGAGACAAAATGATGCACAATTATTATTTCTGTTAGGATTAGCGTCAATAAATCTTCAAAACTTTGTTAATGCAGAAAATTATTTTGAAAGATTAATATTATTTAAAAAGACTGCTGAGAATTTGTACACATTAGGAAATATTCAAAAAAAGTTAAAAAAATTTAATCAAGCAGTTAACTCATTTGACGAAGCTATAAAATTAAATCCAAATTTTTCTGAGGCATTTAATAATTTAGGAAGTACTCTAAAGTCTTTAAATAAATATGATGAAGCGATTTTAAATTATAAAAAATCTATAAATTTAAATAAAAATAATGTTGAAGCTTGCTATAATCTTGCAAGCCTATATTTTTTATTAGAAAATTATATTGAAGCCTCAGATTACTATAAAAATGTAATTAATTTAAAAGCAAGGCATGAAGAAATATGTGAAAAATATACAATATGTTTATTTAAAATAGGTAAGAAAAATGAGGTAAAAGATTTTGTACCAAAAGTTATAACAAAATACCCAAGTAATAGAACTTTAAATAATTTATTAGGACAATCATTGTTAGCTTTAAATTTTCATAAAGAGGGTTTATCTTACATAAGGAAAGGTGCAGGTTTTTTGCAACTTGATGAAAATGGAGTTAGCTTACTAAAATGAAAAAAGTTGATATAGAAAATAGTAAATCACCAAATTTTATTGGTTGTTGGTATCTTGAAGATAAAAATATTAGTAATGATATAATTGATTTTTTTGAAAATAACAAATCTCTTCAGAAAAAAGGATCAACAGCAAAAGGAGTTGAAGAAAATAGAAAAAAATCTACAGATATTACAATAAGTCCAAATAAATTGTCAGATCCAAAATATAAAGTTTTTCAAGATTATTTTTCTGAACTTCAAAAATGTTTTTTAGACTACAGAGAACAATGGCCATTTGTAAAACAATTTCTAACAAAAGTTAATGTTGGACCTTTTAATGTACAAAAATATTTTCCAGGAGATCATTTTGCAGCCTTACATTCTGAAAGAACAGGCCTATCAACATTACATAGGATTTTTGCTTTTATGACCTACTTAAATGATGTTAATGACGGAGGCACAACCGACTTTGATCATTATGGATTAAAAATTAAGCCTGAAAAAAATAAGACATTAATTTGGCCTGCAGAGTGGACACATGCACATACCGGGTCAGTATTAAAAAGTGGAACTAAATATATAATTACTGGCTGGTTTGATTTTGCATCGTAAAATACATACTCAAATTCATAAACTCATTTATCTTAATGAACACTGAAAGCATCAAAAATAACAAAAAAATTATTTTAGATAATTTTAACAAAGGAAAATATGAAAAAGTAATTAAACTAGGAAAGAAATTTTTAAAAAAAAATAATGATTTCCAGGTATTATATGCGTTAGGTGTAGCAAATTTAACCTTAAAAGATTATTTAGAAGCAGAAAAAATTTTTAGAAACATTACCTTATTAAAGCCAAACGCAGAAAATTATTACATTTATGGTAATATTCATAAGCAATTAAAAAATTACAATGAAGCTTCAGGATATTATTTAAAAGCTATAAATCTCAAATCTGACTATTCAGAAGCTTATAATAATTTGGGAAATACTAAGTTTAAATTAGGGTTTATCGATGATGCAATAAAAAACTATCAACAAGCAATAAAATTTAATAACAAGAATATACCAGCATATTTCAACCTAGCACATGTATACAGTGAAAAAAAAAACTTTGATGATCTTAAAAAAGTACTTCAAGATGTTTTGAAATTTGATGAAAATAACACTACGGCCTTGAATGATTTAGGCTATTTAAATTTAATCCTTGGAAATGTAGATGAAGGAAGGAAATTATTTGAAAGAGTAATAAATATTGACGATAAGCATATAAGAGCGTTTAAAAATTATTTTTTAATTACGAAAGTTGACAAAGATAATGAATTCTTAAAAAAACTAGAACAAATTGATCTATCAAAAGTAAATGATGAAGATAGAATTTTTGCTTATACCAGTCTAAGTAAATGTAACTTCGATTTAAATAAATCTGATCTAGCTTTAAAATACTTGGATGAGTCTCATAAAATAAAAAGAATAAAGTCAAATTTTAGTTTTCAAACTGAAAAAAAACTCTTTGAAAAAATAAAAAGTATTTTTGAACAAAATTTAAATATGTCAGTTGAGTATAATGATAAACTTAATACCGTACCTATTTTTATTCTTGGTATGCCAAGGTCAGGAACAACTCTTTTAGAACAAGTACTTTCATCTCATTCAAACATACATGGTGCTGGTGAACTTAATTATTTACCTAAAATTATTGATAAAATAAAATTGGATAAACTTCAAAATTTTGTAAGTTTTATTAAGACCATAAGGTCAGAGTATTATAAAAAAGTATCACAATTAACTAATAAAAAATTTGTTATTGACAAACTACCAATGAATTTTAGATGGATAGGTTTTATAGTCAAAGCTTTCCCAGAGGCTAAAATAATTCATATTCATAGAAATCCAATGGCTATTTGTTGGTCAAATTATAGAATTAATTTTCCTGATCCTGGGATGGATTTCTCTCTAAGCCAAAAGAATACTGCAAAATATTACATATTATATGATGATTTAATAAAATTTTGGTCAAAAAATCTAAATGAAAGAATAATACATATTAGCTATGAGAGTTTTGTTAATGATTTCGAAAAAGAAACATACAATTTAATTAAAAAACTTGGAATTAATTGGGAAGAAAATCTTAAAAATTATAACAAAAATATCAGACCAGTGCAGACCGCTTCTCTTTTACAAGTTAGAGGATCAATAAAAAAAAATACATCTGATGAGTGGAAAAAATATAAAGATCATTTAAAAATAATGCAAGAAACTCTAGATAGTGCTAAAATAAAATATTAAATGGCCTAAGAATAATATTTGACTATTGCTAAATTACCTAAAAACTACTAGTTTCAACACTTATAGAACAAGCGGGCATAGCTCAGTGGTAGAGCGTCTCGTTGCCAACGAGAAGGTCGTGGGTTCGAGTCCCATTGCCCGCTCCAAAAATTATGATTATTTGGATCGCCTCTTATCCCAAAAGTGGAAATACATATTTAAGATCTTTTATTTCTTC
Source organism: Candidatus Pelagibacter sp. (assembly GCA_045566995.1). GTDB lineage: Bacteria > Pseudomonadota > Alphaproteobacteria > Pelagibacterales > Pelagibacteraceae > Pelagibacter. The sequence goes on from JBJLDU010000003.1 coordinate 70,289, forward strand.
ATATTATTTTTCAAAAAAAGGAAAATTTGATTTTGATTTACTTCTAAATATTCTTCAATTTCCATCAATTAAATTTTCAAAAAAAAAAATTAATTCAGAACAAGAAGCAAGTCAAAGTTGGATTTATAATCAGCAACAGTTTTTTTCTGGAGAAAAAGTACATTTTATAAAAACGCACAGCAACCTTAATGAATATAAAGGAAATAGTTTTACTACAGAAAATTTATCACTTGGTGGGATTTATATAGTAAGAGATCCTAGAAATTTAATAACATCTATGACACATCATTATTCACTTAATTATGATCAAGCATATTTAAAGATAATAAATAAAAATCAAACTCTTCTGGAAAAGTCTACAGATGCTGATTATAGTAATTTCACCTTTTTAGGATCATGGTCTAGTCATTATAAATCCTGGAAAAATACAAATGATTTTAAAACTTTATTTATTAAGTATGAGGATTTAGAGAATAATAAGTTTGATACATTTAAAAAAATAATAAATTTTGTAAATACTTTAAAAAATAATAACCAACCAATTAATGAAAAAAAACTTATCAATTCTATAAATTCTACAAATTTTTCTAATTTAAAAAATAAAGAGGAAAATGAAGGTTTTGAGGAAAGTGTGTATTCTAAATCTGGAGAAAAAAAACGATTTTTTAATTTAGGATTTAACAATAGGTGGCAAAAAATTCTTCCAAAAAATATTCTAAACAAACTAAATAATACTTTGCAAAATGAATTAAATGAATTAGGTTATGAGATTAATGAATGATTTAGCAGACAAAAAGTGTATTCCTTGTGAAGGAGGTATTCCTAGCTTTAACTTAGAGGAAATTCACAAGTATCTTAAAAAAGTTGATGGATGGGATGTGGAGTCTGTAGATGAAAAAGATTACTATATTATTAAGAATTTTAAATTTAATAATTTTTTAGAGAGCCAATCATTTGTTAATAAAGTTGGAGAAATTGCAGAACAAGAAGGTCACCATCCAGATATATGGTTTGGTTGGGGATATGCAAAAATAAAAATACAAACGCATGCTATTAATGGGCTACACGAAAGTGATTTTGTGCTTGCTGCAAAAATTGATAGAGTTGACTAAGTCTTAATGTTTAAAGTGCCTTGTTTTTGAAAAAACTAGTATAACACCTAATTTATCTGCAAATTTTATAATTTCTTTATCCCGTATAGACCCAGATGGCTGAATAATTGCACTTACTCCATTTTGAACCAAAGTTTCTATTCCATCCACGAAAGGAAAAAATGCGTCTGATGCTCCTATGATTATGTCCTCATCATTAATTTTTTGGAACTTCCTCATTTTATCTATTGCTATTTTACAACTATCTAACCTACTTGGTTGACCCGATCCTATTCCAATGGTTGAACTATTTTTAGTTAAAACAATTGCATTAGATTTTACATTTCTACATACATTGAATGCGAAAAGTAGATCGTCAAAAATTTTTTTTGAGGGCTTAATTTTAGAAACAACTTTAAAATTATCTTTACTAAAAATCTTGTTGTCCGAATTTTGGATCAATAAGGAGTCAAAGTTACTTGTTATATTGTTAAATTTTTCTCTTTTTAATTTTGATGCATCGATTAATCTTAAATTTTTCCTTTTTTTTAAAATTTTTAGAGAGTTTTTATCAAAACCAAGTCCAATGATTACTTCTAAAAATATTTTACTTAATTCTGAGGCTATTTTTTTATTTACTCTAAAATTACATGAAACAATTCCTCCAAATGCACTTATTGGATCACATGCCAGAGCTTCTTTATAACTTTCTATTTTATTCTTATTTACCGACACACCGCATGGGTTAGCATGTTTAATTATTACAGTACCAGTATTTTTTGGGAGTGTTTGCGATATATTCAAAGCTGCATAAATATCATTGTAATTATTATAACTTAATTTTTTTCCACCTAACTGAAATATATCTAAGCTATTATTTTTGCTATAGATCGCTGATTGCTGATGGGGGTTTTCACCATATCTCAAAACTTCTACTAAGTTTCCATGAATAGTTTTCTTTTGTGGAAAATTATTTTTATTCTCAGTATTCAAATATTCTGAAATTACAGAGTCGTAGTATGCTGTTAAATTAAATGCCTCTTGAGATAGTTTTTTTCTAAATGCTAAACTTGTGGAACCTTTATTTTTTTCTAAATCTAAAATAAATTCTTTATACTGATGTGGAGAAGTAAGGACTGTTGTATAGTTATAATTTTTAGCCGCTGCTCTGACAAGAGTTGGTCCTCCAATATCTATATTTTCAATGAGTTTATTATGATTTTTTGTACTTCTTAACTTTGCTTCAAATGGATAAAAATTAACTATTACTAAATCTATTTCTTCATAATTGTTTTTTTTTAATTCTTTCTTGTGACTTTTATTTTGTCTTTTATTTAAAATACCTGCATATAACTTTGGATGAAGCGTTTTTACCCTGCCATTTAAAATTTCATCAGTATTTGTATACTCTGATACTTCTGTGCATTTAAAGCCTAATTTTCTAATATCTTTTGATGTGCCCCCTGAACTTATTACATGCACTTTATATTTTTTAAGGGTATTTAAAATTAACTTAATATCAGATTTATCTGAGAGAGATATAATTGCCTTTTTAATTTTAGTACTCATATTTTGCTTATCTGCCACTCAATTAATTGTTCATCACTCTGAGTAATACCAGATATGAAAATATTCTGGTTCTCAATATATTGATTTTTATTACCAAAGTATAACCCAGTTTCAACTCCTATCAATCCATCATTTGAAAAAAATCTCCAACCAGAATTTTCTAATTCAATTAAAATAGATTTATTATCTTGAAGTTTTGTTACTTTGATATTTGGAAGAAGATGAAATCTTATTTCAAAGTTAGTAACTTTAAAATTCTTTTTTTTAATAAGTTTTTCTTTTCCAAAAATAATATTTTTATCTACATCAAATTCTAAATTTCTTTGGTGAATTACTCCATATCTAGACAAATATCCATCATGCGAACATTTAATACTCCAATGATTTTTTTCATAGGCTACTTCATTGCCAAAGGTTTTGAAACCTTTGTTTACTACACTAGGACCTTTGCTATTTTTTTTGAAATTACAAGCTGAAGAGTTATCTAAAACCAATGTTGAGTGAGTTGCAGTTGATTTTGAAATTGAATTCAGTTGATGATTATGATCTTGAAAATAACCAGAGTTTGTAATGAGTTTTTTATCTTTAAAAAAAAACTCAAATGATAATGGTCCACTTTGATAATTTTCTGAATAATTTTTTACTGGATTACTTCCTGTATCCATAGCAAGAACTATATTTTTATTTTTTAAGATTGTATAGCCAGATGTTTCAAACTTATTATTCTTAAACTTATATCTAAAAAGAGATAGATACTTATCAAAGTCTTCATTATTTAAATTATTATTTCCGTTAAATAATAAACTCTGTTTTAGCGATCCCCAAATAAACTCATAGGATTTGCCAAGGAAATGAATTATTTCATTTAAGTAGTCTGGAATATCATTTAAGGAATCCTTTAAAAGCTCTCTTATCAAAATAAAATATTTTAAATAAAAAATCATCTGTCTTATATTTCTTGATTTTGGAAAGTAGTTATTATCAAAAGAGCTATTAATAATTTTTTTAAGTAAATCTAATCCATACTCCAAAAACCTATTATTTTTGTATGCTATTCCTGAGAGAGTTATTGCTGTACACCCTATCATTTTGTCGTTTAAATCAGAGGACCTGTCAATTTCATTCATTAAATGATTTACTTGCTTACTGATTATTTCGTTAAAACTATTTTTATATTTATTTCCAGATTCATCATAGGTTATTTTTGAATTTGATATCCAAGCTATGACTCTTTTAGAAAGAATATCTATTTCCCAACTTTTTGTTTCATAGTTTTGGTTTTTTTTAATCCAATTTTCAATAATTGACTGTGTAACTTCATTAGAAGATTTAAGATCTATTGAAAACAACCAATAAAAACTATGAAGTTTTTTAAAATCATTATATTTTAAATGCTTATTTTCCCATATTGAATGAATATTAAAATCTTCAATCTTCTTTTTTTGTTTTTCGTATTTTATTAATGAACTAAGTATATTAAGATTTGGTTGATAAACTAAAACATTTTCATCAACTTTTGAAATTTTTCTATTATAAATTGATGAGTTTAAATAGATTTTTCGTATTTGGCTTTTAAAAATAAAATAAAATTCATTGATATAATTAAAAGAACTTTTTAAAAACATTTTACATTGATTTTAGTTTTTCAATATTAGTTCTAATATCCCCATCGTTCTCTTTAAAAACTGTGGTTCCAGATACCAAAATATCAGCTCCAGCTTCTAAAACTTTTTTTGAATTACTAAAATTAATTCCTCCATCGACTTCAATATCAAAGTGAAACTGGTTTTTGTCTCTTATTTTTTTCAATTCTTTTATTTTATCTAATACTTCAGGCATAAATTTTTGTCCACCAAAACCAGGGTTAACACTCATAACAAGAACTAAATCAATATTGTCTATTTCATCAATTAAAGTTTTTATTTCAGTTTTTGGATTTAAAGATACCCCAACTTTTTTGCCAAATTTTTTTATCAAACTAATAGTTTCTTTTAAGCTTTCAGTAGCTTCAGGATGAATGGTTATTATGTCAGCACCTGCATTTGCATAATTTTCAATGTATTCATGTACTGGAGAAATCATTAAGTGTACATCAAATGGAAGCTTGGTATATCTTCTTAAGTTTTTTATTACTGGGGGTCCTATTGTTAAATTTGGAACAAAGTGACCGTCCATTACATCCACATGAATTAAGTCAGCTCCACCTTCTTCTAGCTTCTTAATTTCAGTGCCAAGCTGACTGAAGTCAGCAGATAATATAGATGGAGAAATTTGAATTTTTTTCATTTGATACTAAAAATATTAGTATCAATTTTTTGTTCTATTTGAATTAGTTTTTGCTAAATATTCTATATATTTCTCGAGCTATTTCACTCTCAAGAGGAAATGAAAGCATACCCATAACTGAATAACCAAGTAAATAAGGCATTAAATAGAAACGACCCATGTAAAAGAACCAGGCTACGTAAAGTGGTACCAAAGGTCCTATGATGAAGCTTGGGGTAATTGGTTTAAAAATTTTTATAAGTGGGTTTGTAATTTTGACAAATACCTTCATAAAGAAAAATTGTGAATCTTCCTTCTGAAATATATTCATCGCAACTCTTCCAATTAGAGTCCACATTATAACACCAAGGATATAATCAATTATATAAACTAAGGGATGAAAGTTTGCTGACATTTTAGATCTATCTAGGGGCGAAAATTTCGCCCCTAAAATAATATATTTTAATTAATGTTGTTTTCCAAGTATGGTTTTACCACTTGGTATACGCACATCATCAACCATTTTCTGAGTAGCTGCGTCTGGTGCTGCAGTTATTAAACTGACAACAATCATCGAAACTAAACTTACTGATGCTCCAACTATTCCAAAAGTAAGTTGCGTTATGCCCAAGAACCCAGATCCACCACTTCGTACCCAAACTAGATACGCAGTTCCTGAGATCAGTCCTAACAGCATTCCCGCAACAGCTCCTGGTGCATTAGCTCTCTTCCACCATACACCAAGTACAAGTGGGAAGAATAGTCCAGACATCGCAAAGTCAAAAGCCCAAATTACCGAACCTAGAATTCCTTGTATCTCTAGTGCAGCAATTGTAGCTCCTGCAAAACCAATTAATACAAGTAATACCCTTGCAACAATTAATCTTTTTGCAGTTTCAGCTTTTGGATTAATGATTTTGTAGTAAACGTCATGTGATAACGCATTTGAAATAGCTAAAACTAATCCATCTGCAGTTGACATGGCAGCAGCCATACCTCCAGCAGCAACTAGTCCAGATATTACATATGGTAATCCAGCAATTTCAGGTGTTGCCAATACAACAGCACTACCTTTCATAAAGAACTCATTAAGTTCAAGAGTTCCATTGCCATTAAAGTCACTTACAAACATTAAATTAGCTTGGTTCCAGTTTTGATACCAATCAAGTGCTTGAACATCAGCAACTGATTTACCAATGATACCTGTAGTCAAAGTAGGATCCATCAATGAAATTTTTGATAGAGTAGCTAACATTGGAGCTGAAGAGTAAAGTAGGAATATAAAGAATAATGACCAACCTACTGATCTTCTAGCTGTTCTTACACTTGGAGTAGTAAAGTATCTCATCATAACGTGAGGTAGTGAAGCTGTTCCAGCCATCATACATACTGCTAATGAAATAAACGCCCAAGGTGTTGCATTGACTGAAGAGTGCGGTTTAGTAATTCCCGCCAATCCTTTTGGAACTGTAGCTAAATCTGCAGCTGAGTTTTTAACAAATCCAAATTGACCTTCAAGTTCTGCAATTCTTGCTACTTCGTCAGCTAACATGAAGTGTGGGAAGAAACCTGCACCAATATTGTTACTTATCCAGAATACTGGAAGTAAATAAGCAATAATTAATACAATATATTGAGCAACTTGTGTCCAAGTTACCGCTCTCATTCCACCAAGCATTGAGCACATCAAAATACTAGCTAGTCCAACATAAACTGCAATTTCAAATGGAATATCTAAAGCAACAGAAGCAATAGTCCCTGTAGCGTTAATTTGAGCAGTCACATAAGTGAATGATGCAACAGTTAAGACAATAACAGCACTAAATCTTGCCAAGTTACCACCGTAACGAGTTCCTATAAAATCTGGCACAGTATAACATCCAAATTTTCTAAGATATGGTGCTAACAAAGATGCAACTAGTACATATCCACCAGTCCATCCAACAAGCAGTGCCATATAACCATAGCCTTTAAAATAAATACCACCTGCCATGGCTACAAAAGATGCACCAGACATCCAGTCTGCTGCAGTTGCCATTCCATTAAATACGGTAGGTACCTGCCTTCCAGCTACGTAATAAGCGTCTGTTTGAAGTGTTCTTGATAACCAACCAATTAAAGCATAAATCAAAACTGTAAAAGCAACAAAAAAGATACCAATCATTTTTGCTGACATTCCCATTTGCTCTGCTATGGCCATTATGATGATAAATACTAGAAAACCTCCAGTATATATCCCATAGACCTTAGGTAGATTATCTATAAATTTACCTTTTATCATTGTTCGCCCTCTCTTTCAGTAAATCCGAACTCATCATCTATTTTCTCTTGTCGACCTGCAAACCAGAAAATTAGAATGACGAAGATTGCAAGTGATCCCTGACATGTAAACCAATACGTTAAAGGATATCCAAATGGTCTAATGCTAGATTCTTGCATTTCGGCTCCGAAAAGAAAGATGCCAATTGAGAAAACAAACCAAATTGCTAATGTGATAAAGAGCAAATTTCTGGTTTTTTCCCAGTGTTGTTCTTGTTTTGACATTTTTTCTCTCTCCTATAGGTTAAAGAAAGAACCATACCGATAATCAAACTTATTTAAACCCTTAAAAACACTCGATATTGTGTCATTTTTACATTATACATCAACATATTAGGTAGATAAATGGCGCTTAAATACAGATTCAACTTAAAAGATATAAAACTCCAAGATTTCAAAGTTTACTTAGTTGCGATGTTTAAAGGCATTCTGCCAAAAAAAAAAATAAAAAACATAGAAGATCTTGGGGAATTTATTCAGCAAAAATCAGCGTGGGTATCACAAGTTACTTTATATAATTATTTAAAAACAAGAATGGGCACTAAATGGGTCCTCCATTTTGATGATGAAACATTTTTAAAATCAATTAATACCGCTAAATGGAATATATATGCAATTTCACTTCAGGATTTATCCTTTTACACAATTTCATATTTAAATGTTTTTTTTAACTATCAAGAAACGAATAGAGCCTCTGAAATTTATAATAATATTTTGGATAAAGAATTAGAGAACGGAATGCCCAAGGAAATTATTGATGAAGCAAGGGCTAGTTTTCAGAAAAGATTAGATCAAATTAAATGGGATGACTATTATAAGTCTTGGCCATTTAATGAAAGTGCTCTTGCATTGTATAATTGGGCCCCAGTAGCTACTGAACTTAAATCTATAGATAGAAAAATAGTCCTTAATTCTATGATTTTAAAATGGGATAATATTAAAGAAGAGTTTTCTAAACTAATAAAGATCTAGATATTTTTTCTATTATCGACCAAGCTTTCAACAACCGAAGGATCAGCTAAAGTGGTTGTATCTCCTAATTGACCATGTTCATTGGCAGCAATTTTTCTTAGAATTCTTCTCATAATTTTACCTGATCTTGTTTTTGGTAGTCCTGGAGCAAATTGAATTAGGTCCGGAGTTGCTATCGGACCAATTTGTTTTCTTACCCAAAGTTTTAAATCTCTCTCTAAATCAAGAGTACTTTTTTCTCCAGCATTTAAAGTTACATAACAGTAAAGCCCGTTTCCTTTTATGTCATGTGGATATCCAACTACTGCTGCTTCAGCCACTTTTGGATGAGCTACAAACGCACTTTCAATTTCTGCAGTGCCTAAATTATGTCCAGAAACAATAATTACATCATCTACTCTTCCTGTAATCCAATAATAGCCATCCTTATCTCTTCTGCAGCCATCACCTGTAAAATATTTCCCATCAAATTGTGAAAAATAAGTATCTATAAATCTTTGATGGTCACCATAGACACTTCTCATTTGTCCAGGCCATGATTGTGAAATACAAAGTCTGCCTTGTGCTTCTCCTTTTAAAACCTTGCCATCTTTATCTAGGATCTCTGGTTTAATTCCATAAAATGGTTTGGTTGCAGAACCAGGTTTTAAATCTATGGCGCCAGTTTGAGGACTGATCAAAATTCCACCTGTTTCTGTTTGCCACCAAGTATCAACGATTGGGCATCTGCTATCACCAACAGTTTTGTAATACCATTCCCAAGCTTCAGGATTAATTGGTTCACCAACAGTACCTAAAAGTTTTAAAGTTTTTCTAGATGTTTTCTTTACAGGTTTATCACCTTCCCTCATTAAAGCTCTGATTGCTGTTGGAGCTGTATAGAAAATATTTACTTTATATTTATCAACTATTTGCCACCATCTAGATGTATCAGGATAAGTAGGTATCCCTTCAAACATTATTGTGGTTGCTCCATTAGCAAGTGGACCGTAAATAATATAACTATGTCCTGTAACCCAGCCTATATCAGCTGTGCACCAATAAATATCTTTAGGCCTATAATTAAAAATATATTGGTGAGTCATTGATGCATAAACCATGTATCCGCCAGTAGTATGTAGAACACCTTTTGGTTTTCCGGTTGAGCCAGATGTGTAAAGAATGAATAGTGGATCTTCAGCATTCATTTCCTCAGGCTCACATTTTGCTGAAACTTTACTAATCATTTTGTGATACCAAACATCACGATCATTGTACCAATCAATTTTTTTGGTACCTGTTCTCTTTATAACGATACATTTCTTTACGTTTGGACAGCTTTGTAGAGCTTCATCTGTAATAGATTTTAAAGGGATTGTTTTGCCACCTCTTACACCTTCATCTGCAGTTATCACATAATCAGATTCACAATCATTGATTCTGCCTGAAATACTATCTGGTGAAAAACCTCCAAATATTATGGAGTGAACTGCACCTATTCTAGCACATGCAAGCATTGTGTAGGCAAGCTCTGGTATCATGGTAAGATAAATTGTTACTCTATCCCCCTTTTGAACTCCCAGATTTTTTAATCCATTTGCTGCTTTTGAAACCTCTTTATGGAGTTCTTTATATGTAATTTTTTTTTGTATTTTAGGATCGTCTCCTACCCATATAATTGCAGTCTTATTAGCATTTTTTTTAAGATGCCTATCAATACAATTCGCTGAGGCATTTAAAGTGCCATCATAGAACCATTTGATATGAACATCATCTTTACTATATTTAATGTCTTTAATTTTTTTATAAGGTTTAATCCAATTAAGTCTTTTTCCTTCTTTTTTCCAAAATCCATCATTGTCTTTAATTGACTCGTTATATTTCTTTATATATTGAGATTTATTAACGGTAGCTTTACTTATCCATTCTTTCTTTGTTTTATAAACTGTCTCTTTGGTTTTTTTAGAGTTTACTTTTTTTTTAACTTTTTTTTTCTTAGGCATGAATTTTTTTTAATCAATTTTACCCATCTTCAAAATTATTTTCCAGCTTTTAGTGTCAATAGGCATGACAGATAGTCTACTTTGCCTAATTAGAGATAAGTTCTCTAAAGCCTTAGTTTTTTTGATGTTTTCAAGTGTTACAGGATTTTGAAGTTTGCTTTTAAATCTAACTTTAACTGCAACAAACCTTTTTTCCTTATCAGTTGGATCAATGAATGCCGTTTTAATAACTTCGACAATACCAACTATCTCTTTTCCAATATTAGAATGATAAAAAAAACAAAGATCTCCTTTTTGCATTTTTTTTAAGTTACTTGCTGCTTGGTAATTTCTTACACCATCCCAGTCAGCTCCTTTTTTTCCAGCTTTGATTTGTTGATCAATTGACCAAACATCTGGCTCTGATTTCATTAACCAATATTGCATTTAATTTTTTTTCTTTTTCTTTTCTTTTTTAAGTTTTCTTTTTTCCTTTAAAGAAAGTTTAGCTTGTTTCATTACGTTAGCATCCTTAAATGATTTACCACTATATCTTTTCGACATTTATAATCTAACTCCTGCTCCTTTTAAAAACTTTGCTTTTTCGTCAAGTGGTAGTCTTGGACTTGCAGGAAGATCTAAATTATCAAATTTTTTGATTTTATACTTTTCAAGACCAACCAGTGCAATCATAGCTGCATTATCCCCACATAATTTTGGTTCAGGGAAAATTGGTCTAAAATTATTCTTCTTACATAATTTTATCAATTTTTTTCTAATACCCTTGTTGGCAGCAACACCTCCAGCGATTACAAAAGTTTTATTTTTCTTTTTGTTGGTCTTTTTGAACTCATCAAACGCAATTTGTGTTTTTACTTCTAAAATTTCTTCAATAGTTTTTTGAAAAGATGCTGCAAGATCATATTTTTCTTGTTTAGATTTTATAGTGCTTGATATTCTTAAAATTGCAGTTTTAAGACCTGCAAATGATAAATTACATCCTCCTTTATTTATAATTGGCTTAGGAAGTTTAAATTTATTTGCATCTCCCTGCTTTGCAAATCCTTCTAACTTTGGTCCTCCTGGAAATTCTATACCTAAGAGTTTCGCAGTTTTGTCAAATGCTTCTCCTAAAGCATCATCAATTGTTGTTCCTAATCTTTTATATTTTCCAAGTCCATTCACACTAAGATATTGTGTATGTCCTCCTGAAATTAATAATAATAAATATGGGAAATCTAAGGTTGTACTAAGTTTTGGACTTAAGGCATGCCCTTCAAGATGGTTTACACCAATAAAAGGTATATTTAGGCTTGCAGATAATGCTTTACCAAAATTTAAACCAACAGTAAGGCAAACAATTAAGCCTGGTCCAGATGTTGAAGCAATTGCAGAAACATCATTTAAATTCACACCGCTTTCATTAATTGCTTTTTTTGCAATTAAATCAATTTTTTCAACATGAGATCGTGCTGCAAGCTCAGGAACCACACCTCCAAATTCTTTATGAATATCAAATTGACTTGAAACTACATTAGATAATATTTTTATCTTACCGTTTTTATCTTCTTCTATGATTGATACTGCTGTTTCATCGCAACTTGTCTCAATTCCAAGGATTATTTTTTTTTCATTCATAAATATTTATAATTAATACAATTAAACTATAAGAATGTAATAAAAATAAGAATTATGAAAAGGGATAAATTTATTATTGGTACTCGAGGAAGTCAGTTAGCTCAAATTTATACCGAAAAAGTGACAAACAATCTTAAAAAAGTTTCATCGACTCACATAGAAACAAAAAAAATAATCACAAGTGGAGATGAAAACCAAAAGGATAGGCTGTCAAACATTGGAGGAAAAGGATTATTTTCAAAAAAAATTGAAATAGAGTTAATTAATAATAATATTGATATAGCTGTTCATGCTTTAAAAGATATGCCATCAATTGAAACAGAGGGGCTAATAACAAATTTTTATTTAAAAAGAAATTCGCCTAATGAAATTTTTATTAGCAACGACAACATAAATTTTCTAGACCTTAAACCTAATTCGATAATAGGCACTTCTTCTTACAGAAGAGAATACCAATTAAAAAGTATTAGATCAGATCTGGATTATAAATTAATAAGAGGAAATGTGGATACTAGGATAAAAAAATTAGAGAATGGAGATTATGATGCAATTTTACTTTCTAAAGCTGGCATTGAAGCTTTAGGTTTGACAAATAAAATTACACATGAATTTAATACTGAAGAATTAATACCGTGTGCTGGACAAGGTATTATTGCCATACAATGTAGAGAAAACGATCAAGAAATAATTAATATCTTAGAAAAGATTAATGATGATCAGTCCAGAATTATTGCAAATGCTGAAAGAAAAATCTTAAAAATACTCGAGGGTGACTGCGATACAGCAGTTGGTGTGTATGCAAAGATTGATAAAGATCTTGTAAATATAAAAGCTGAACTTTTTTCAGTAGATGGCAAACAAAGATTTTTTGTTGAAGAAAGTGAAAATAAAACAATGGTTAAAGATTTAAGTATTAAGATTGGAGAAAAATTAAAATCAGAGTCAAAGGGATCTTATAAAAGGTAAAATGCATATTTTATTAACAAGACCATTAGAGGATAGTAAAGAATTAATATTAAAATTTAGTTCTTTAGGACATAAAGTTTCTCATTTACCTGTAATAAAAGTTGAACCAATTAAATACGATGAACCTGACTATAGCCACTTTAAGGGAATAATATTTACAAGTTCAAATGCGATTAAGAATTTAGAATTAAATAAAGTTGATAAAAAAATTGAATGTTATTGTGTTGGCTCTGCAACAGAAAAAGTTGCAAAGCTAAACGGTTTTCAAAATATTATCTCTGCAGAAGGAAACGTAAATAATTTAAAAGAATTAATATTACAAAACTTCGACTCAAAGAATGGATCACTTCTTTACGTAAGTGGTGAGATAGTTTCTAGTAGGTTAGATAAAGATCTAATTTCTGAAGGTTATTCTATAAAGAGATTGATTAACTATACGGTTTCATCAACTCAAGAAATAAAAGAGGAATTTAGAGCACAATTAAAAGCCTCAATCCCTGATATAATTTATGTTTACTCAGAAAATAGCGCTAAGAGTTTATTAAATTTACTTAAAAAATATGATCTTTTAGACAGTTGGATGGATACCAATTTGATGTGTATGGGTGAAAAAGCATCAGCAATTTTAAATGAGATCAAGTGGAAAAAAATTTTTCTATTTAACTCTGGTGAAGAAGAGTTTTTACTATATAAAATTTAGCCATGGGTGTTTTTGAGAATTTTTCAGGACTTTTTTTGTCTGTATGGCAAAAGGGAATTTTAGGTGTAAACTTTGTTGAGATCTTAATAGGTCTTGGAATATTCTTTATATTCTTAGTTTTTAGAGGGTTAATTAGCAAATTAATCATTAAAAAATTAGAACTAATTACTAAAAGAACTACAAATAAACTTGATGATACCTTCGTTAAGGCAATGGAGGGGCCAGCTAGATTTCTTCCAATTGTTCTTGGAGTATTTTTTGCAAGTTACTATATGTCTTTTGCAGAAGATACGAGGTTATTTTTAGATAACGTAAATAGAACGTTGATTACGATTTTACTTTTTTGGATTATTCATCAAATTATTGAACCAATTTCCTACATACTAAGTGGATTTGATAAGATTTTAACTAGAGAACTAATTGGCTGGATTATCAAATCATTAAAAATTTTAATTTTAATCTTAGGAGCTGCAGCTGTTTTAGAATTATGGGGAATTAAAATTGGTCCAATTATTGCAGGACTTGGTTTATTCGGTGTTGCAGTTGCTTTAGGAGCACAAGATTTATTCAAAAATTTAATATCAGGAATTTTAGTACTTGTTGAAAAAAGATTTAAAATGGGTGATTGGATTGAAGTTGAAGGAATAATCGAGGGTGTAGTTGAAAAAATAGGTTTTAGATCAACTGTTATAAGAAAATTTGACAAGTCTTTAGCAATTATTCCAAATTTCCAGTTCGCAGAGAATGCTGTAATTAATAAAAGTCAAATTACAAATTGGAGAATTAGTTGGACGATAACTCTTCAGTACGACTCTACCGTTGAACAATTAAAAACTATACGAAATGAGATAGAAGATTTTATAAATGGTTCAGAAGATTATGATACTAAAGTTGGCGTTTCAGTTAGGGTTGATAAATTTGCTGATAGCTCAATAGATATGTATGTAAGATGTTATACAAAAACAAATAGTTGGAGCGAGATGTTGTTGGTTAAAGAAAGACTGGCAATTAAAATTAAAGAAATTGTTGAGGGTAATAAAGCATCTTTTGCTTTCCCAAGCACTTCTGTATATGTAGAGAAGAAATGATAGCTATTTTTTATTTAGCTTTACAATTATTAAAATTGTATTCTTATGTAGTAATCGCTAACGTTGTTATAAGCTGGTTAATAGCTTTTAATGTTTTAAATACTTCAAATAGATTTGTTTATTCAATATTAGAGTTTACTTATAAGCTTACTGATCCAATACTTAATAAAATAAGGGGTTTTTTGCCCAGTCTAGGTGCTTTTGATATATCACCTATCATTCTTCTTTTGTTGATCTGGTTTGTAGAAATGTGTATGAAACTCTACATAGCACCACTTATTTTTTAATAATCATGATTTTAATAGACGGAAAAAAACAATCGGCTGAACTTAGAGAAGAATTAAAAACAGAAGTAGATGGCCTGAGAGAAAAATATAACAAAGTTCCAGGTCTTACAGTGATATTAATTGGAGATTTAGCTCCAAGTCAGATTTATGTAAGAAATAAAGAAAAATCAGCAACGCAAGTTGGTTTAAAATCTGAAGTTATTAAATACCCAGATACTGTAGATGAAAAAACAGTCTTAGATAAAATTGAAGAACTTAACAAAGATGAAACTGTTTCAGGAATTTTGGTTCAATTGCCGCTTCCAAAACATATTAACAAGCAACACGTTATAGAAACTATCTCACCACACAAAGATGTTGATGGTTTACATCCTATGAATGTTGGTAATCTTTCATCTGGATACCAAGGTTCAATTCCTTGTACACCTCTTGGATGTTATTATTTATTAAAAAAAATAGAACCTAACTTAACAGGAAAAAAAGCTGTAATGATTGGGCGGTCAAACTTGAATGGTAAAGCGATGGCACAACTTTTACTTCAAGAAGATTGTACGGTAACAATTACTCACTCAAAAACAAAAGACCTTCAGCATGAATGTTTAGAAGCAGATGTTATTGTTGCTGCTGTTGGAATTCCTGAACTTATAAAAGGTAATTGGGTGAAAAAAGATGCAATAGTTATTGATGTTGGAATAAACAAAACAGAAAATGGTTTAGTAGGTGATGTTGATTTTGAAGAAGTTTCAAAAGTTGCAAAAGCTTTAACTCCAGTTCCAGGAGGAGTTGGACCAATGACAATTGCTTGTTTGTTAAAAAATACAATTGAGTGTTTCAAAAGAACCTTAAACAACTAAAGATTATTGTCAAAGTTAACAATTTTAATTGTTATATTTTTTATTTATAATTCTTTTACATTAGCTATGGAAAAAACACCTTATCATCATTTACCAGACGGTAGTTTTAGAAATCCTGAAGGATCTCCAGAACGAAACTCAAATTTTAAGTGGTCATTTAAAATATTTAATAAGGAAAAGAAAAAACTTGATATGGCTATTCCCGAAGGTCACGCAATTGAAAAACAAAAAGTACTTTCAGATTTAGAAAATCTAAAAAATGATGATTATGTTGGCTGGATAGGACATGCAACCTTCTTAATTAAGCTAGGAAATACAACAATAATAACTGATCCAGTATTTTCAAAAAATGCAGGACCTTTAATTTTTGGTCCAAAAAGATTTACCAAAACAGCCTTAAACTTAAATGAACTTCCAAAAACTGATTTATTTCTTCTGACACACAATCATTATGATCACCAAGATATGACCACAATCAGAAAATTTCCATTTAAAGATGCAAAGGTTCTACTTCCTTTAAGACTTGGAAAATATTTTACAAGAAACAAATATAAAGATGTGAACGAAATGGATTGGTATGATGAAATTAGGATTAATGAGGATCTAAAAGTAACATTAGTTCCTGCGGTGCATTGGTCAAAAAGAAGTTTGACAGATACTAACAAAACATTGTGGGGAAATTTTTTAATCGAATATAAAAATAAAAAAATACTTTTTGCATGTGATACTGGTGTAGGAAATGTTTATAAAGAATTAGGTGAGAAGTATGGGCCTATTGATTTAACTTTTATTAATATTGGTGCTTATAATTTTTATCCATTATCTCCAAATAAAGATAAATCTTCTTATCATACTAACCCTGAAGAGGCTTTAAGTATTGCAAGAGACCTTAAAAGTAAAAAAGTTTTAGGGATGCACTGGGGTACTTTTGTTTTATCTTTAGAACCAATAATGGAGCCACCCGTTAGATTTAAAGATAATGCAGAAAAATATGGTTTTAAAAAAGAAGATGCAATTATTTTTAAAATTGGTGAATTTCAGTCTTTAAAAAATTTAGGAATTTAACAACAGCCGCAAGTTTTCTTTTGCTTACTTTTTTCTTCTTTTAATAATTCTGCTTCAGCTTTTGCTATTTCTAGTTCTCTTGCACTTTCTTCTATAGCAGTTTTTTCTTGCAAAAGTTTGTTTTCAAAATATGCATAAAGAGAGTTAAAGCCTAGCTTAGAAGCTTTTTTTTCTTCGTAGGTTCTTCTTCCCTTTAAATTTTCAATTAATTCTAATATTTGTGGGTTCTGCATATTATTTTTATCTCATAAATTAAAAAAATTTCAATTATAATTTATTCAAGGTTTTCAACTATTTTAGGAATATATTTTTTAAAGTTAAAAAAACCTTTGTTACAAAACTTCCATGAATTTTGATCTAATTTTCTAAAAAGAAACTCAATATTTTTTAGCGAGTTTTGATTTATGTAATCTAAATTTTCTCCAACAGTTGGATAAAGGCAGTAACAACTTTCTAAGTTTTTAATTTCGTTTATATCAATAATCTCACAATTAATTGATTTTTCCTCTAACCTTTTTTTTTGTTCGTCAATCAAACTAGTCTTAAAATTCAATACATTTTCACTAAGTTTAATATTTCTATTTTCATTTTTATTATCAATAAGAAGAATTTTTTTGAATTTTTGAATTGCAAAGTCAGTGATTTCAAATGCTAAGTTATTTTCAAAAACTAGTAAGTTTTTCTTTTCAATATTTATCGGATTTTCAAAAGTTTTATGAAGAATAGTATAATTTTTATCATTTATTATTGGAGGTGCATTTTCGTTAAGTTTAATATTTTCAAATCTATTATTTGTAAATTTTTTAATATTCCATTCACTTGCAAGATAATGTTTCCCTTGAGTTTGAATACCTGCAACCCAACGCCAGCCCAATGTATTAGATGCAGTATCACCATCATACAAGTTTTGCATAAAAAATTCAGCACCAAGTTGCCAAGGCAAGTCTAGTGTAAATATCCAAATGCTCGCAAACCACATTCTGGTATGATTATGCAAATAATTATAAGTCTTAAGTTCATTTACCCATTCATTGAAGCATTCAATTTCAGTGTTACCTTCTATGGCATTTAAGTAACTTTTATTATCTTTAAACTCTTCTTTTATTCTTTTTAAATCTAATAAATAATCATCCCAAACTCCTGATCTTAGTTCCAACCAACCTTTCCAGTATGTTCGCCATAAAACTTCTTGAATAAATTTTTCATTTTTTGAAAAGGAAAATTTTCCCAGTGACTTACTAATCACTTCTTTTTCATTAATCACCCCATGTGTAATATATGGTGATAAGCAAGATGTATTTGATCTTCTGTCAGGACCAAAATCAAAATTTCTTAGCCTTGAATATTCCTCTAAATTCTCTTCAATAAAGGTATTGAGATTTTCAATAGCTGTTTGTCTTGTTGGTTTTAAATTCATAATTTTAAATTTTATTTTTAATAATTTAAATTTAAAAAATGTAAATAGCTCAAAAAAACCTAACTGGAGTCCTTTATTATTGGAAAATAATTTCTTTATTTTATCTTAATTTTTTCTTATGGAAGTTGATAAATCTTTCAACGTTTGATTTATTGAAAGTTTTATTTTCCTCGAAAGAGACTTTTTTCATCGAGTAAGCATTACTGGAAGTTTGTCTTGATTGAATTGTAATATTTCCTTTATAAAGTTTAAGTTTTACTGATCCATTTACTTTATTTCTATTTAAATCGACTATTTTTTGCAGTTTAAATCTTTCCTTTGAATACCAATAGCCATTATAAATAAGCTCTGCATATCTTGGCATAACCTCATCTTTTTTATGCATTGTGTCTTTATCTAGAGTTACAGACTCCATAGCTCTGTGTGCCATAAGCAATAATGTTCCTCCTGGAGTTTCATAAACTCCTCTCGATTTTATTCCAATGAATCTATTTTCAACTAAATCTACTCTCCCAATTCCATTTTTGCCGGCTAATTGATTGAGTTTATCCAAAACTTTCGCTGGAGATAATTTTTTTCCATTCAGACCAACTGGATCGCCGTTCTTATAATTAATTGTTATAAAACTTGCTTTATTTGGGGCTTTTTCAGGGGAAGTTGTTCTTTGAAATATAAATTCAGGTGCAGAATTTTTTGGATTTTCTAAAACTTTACCCTCTGTTGAGGTATGGAATAAATTATCATCTACTGAGAATGGTGGCGCTCCCTTTTTATCTTTAGGGATTGGTATTCCATGTTTTTTTGCATAATTAATGAGATCTGTTCTTGATTTTAATTTCCATATTCTCCATGGAGCAATTATTTTAATTTTAGGACCAAAGTAATGATATCCAAGTTCAAATCTTACTTGATCATTTCCTTTTCCAGTTGAACCATGTGAGACAGCATAAGCTTTAAATTTCTTTGCAACTCTAATTTGATCCTTTGCAATAAGTGGTCTTGCAATTGATGTACCTAACAAATAAACACCTTCATATAGAGCATGACCTCTTATCATTGGGTAGACATAATCTTTAACAAAAATATTTTTTAGATCTTGGATGATAATTTTTTTTACACCTAATTTTTTTGCATTCTTAATAATTTTTTTTCTATCCATTTCCTGCCCAACATCTGCTGTGTAGGCTATTACTTCAGCATCATAATTTTCTTGAAGCCATTTAAGAATGATAGACGTATCCAAACCACCTGAATAGGCGAGTACAATCTTATTTTGTCTTTTCATTTATGTGCAGCTTTTTTTTGCAGCGTTATAAGCTTTTGTAAATCCCATTAAAGAATAGTCATCAGTTGTTTGAGTGCCACTTTGTTTATAAGCTGTTATCATTAGCCTTGATGCCTTTTTCATTCTTTTAATTATTTTTTGTTCTGTTTTTCCACTAGAAATCCAAGCAAATTTATTTTGAGGTAAATCAAATTCAAATTTAGATTTACCTGATGTAGCTAAAATTGCGTTTTGTGGATTAAAATCGTAACCAGATGTTATGCTCACTTCATCTGTAATTTTGTCTTCAGGTCTAAATGATACAAATAATCTAGCTTCTCTATTGCTTGCTTTAGGAGATTGTCTAACTGGAACCGAATAAGCAAAACAGATTTTTCCAGTTTCATTAAAAACTGCAACTGCATTCCAATCTTTGAATGTACCTAATTTTGTTAAATCTTCAGACTGAGCAAAGGTTATTGAAAATACAGATAATATTAGTGTTTTTACAATTATTTTTTTAATTATGGACATGGATTAGGATATTTTTTTTGTACATTATTTATTTCTTTTATTGCTTCACTATCAAGGTTCACTTTTACACTTTCTACGTTAGTTTTCAACTGCTCCATAGTTGTTGCTCCAATAATTACACTTGTCATAAAGTCTTGTACTTCACAGAATTTAATGGACATCTGGCTCATATCTAAATCAAATTTTTGACTAATTTTGTAATATTCCTCAACTGCCTCAGATGTATTTGGTTTTCTATACCTTGTCCAAAAATCAAAATCTCTTTCCATTCTTGATCCTTTTGGAAATTGTTTATTTCTATATTTGCCTGTTAAATAACCACTGGCCAAAGGTGAATAAGACAAACACCCTATATTTTCTCTAATAGATACTTCTGCTAAACCAACTTCATAAGACCGATTTAATAAACTGTATGGATTTTGAATTGACATCATTCTTGGTAGATCTTTATCTTTAGCAAGTTGAAGATAATTCATAACTCCCCATGGGGTTTCATTTGACAAACCTACATACCTAATTTTGCCTTCCTCAATAAATTTTTTTAAATTTTCCAAAACATCTTCAAATTTATTCCAGTCATTTTCTTTGTGTTCATAGCCCAATCTTCCAAAGTTATTTACGTTTCTTTCAGGCCAATGTAATTGATAAAGATCAATATAATCAGTTTTTAATCTCTTTAGACTTCCATGAAGAGCATTCTCTAAGTTTTTGCCAGTAAAACTATTTTCTCCATTTCTCATATATTTTCTACTAGGACCGCCTACTTTGGACGCTAGTATTACGTCTTTTCTTTTTTTTGTTTTTTCAAACCAATCCCCAATAATAGTTTCAGTATAGCCATATGTTTCTGCTTTTGGAGGCACGGCATACAACTCAGCTGTATCCCAAAAATTCACTCCATTATCTAAAGAGTAATCCATTTGTTCAAATGCCTCATTTTGGGTATTTTGTTCACCCCAAGTCATTGTCCCAAGACAGATTGTGCTCACATTTAGGTCTGTATTTCCTAGTTTTTTATAATTCATAATTTATGTAGTATTTGTTACATTTATTTTGACGACTTGAAAATCCTAAAAAAAAATCTTATATAAATAATATGGAATTCAATAAAGATAATATTTTAAACAAAGCAACAGCAGCTAAACAAACTGCTGTTATGGACGAAGGTTTAAGAGCCTACATGCTTAAAGTATACAACTATATGGCAACTGGTGTTTTGCTTACTGGAATAATAGCACTTTTATCATTTAAAATGTCTGTTGTAACAGATCCAAACGGAGCGATTGTTGGATTAACAGAATTTGGGAATGCAATTTATTTATCAGGTTTAAAATGGATTGTAATGTTAGCCCCATTAGGAATTGTGTTTTACATGAGTTTTGGAATTAATAAAATGAGTGCTTCAAGAGCTCAAACAACTTTTTGGGTATTTGCTGCATTAATGGGATTATCTCTTTCATCAATATTACTAATTTACACAGGTTTAAGTGTGACAAGAGTATTCTTCATTTCTTCAGCAACATTTGGTGCAATGAGTATCTATGGTTACACAACAAAAAGAGATTTAACTAAGATGGGATCTTTTTTAATGATGGGTTTGATAGGAATTATTATTGCATCAGTAGTTAATATATTCTTAAAATCCTCAATGATGTATTTTGCAATATCAATAATTGGGGTTCTAGTATTTGTTGGTTTAACTGCATACGATACACAAAAAATCAAAAACATGTATGCTGCATCTGACAGCGGTGAATTAATGGGTAAAAAAGCTGTTATGGGTGCTTTAACTTTATACTTAGATTTTATAAATTTATTTATAATGCTTTTAAGATTATTTGGTCAAAGACGATAAAATCTAAATTTTTTTCCAATCAACTTTATTCAAGAGTATCTTTAGATCATAGGAATTTTTTAGTATCTTGCCATTAGTATCTGTAATTAAATATTTTAGATTTTTGTTTGAAGGCTTAAAGTTTTTACAAATTTTATATATAGCATTTTCAGCAGCATTTTTAAAAACACTGAAACTTACTTGTTTACCAGAAATCGATAAGCCATAATCTTTCCAGTTACCTGAAGAAACCATTTTTGCATAAAGATCTAAAATAATTTTTAACTCAGTTCTCTCAAAAAAAAGTTTTTTACCCTCATCTTTATTTGTATTATTTACTACTAATCTTAAATTTCTATTCATTTAGTTTATATTTGTTTATTAAACCAATTTGAAAAGCAGTAAAAATAAAGGTTATTGGCAACATTCCCCAAACTTTAAAGTTTACCCAAAACTCTTCCGTTTGAGTTCTCCAAATTATTTCATTCAAAATTGCTAGAGCAAAAAAGAAATACATCCATCTCTTATTTAAAATTTCCCAACCCTCGTCACTTAAGGGCATAGATTTTCCAAGTAATTTCTTTAAAACTGGCTCGTTTGTGAAGTATTTGCCAAACATTAATGCCAGACCAAATAAAATATTTATGATTGTGGGCTTCATGTAAATAAATATAGGATCATCAAAATAAATGGTTAGACCACCAAATAGTGTTATCAATACTCCACTAATTAGTGGAACTTTTGGAATTTTTTTCTCGATAACCCAAACAACTAATACAGCAATAATTGTTGCAACTATAAGTGGAGGAATTGCAATAATTAAATTTTTATCATTGTTATAATAAAAATAAAAAAATATTACTAAAGGCCCTAAATCAGTTACAAATTTTAAAATAGATTTATTCACTGCTACATAATAGCAGAATAATAAAACATTCACATTTTTTTTATTGATTTTTAATTCTAAATATCCATATTTAATATGTGAGTATTCAAAAAGGTAAATTTTCAATCGGTGATGTAGTAAAACACAAGCACTTTGACTTCAGAGGTGTAATATATGATGTCGACTTTGAATTTAATAATTCTGAGGAGTGGTATCAATCAATACCAAAAAATGTGAGACCAAGAAAAGATCAACCATTTTATCATTTATTAGCTGAAAATGATGAAATCACATATGAAGCATATGTTTCTGAACAAAATTTATTGGTGGACGACTCTAATGAGCCGATTAAGCACCCTCTAATTAACGAAATATTTTCAGGCAAAAAGGGTTCAGGCTATTTTAAACCTTCTAACTAGATATATTTACATTTTTTAAACACATTTCGTGCAAATCTTCGTCACAGATTATGACTAAAATAAATAATATTTTGACCAAGGATGCTTTAATCCCATTTATTTTATCTCCCTCTGTGTTCTTGGTCAGAATAACCCACCAGAAAAATTTTCATAATTTAAATTTGTGTTATAGATAACAGAAAATGTTTAACTATTTAAAACCAAACAACTTATTAAAAATAATAAATAAAACACAAAAGTTTGTATTTATTACTTTTTTAGTAATTATAAGTATTGGCCTTGTTGAGGCATTAATACTTTCTCCTGAAGACTATAAACAAAGCGACTCAGTGAGAATTATGTACGTACATGTTCCAGCAGCTTGGATTTCTCTTGGAATTTTTTCTTTAATTGCTGTTTTGTCATTTGGTATTTTAGTTTTTAAAAATAAGAATCTTTCTTTAATAACAAAAAGCTTAGCACCATCTGGTTTTGTCTTTAATATTATTGCTTTGGTAACAGGATCCATCTGGGGTAAACCTACTTGGGGAACTTGGTGGGCATGGGATGCAAGAATAACATCAATGTTACTACTTGCTTTTTTCTATTTGATGTTTCTTCTAAGTTGGAGGGTAACTGACAATGAGGAAAAAGCTGTAAAGATTAGTTCGTACATAGCAATAATAGGTTTAATAAATGTCCCTATAATCAAATTTTCTGTTGAGTGGTGGTCAACATTGCACCAACCTTCTTCAGTAAATATTTTTACAGAAACTTCTATTCATACATCCATGTTGTTACCTTTAGGTATAATGACTGCGGCATTTGCACTTTTTTCGCTTTTGATATTTTTGATGAAATATAATACAGAACTGATAAAAATAAAAAATAAAGGATTAGATAGATTATGATTAATGAAGTTTTATACATGAATGGATATGGTCTCTATGTATGGTCTTCTTTTGCATTTACTCTTTCTTGTTTTTGTATTTTATATTCAGTAATCAAACTTCAATTAGTTAAAGAGCAAAAGAAATTTAGGGCTCGTTTTGAAAGTTTAGAGACTGATAAAATTGAAATAGCAAAAAAACAAGAAACATATAAAGAAATACTAGCTACTTCATCTGCATCTAAAATTTAATTTTTATTTTCATGTATGGTAAAAAAGTTAAACTAAGAGCCATCTTTATATTATCTATATTCTTTTCATCAGTCTTAATTGTTTTTTTAGTTTTTAAATCCCTTGAGGAAAACGTTGTTTATTTTAAATCACCTACAGAAATAAAAAATTTAACAGAGTTAACACCAAAAAAAATAAGAGTTGGAGGAATGGTTAAAGAAAAATCAATTAATGTAAATCAGTCAGAAGTAAACTTTGTTATAACTGACTTTAAAAATGAATTAATTGTTAATTATAGTGGTTCCGTTCCAAATTTATTTGAAGAGGGAAAAGGAGTTGTGGCTGAAGGTTTTTTAAAAGATCGTAATTTTTTAACTGCGGTTAAAATATTAGCAAAACATGATGAAAATTATATGCCACCTGAGGTGGAAGAGGCATTAAAAGAGAGTAATTAATGCTAAACCAAATTGGAAATTATTCACTTTATATTGCTTTACTTTCGTCTATTTTAATAATCATTCAATCTCCAATATTATTAAATCGAAATAATATAAATGTTAGTGGAAGAATTTTTTCACTAATTTCAATTCAATCATTAATGATTATAATAAGTTTCATTGCTCTTATAATAGCTTTTATAATCTCAGATTTTAGTAATGAGACAGTCTATAATAATTCCCATACCTCTAAACCTTTATTCTATAAAATTTCAGGAACATGGGGTAACCATGAGGGAAGTTTGCTTCTTTGGTTATTAGTATTATCAATTTTTTTATTAATTTTTACAATTACTTCAAAAAATCTTTCAAACCAATATAGAATTTTAACTTTATTTTTTCAGGAAATAATAATATTGGGATTTTTATTATTTATTCTTTTTACTTCAAATCCCTTTATGAGTTTATTTCCAATTCCAAACGAGGGAACTGGTTTAAATCCAATACTTCAAGACCCTGCATTAGCAATTCATCCACCAATATTATATTTAGGATATGTTGGAACATCTATTATTTTTTCTTCTTCACTCGCAGCCTTAATATCAGGTTCTGTAAATAAAACTTGGGCTAAGCATATAAAGAATTGGGTACTAGTTTCATGGATTTTTTTATCAATTGGAATTTTATTAGGATCTATATGGGCTTATTATGAACTAGGATGGGGAGGTTTTTGGTTTTGGGATCCAGTTGAAAATGTATCCCTTATGCCATGGTTTTGTTTAACAGCTCTATTTCATACTATTTTAATTTTAGAAAAAAGAGAAATGTTTCATTCCTGGGCAGTAATTTTATCAATTACAACTTTTTCATTAAGTATGAGTGGAACATTTCTAGTTAGATCTGGTATTTTAAATTCAATCCATACTTTTGCAAATGATCCATCAAGGGGAGTTTTTATTCTTTGTTTTTTATTTATATTAATTACGTTGTCTATTTTTATTTATTTTTTTTATCAAAACAAAATCAAAAACAATTTCACAAAAACTTATATTGTTAGTAAAGAAACAGCTGTTCTAGTCAATAATTTATTCATGATGTTTTTTTTATCAGTTGTCTTAATTGGTACAGTTTATCCAATATTTCTAGAAGTAGTAAATAATGATAAAATTTCAGTTGGTCCTCCCTTTTATCATAAATTAATTGTACCTTTTATGATTCCTTTTCTAATTTTTATGGCAATCGGACCAAATTTTAATTGGATAAAAGATAAAATAAATAAAATTAATCTGCAGCAACTTTTATTTTTTATTTTATCAATAATTGTTTCTTTTATTTTTTTAAAAAGAGTTGGAATTTCCTATTTATTTTCACTCCCACTTTTTATAGCAAGCTTTTTTCTTTTTTTTATTACTATTAAAGATTTTTCAGTAAAAAAAACAAATTTATCTCAAAAAATATCTCATTTTGGTTTTAGTTTGTTTATTTTAAGTGTTTTAGTTAATGGTGTTCTTGCTAAAGAATATTCATCTAATATGAAAGTTGGTGATGAAAGAAAATTTTTAAATAAAACAATCAAGTTTGAAAGTCTTAAAATTAATGAAAATAAAAATTATCAATCTTTAGAAGCAAATTTTAAAATTTCAGATAAAAATAATTCTATTAATTTAAAACCAGAAATTAGAGTTTATGATCAGCCACAGACTATTACCAGTGAAGCTGATATTGAATCAACATTATATTCAGATAATTTTTTAGTGTTTAATATATTAAAAAATGATGGATTTTATAATGTTAGGTATCAAATAAAACCGTTTATGATTTGGATTTGGATATCAATAATATTAATTTCTTTTGGGGGCATATTAAGCATTGTAAAAAAAAATGGTTAAAAACATTAAGCTAATTACAGTAGTTTCATTAGTTATTGTAAGTTTTTTTATTCTTCTTAAAGGCTTGAATAAAACAAATAATTATTCCCCTGATTTAAATTCAAGTAAAATTGATTTTAACTTTAAAGCAAAGTTTCTTTACTCTAATGAAGAGACCACGTTATATGAATTGATAAATGATAAAGATTTTTCAATAATTAATATTTGGGCCTCGTGGTGTCTACCTTGCAGAGATGAGCATTCTTTCCTACTAAACCTCAAATCATTGGATAAATTAAATATAATTGGAATTAATTATAAAGATAATGAGATTAATGCAAAAAAATTTATTAAAGAATTAGGCAATCCTTATTCTAAAATTGTAGTTGATCCTTCTGGAGTGAATTCTATTGAGTTAGGTGCATATGGTGTACCCGAAACACTTCTTATTCATAACAAAACTAAAACTATTTTAAAAAAATATATAGGTCCATTAGATGATGAAAAACTTGCTGAACTTAAAATGATAATAAAAAATGAAAATTAAAATTTTAGTATTTACTGTATTTTACTTAATTAGTTTTTATAATATTTCATATGGAGCTAATCCTGAAAAGGTTGATCAAATTTCAAAAAATTTGAGATGTTTAATCTGCCAAGGCCAATCAGTTTATGACTCTCAATCTGACTTTGCTTTAAGTATGAAAATTTTAATACAAAATAAAATCGATGAAGGTAAAAATGATAAACAAATTTATGATTTCCTAAAAAGTAAATATGGTGAGTGGATTGTTTATGATCCTGAAATTACGAAAAATACTTTTTTACTCTGGTTATTACCTTTGATTTTGTTTGTTTTTGGAGCTATTTTAATTATTAGAAAAGTATCTATAAAGTAGTTATAATTTTTCATATGAGAGCCATTACAAAAATTCTTCTAATTTATATTTTGTTAGTTTTTAATGTAGCAAAAGCTGACGGACATAAAACTAATGAAAATTGGAGTTTCTATACTGGAATGTTTGATTTTAGTGATGAAGGCAAAAAGTCAAATTTGTTTGGTATTCAGCATATTAATACAGGAAAAGATAAAAATAGTTTTCTTGGAGTACTTCAGCCTGTAACAGGTTTAATGATTACTGGAGATAACGCAGCATACATTTATACAGGATTTCAAATTTATAATGAAGGTCCTTTAAAATTTACCCCAAGCTTTACTCCTGGCTTATATTCTAAAGGTGATGGTAAGGATTTAGGACATGTAATTGAGTTTAAAACAGAAATACAAATTTCCTATGAATTTTCGTCAAATAGTGAAATAGCAGTATCATATAACCACATATCAAATGCGAGCCTTGGAGATAAAAATCCTGGGGCAAATAGTTATATGTTTAATTATATAAAAAAATTTTAAAGTAAATTTATGAATTTAAAAGACTGTCACAATTTTGGTGATTTTAGAAAATTAGCTAAAAAAAAATTACCTTCTCCAATTTTTCACTACATTGATGGTGCAGCTGATGATGAGATAACGTATGCCAGAAATACTAGTGCTTTTGATGATGTTGATTTAGTTCCAAATGTTTTAAGAGGAGTTGAAAATGTTGATCTTTCAACAACAATATTTGGAAAAAAATTGGATTTACCATTTTACCTAGCACCAACTGCATTACAAAGACTTTTTCATTATGATGGTGAAAGAGCAGTTGGAAAGGCAGCAAAAAAATTTAATACAATGTTTGGTGTTTCAGCTTTGGCTACAGTCAGTGTAGAAGAAATTTCTGCTATGATTGATACTCCTAAGATGTTTCAATTTTATTTCCACAAAGATAGAGGCTTGAATGACTCTTGTTTAGAGAGAGCTAAAGCAGCAAAATTTGATGTAATGGCTTTAACGGTAGATACTATTACTGGTGGAAACAGGGAGAGAGATTTAAGAACTGGTTTTACATCTCCACCTAAGTTAACTTTATCAAGTTTGTTTAGTTTTGCCACTAAGCCTATGTGGGGAATAAACTATCTGACAAAAGGTAAATTTGAATTACCTCACCTTCAAGATTTTGTAAAAGAAGGCACAAGCACTAACTCTTCAATTGGAAGTTATTTTTCTACTATGTTAGACCAATCTATGAATTGGAAAGATGCTGAAAAACTTTGTTCTCAATGGGGTGGCCATTTTGCTCTTAAAGGTATTATGAGTGTTGAAGATGCAAAAAAAGCTGTAGATATTGGTTGTACTGGAATAATGGTTTCAAATCATGGTGGAAGACAACTTGATGGGTCTAGATCTCCTTTTGATCAACTTGCAGAAATTGTTGATGCTGTTGGTGACAAGCTTGATGTTATATGTGAAGGTGGAATTCACAGAGGAACTCATATGCTAAAAGCATTATCCTTAGGTGCTAAAGCTTGTTCAGGTGGAAGACTTTATCTTTATGCTTTAGCTGCAGCAGGTCAAGCAGGAGTGGAAAGAGCACTAAATCAATATAAAACTGAACTGCAACGAGATATGAAACTAATGGGTTGCACAAAAATCAGTGACCTAAACAGAAGTAATTTAAGATTCAGAGGATAATGAGTTTAAGCAATTGCTATAACTTTGATGACTTTAGAAAGTTAGCAAAAAAAAAACTCCCTGCACCTATTTTTCATTATATAGATGGAGGAGCAGACGATGAAGTTACAATGAATAGGAACACAGATTCATTTAATGACTGTGATCTAATTCCAAATATTTTAAATAGTGTTGGTGAACCTGATTTAAAGACAGAGGTTTTTGGAACAAAGATGGATATGCCAATTTTTTTATCTCCTACTGCGATGCAAAGTTTATATCACCCAGATGGAGATAAAGCTTCTGCTCGTGCTGCTGAAAAATTTGGTACTATATACAGTATGTCTACTATGGCATCTTTTTCGATTGAAGAAATTGCAAATCTTTCAAGTGGTCCAAAAATTTTCCAGTTATATATTCATAAGGACCAATCTATAACTAATGATTTAATAGATAGATGTAAAAGAGCAAACTTCAATGGAATGTGTATTACAGTCGATACTATTGTTGCTGGAAATAGAGAAAGAGATCATAGAACAGGTTTTACAACTCCACCAAAATTTACTTTAGATAGTTTAATGAGTTTTGCCATGAGACCTCAGTGGGTGTTTAACTATTTTACGCATAAGAAATTTGAATTAGCAAATCTTAAAGATAAAGTTGATAAAGGCACAAATATTGCCCAATCTGTTATGGGTTATATAAATGAGCAATATGATCCTGCCATGAATTGGAAAGATGCAGAATATTGTATAAAAAAATGGGATGGTCCAATTGCACTTAAAGGAGTTATGTCAGTTGATGACGCTAAAAGAGCAATAGATATAGGATGTACGGCTATAATGATATCAAACCATGGTGGAAGACAACTTGATGGGTCTAGATCTCCTTTTGATCAAGTAAAAGCTATCAGAGATGCTGTAGGAGATAAATTAGAGGTAATTTTAGATGGTGGAGTTAGAAGAGGGACGCATGTTCTTAAAGCATTAGCAGCGGGTGCGACAGCTTGTAGTTTTGGTAAAGCATTTTTGTTTAGTTTAGGGGCTGGTGGCCAAAAAGGTGTAGAAAGATTACTTCAAAATATGCATGATGAAATAAGACGTAACATGATATTGATGGGATGCAAAAGTATAAGAGACTTAGATGAGTCCAAAATCATTTATAGAAGATAAAAAATTTTAATTAATAGACATATTAAATCTTTTCAGTTAGTTTTTCTTTTTTTAAAAAATAAAATTATGATACTTGCAAAAAATTTAGAAAATTTAGGAACAGAGTCTGCATTCAGTGTACTAGCAGAAGCTAAAGCATTAGAAGCAAAAGGACACCCAATGATTCATTTGGGATTAGGTCAACCAGATTTTAAAACACCAAAGCATGTAGTTGAAGCTGCTAAAAAAGCTTTAGACGACGGTCATCATGGATATGTCATGTCTAACGGAATTCCAGAATGTAGAGAAGCAGTTACAAGATGGATAAAAAAACGATATGACGCAACTATAGATGCTGAAAGAATTTTGATTATGCCAGGTGGAAAGCCTACAATGAGTTATGCAATCCAATGTTTTGGCGAACCAGGAGCGGAAATAATTCATCCTACACCTGCTTTCCCTATTTATGAATCAATGATAAATTATACTGGTTCTACACCGGTGCCCTATGATCTTACTGAAGATAAAGATCTTAAATTTGATCCGGATAAAATATTATCTTTGATTACTGATAAAACTAGATTGTTAATTTTAATTAATCCAAATAATCCCACTGGTAGTTTTGTCGAAAAATCAGTAATAGATTATTTTGCAAAAGAATTGGAAAAACATCCGCATGTCACTATTTTAAGTGATGAAATTTATAGTAGACAAATTTTTGACTATAAAGAAATGCCATCATTTTTTCATTACGAAGCATTAAAGGATAGATTAATTGTTTTAGAAGGTTGGAGTAAAGCTTATTCAATGACAGGTTGGAGATTAGGATGGAGTTATTGGCCTAAAGAAATGGTTGCGCATGTAAATAAATTGCTCATCAATAGTGTATCTTGCGTAAATGCAGCAGCACAATTTGCTGGTATAGCAGCATTAGATGGTCCAGATGATTCAATTAATGACATGCTAGATAAATTCACCTTAAGAAGAAATTTAATTCATAAAGGTTTGAATGATTTACCTGGAATAGAATGTAGTCTACCAGGTGGAGCTTTTTATGCTTTTCCAAATGTTAAAGGAACTGGAATGTCTGGGGCAGAATTTTGCAAAAAAGCGATGCATGAAGCAGGCGTAGCTATTGTACCAGGAACAGCTTTTGGTCAAACTTGCCAAGACTACGTAAGGTTTAGTTTTGCCGCATCTAGAGATAATATACAGCAGGCTTTAGAAAACATAGGCAAGATGCTTTCTAAATAGGCTGTATTTTTAACAAAAATTTTTGTAATATTTGATTATGAATGAGACAGTTCAGACAGAATTAAAAAAAATTTTTGATGGTAGATTTTCAACTTCAGAGTCTACTCGCTCAAACTATGCTAGAGGCGAAGACACATACGATCCAGTACTATCAAAAGCTGTAGTTTTTCCAGAAACTAACGAAGAAGTTTCTCAGTTATTAAAACTATGTAATGAACACAAAATACCAGTTGTTCCTTTTGGCACTGGAACTTCTTTAGAAGGCCACGTTGTTGGAAATCAAAACGGAATAACAATTTCTTTAGAAAAAATGAATAAGGTCTTAAGTGTTAATGCGGAAGACTTTGATTGTAGAGTTCAAGCAAATGTTACAAGAAAACAATTAAATGAATATTTAAGAGAGGACGGAGTTTTCTTTCCAATAGATCCAGGTGCAGATGCCGCTCTTGGTGGAATGGCAGCAACGTCAGCTTCAGGAACAATGGCTGTTAAATATGGAACTATGAGAACTGTAATTTCAGGTCTGACAGTTGTTCTTCCAAATGGAGATATTATTAAAACAGGAGCTAGAACAAAAAAAACTTCAGCTGGATATAATCTAACAAATTTATTTATAGGTTCAGAGGGAACACTTGGAATAATTACTGAGGTACAATTAAGATTATCACCAATACCTGAAAGCATAATGAGTGCGGTTTGTTATTTTCCAGATTTAGACTCTGCAGTAAAAGCTTCTCAAGAAGTTATTCAGTATGGTGTTCCAATTGCAAGAATTGAAATGCTTAATAAAGATCAAATGGAAATTAGTATTAAGTACTCTAAATTAGATAATATAAAAGCGTCACCTACTCTATTTTTTGAATTCCATGGAAGTGAAGCTTCAAATAACGAAAATATAGGAATTGTAGAAGAAATTTCAAAAAGTAATGGTGGAAGTGATTTTCAATGGGCGTCTTCTCCTGAGGAGCAAAAAAAATTATGGAAAGCACGACATGACGTTTACTATTCTGTAAAAGCTTTGGGACATGACATGAAAGTTTATTCAACAGATGTTTGTGTACCAATCTCTAGATTAGTTGAGTGTATTTCTTGGGCAGAAAAAGAAGTGCAAAAGTTGGGGCTGACCGCTCCAATGGTAGGCCATGTTGGTGATGGAAATTTTCATTCTATAGTTCTTTATGATCCAGATGATGAAGATAAACAAAAAAGAATAAGACAATATAGCGATGATTTAATTAATAAAGCTCTTGAACTTGAAGGAACTATAACTGGAGAACATGGTATAGGACTTCAAAAAAAACATTACTTACTTAGAGAACATCCAGATAATGTACCCGTTATGAAATCTATTAAACGATCAATAGATGTAAATAATATAATGAATCCTGGTAAAATTTTCGATTTAAATTAATCTATTTTAATGAAAAAAATATTGGTCACCAGAAGATTGTTAAGATCTTGTGAGGATAAAGCAAAAGAAATCTTTGATGCAAATTTAAATCTTAACGATGAACTATATTCACAAAAAAAATTAATTGAAATGAGTGAAGGATGTGATGGAATACTTTCAGCTTTAACTGACAAGCTTGATGCTGAAACAATTAATCAATTACCAGACTCAGTCAAAATACTTTCGAACTTTGCAGTTGGATTTGGAAATATAGATTTAGAAGCTGCAAAAAAAAGAGGTATAGCAGTAACCAATACTCCAGACGTTCTAACTGATGCAACAGCAGAAATAGGAGTTCTTTTAATTCTTGGTGCTTGCAGAAGAGCTTCTGAGGGAATTGAAAGAGCTAGAGAAGGTGGATGGGTTTGGTCAGCAGATTTATTAATTGGAAAACAACTAACAGGCACAAGATTAGGAATTTTAGGAATGGGAAGAATTGGACAAAAAATTGCAAAAGTTGCTAAATCTCTTGGAATGATAATTCATTATCATAACAGATCAAAATTAAGTGAAGATAAAGAGCAAGGTGCAATTTACCATGATAATTTAAAAGATCTTTTATCT
The DNA here is from genome assembly GCA_045566995.1 of Candidatus Pelagibacter sp. GTDB lineage: Bacteria > Pseudomonadota > Alphaproteobacteria > Pelagibacterales > Pelagibacteraceae > Pelagibacter. Next base: position 103,795 of record JBJLDU010000003.1, read on the forward strand.
GTATCAGATGTCTTATCTGTTTGTTGTCCAGCATCAAAAGAGACAATTGATATGATTAATAAAGATACAATCGAATACTTACCTAAGGGCGCAGTAGTTACGAATGTAGCAAGAGGAGATATAATTGAAGATGAGGCAATGGTTGACGCACTGGATAGAAGAAAAGTTTATGCAGTTGGGTTAGATGTTTATAAAAATGAGCCAAATCTAAATAAAGGTTATTACAAACATAAAAGTGCATTTATACTTCCTCATTTAGGCAGTGCTACAAAGGAAACTAGGACAGCCATGGCTAATTTAGCTATAGATAATCTTGATGAGTACTTCAAAACAGGAAACTGTAAAAATAAAGTCAATTAACAATCTCAAGTTGTATTAAGTCTTTTTATCCTCATTTTTAATAATGACTCTAAGTTACATTTGTGTTTAATTGTCGACAGTTAATTAACTATAGAGGAGAAATAAATGATTAAAGACAAAAAGTTGAAAGGTAAAAAATTACCTTCAAGACGTAAGTTCTTTAAAGCTGCTGCTGCGACTGGTGTTGCTGCTGTAGCTGCATCATCTTTAGCTGCTCCAGCTGTTGCTGCTGAAAGAATAGAAGCATCAATGGTTGCTACTTGGGGAAGAGATTTTCCAGGTCTAGGAACAGGAGCTCAAAGATTTGCACAAAGAATAACAGATATGAGTGACGGTAGAATACAAGTTACTTACTATGCTGCTAACGAAAGAGTTAAAGCATTTGACTCATTTGATGAAGTAGCATCTGGTAACTCACAAATGTATCATGCCGCTGACTATTACTGGGTAAAGAAAAATCCTGCATGGGGTTACTTTACAGCAGTACCTTTTGGTTTCACTTACACTGAAATGAATGCTTGGATCAGATTTGCTGGTGGTCAGGAGTTATGGGACGAACTAGCAGATGGTTTTGGTCTGAAAAACTTCATGTGTGGTGATACAGGAGTTCAAATGGGTGGATGGTTTAATAAAAAAATCAGAAGTCCAAATGACTTTAAAGGTTTAAAAATGCGTATGCCTGGTTTAGGTGGACAAGTTATTGGTAAACTTGGAGGATCTCCAGTTTCACTTCCTGGTGGACAGATTTACGAAAACTTAGTTTCTGGTGCAATTGATGCAACAGAGTGGGTTGGTCCATGGAATGATGAAGCTATGAAATTCCAAGAAGCTGCTAAATACTACTACTATCCTGGTATGCACGAGCCTGGATCAATGTTAGCATGTGGAACAAATAAATCTTGGTTCACAAGCTTAAACAAATCAGATCAATTATTGATTGAAGCTGCTGCATCAATGGAAAACGACGTTATGATGTCTGAGTACAATGCTAAAAACGGTGCTGCTTTAGCAAGATTGATCAATGATCATGGTGTTAAACTAGAGAAGTTTAGCGACAAGGTTTATGATGGCTTTGCAGGTGCTGCTAATGAAGTGTTTGAAGAAACAAGAGCTAGCAGTGGTCTTGCTGAAAGAGTTCATACGAGCTTCTTAAAAGCAAGAAAAGACATTGGATCTTGGACTAACTTGTCTGATTCACCTTACATTTCGCAAAGAAACAGAGCTTTAGGAATGTAATTGAGCTTAATTCAATAATTAAAAGGGCCCTCATTTGGGCCCTTTTTTTTATTCTAAAATTAAGTATTACTTTTAAAAAATTAAAAATCATATGAGTTCAGAAAATAATAAATTATCAACTTATTTGAGGATCTTAAGTTACTCGGTCTTGGCATTTACTCTAGCATTTTTAATTAATAATTTATTTACAGTTTGGGGCGGTTGGCCTGGTATTAAAAAAGTTTTTTCTCATTATGATATGTTTGGTTATAAACAAAAATCTTTAGAGGCTTCGGATTTAACATATGGTTACATTCAACTTTTAATATACATAGTTTGTATTCTCTCGGTTATTTTTTATGTCTTTAAGACATACTCTCAAACTTTAGTTCAAGACTCGGAAATATTAACAAAATTTTCAGCATATTTAATCAGAGGATCTTTTTGGGCGGTATTTTTAGTTGGTATTGCTGATTTTATAATTTCATTTATGGTTGTTGAGAGATTATGGGAAGCCATATTTAGTCCAGAAGTAAAAGCCTTTATGGTAAAAGCTCCAGAAAGAATAACATATATACACTTTCCAATTATATTAGTTTCATTTATAATTGGTTACTTTACAAAATCTGTTGGTTTCATCTGGTTAGCAGTATTGGTTGTCTTAAGTGAATTTGTAATTGTTTTATCGAGATTTGTTTTTTCTTATGAACAAGCTTTTCAAGGAGATCTAGTGAGATTCTGGTATGCTGCTTTATATTTATTCGCAAGCGCATATGCTTTAATTCATGAAGGTCATGTAAGAGTTGACGTATTATATTCTTCTTTTAGTGAGAAAAAAAAGGCTTGGACTAATGTACTTGGATCATCATTATTAGGTGTCCCTCTTTGTTTGATAGTTTTATTTTTAGGATTAAACGGCAAAGCAAGTATTATTAATGGACCAGTTGTTGCTTTTGAAGTTACGCAGCAAGGTTCTAATGGACTATATCTACTATATTTAATGGCAGTATATTTAGCAGTCTTTGCTGTAACAATGTTATTGCAATTTACTAGTTATTTTATGTCTAGTAGCCATAAACTTATTCAAAATAAAGTCGAGAGCAAATAATGGAATTATTATTTTTAGCTGTTTTAGTTTTAATTATGATTGTAGCACTTGCTTCAGGTTATCCTGTTGCTTTCGCTCTTCCTGGTTCAGCAATAATTTCAATTGGTTTAGCAGCTTTTTTTGGTGCAATATTCGAAGGAGATTCAAGTGCTTATTTCACAGTTGATGGACCTATAGAATGGTTAGTCGCTGGAATTACAAATTTTAGGAGTAACTATTGGGATGTTGAAACAGATACTTTAATTGCAATTCCTTTGTTTATTTTCATGGGGATAATGCTTCAGAAATCTAAAATAGCCGAGGACTTACTAATTACAATGGGTCAACTTTTTGGTCCGATTCCAGGTGGATTAGGTATATCTGTAATTTTTGTAGGAGCCTTACTTGCTGCAACTACAGGAATAGTTGGTGCTACCGTTATCGCAATGGGACTAATTTCTTTACCAACAATGTTAAATAATAATTATGATCGTAAACTTGCGAGTGGTATCGTTTGTTCATCTGGAACACTTGGACAGATAATTCCGCCTTCAATTGTTTTAATTATTATTGCTGACCAATTAGCTAGTGCATCAGATGTTGCTAATAATATTAGACAAAATGATTACAAAGCAATCACTGGTGAATTTAATATGCCTGGTGAGTTTAGAGTTGGATCATCTAGTGCTGGAGATATGTTCTTGGGTGCTTTGTTACCAGGATTAGTTTTAGTAGCATTGTACATGACATATGTATTCTTTTATGCAAGAATTAAAAAAGGTGTAGCACCTCCTGTTCCATTTAAAGGAACTTTCGATTTTAAATTTTGGATGAGAGTTATTGTTATTATTATTCCTCCTCTTGCACTTATATTTGCAGTATTAGGATCAATATTAATGGGTATAGCAACTGTAAACCAAGCTGGTTCTATTGGAGCTATTGGTGCAACTTTAATGGCTGGATATAGGTTGTTTGAAGGTAAGAAAAGTGCATTTTATCCTTTAATACTAATTATAGGATCAATAATACCTATTACTTTTCTGGCTTCAACTTATGAACTCAATGTAAAAAATTTAGAGGAAAGAGATTTGGGTGCAATCTACATTACAGCATTTTTTGTAATTATACTTGTTTATGGAATAGCATGGAGTTTCTGGAGAAGTTATAAAACAGACAATGTACTAAAAGAAGTTGTTACAGAAACTTGTATTACTACTTCAATGGTTTTTATAATTCTATTAGGTGCTGCAATGCTTACATCAGGATTCAGAGCATTTGGTGGAGAAGAGCTGGTTAGAGATTTTCTTCAAGATCTACCTGGAGGTTTCTGGACTCAGTTTATTGTAGTTATGGTTGTAATTTTCCTTCTAGGTTTCTTTTTAGACTTTATAGAAATAGCTGTTGTTGTAGTTCCAATTATTGCACCAATACTACTTGCTGAAACAGGAGCGAATGTTACAGCAGTATGGCTAGGAGTAATGATAGGTGTAAATCTACAGACATCATTCTTAACTCCTCCATTTGGGTTTGCTTTGTTTTATCTAAAAGGAGTTGCTCCTAAAATTATTCAGACATTAGATATATGGAAAGGTGTTGTGCCTTTCATAGCTCTACAGCTAATTGGCCTTGGTATTGTTGGTTTTTATCCAAGTCTTGTTAATTATCTGCCTAACAGAGTTTATTTAACCTCAAATGTTGCCCCACCGCCAATGAACCCTAAACTTCAATATTGTTTGCAAGAGTACAAATTTGCAAACTTTGAAACTAATGGAGATCAAATTAAAACTAGTATTAATGAATTTGATGACATCATTTTAGCAAATTTACCAGCAGATAAATTAAGTTACTTCCAACGTCATGTTGATAATTCTAAATATTCTTTTGAATTAGTAGACGATGTTAAGAGTGCTCAATCAATCTATGATGACTATGCGGTTGATTATAGAGATTTACATTTTAAAACAAGAAAAAAACAAAAGAAAATAATAAAATTAAATAAAAAGATAGATAAGTTTAAAGCTGAAATAAGAAATCTTGATGATGAAGATGTATCAGATAAAAATAAAATTTTGCAAAAAATTGAAAATGTTAAGTTAGAGATCGAAGAAATCCAAAATTCAATACCTCAAGAGTGGAAAGCTAAAAATGATGAATTTAATAAAATTAATAAAGCAAAAAATTTAGCTGTAAAAAAATACAAAAAGACGGTGGATAATGCATATGAGGATTTATTACTAATTAAGGAATTTATAAATGATGGAGAAAAATTAGAAGAATTAGGTCAAGATATGAAACTTCTTAAATCAAAAATAGATAATAGAGGTTATATTGATGCAATAGAATTTATTGATAATATTTTTGAGAAAGTTGGAGAAATTTCAGGATCCGATGAATTTGCTGATAAGCTTGATTATTTAATTACTCTTATGGATGAAGATGAAGTTGATTTTGAAAAACTTCAAAGTTCAGCAAATGATACTTATGTTTTATTCCAGCAAGAGATAGATTGGAGAAAAAATTTCAAGAAAAGTTATATAGATAAAATCAATGCTCATGATAAAGTTATTAGTGAAACTATTGGATTACGTCTTCAATCAAAACTTACAAAAGAGCAAGCTATTTATGTCTCAAGATGTAATTCAATACATAGAGACATTTCTCTAAATTTTTAGTTAATTCGTAATTTGATCAATTATTTTTGATCTTTTATATAACCCCAAGCCTTCAGCTTTATGTTTTAACTTATTATATTCAGACTTTAAGTTTTCAGTATTTGCATTAATTTTATTTCCAATCTCAATTATTGATCCAATGATTGGATCAATTTCTAGAGGACGTTTTGCATGTAAATCTTGAGTAGTAGATGGTTTATGGCCTTTTATTGAAATTGCTGCTTTAATTCTATGATCTATCGAAACATTAAATTTAACTCCAATTTTTTCTCCCACTGACTGACATTCCTCCATCAATTTTCTCACTGTTTTCAATAGTTCTGGGTCATCTCCAATCTCATCCAAAGATTTATCGTGTAGTGCGCTTACAATATTAAATGAACAATTACCCCAGAGTTTTATCCATATTTCATCTCTTAGGTTGCTTTTTTGTGGTGCTTTTAAACCTCCTGCAATTAATAAGTCTGCAATAATTTTAAGTCTTTCTGATTTTGATCCATCAGGTTCGCCTAATGTAAATCTTTCACCACCATTGTGTTTAATAACACCAGGTTCAGTAATTTCAGCTGCTGGATAAACCACACATCCAAGAGCTCTTGAAGGTTTTAAAGAATTCCAAATTTTACCATCAGGATCAACACTATCTATATGTTTCTCATCTAAGTTTGTCCCTGTGTTAGCTTTATGAAAATACCACCACGGTAAGCCATTTACAGCAGATATTATAGTTGTATTTTCTCCAATTAAGCTTTGAAGAGATTCTACTATATTAGTAATCGCGTGAGCTTTCACTGAAATAAAAATATAATCTTGAATCCCAAGTTCTTTAGGATCATCTGTTACTTTTAATTTAAAGTTTTCTGATTTATCATTTTTAATTAATGTTAAGCCGTTTTCTTCTATAGCTTTTTTGTGTGGACCTCTGGCTATAAGTGATAAATCAATATTATTTTTACTCAAACATGCAGCTAAATATCCACCAATTGATCCTGCACCAAATATACAAACTTTTTTCATTAATTGTTTAAACCAAATTTTTTTGCTAAAACATTTCTTTGTAATTTTCCTGTTGCTCCTTTTGGAATTTCTTCAACAAAAAAAATTTTTTTTGGTATTTTAAACTTAGCAAGTTTTTCTTGAGCATATTGTAAAACGTCATTTTCTGAACATGTCTCACCACTTTTTATTATAATTGCGCTAGCAATATTTTCTCCAAGCATTTTATCATCATAACCAAAACAAACTGCTTGATCTATAAATGGATGGTCCATTAATACGTTATCAACTTCTAATGGAGATATTTTTTCTCCACCTTTATTAATTATTTCTTTTAATCTTCCTGAAATCTTTAAGTAACCCTCTTTATCAAAATAACCTTGATCGCCGGTTCTAAACCAACCATTGGTAAAACTTGTTTTGTTGGCTTCCTCATTATTATCATATCCAACAGTTACATTTTCACCTTTTATACACACTTCTCCTTCATCACCTTGTTTTAGCACTTCCCCATTTTCATTCATAATACATACCTCTGGGCCTGCTGGAAGGCCTACAAATCCTGCTTTTTGTTGCTTAGGTGGCAATGGATTGGAAGTCATTTGGTGAGTAGCTTCAGTCATACCGTATGCTTCAATTACTGGACAACTGAAAACATCATTTAAATCATTAAATACTGCTGGTGGTAAAGATGCAGATGATGATCTAATTAACCTTAGTTTTAGTCCCTTAGCAATTTCTAAATTTCTATGTGCTCTTAACAAAATAGTTTGATGCATTGTGGGTACTCCCGAGTACCAGGTTATTTTTTCTGACTTAGCTAAATCTAAAAATTTGATAGCATTAAAACCATTTGATGCACACACAGATGCACCAGCTTTCATTGATGAAGCTAAAATAGCTATTAGACCATGTATATGAAAAAGTGGCATAATATTAAGACAATGGTCATTTTCTGAAAGATTTAAACTTTTAGAAATATTTTCTGCTGAAGAAAAAATATTTTTATTTGTTAAAGGAACAATCTTTGGTCTTGATGTAGTACCAGAGGTGTGTAGCACTAATGCCTCATCACTTTCATCAGGTAACGAATATTCACTTTCTTTTTCATAAATATTAAATATTCCTGAAGGTCCATCCTTTTCTGGATTAATCTCGCATAATTCTATTTTTAATTTTTTTGCTACATCGACAACTGGATTTTCAGAGTTTTTCTCAACTAAAACAATTTTTGGATTTAAATCTTTTAAATAGAATTCATACTCCTCAGATTTATATGATGGATTTAAAGGTGCAGCAGACATATAGCTTGAAATTGCTAAAAAACTTGAAGCCATGTATGGTCCATTTGGTAAAACTATTGCTGCTCTATCTTTGTTTGATAATCCATTTCCAGCCAACTGTTTAGAAATTTTATCTATAAATAATTTTAAATCTTTGTAACTTAGTTTGGTACTGATTTCAGAGGTTAGAGCAATATTTTCATCATTCACATTTTCAAAAATGTTTCTAACAATTCTTTTTGACATTATTTAGTACCCTTTTGCGTAACCATCTTTTCTAGGATCAGATCCTCCTAAAAGGTCACCTTCTGTTCGATTTATTTTTATAGCTTGACCACCACCATGAGTGCCATCAATATACTCAACATTATGACCGATTTCTTTCAATTCGTTAAAAATTTGATTATCAACTGATTTTTCAAGCTTATAAATATTGTTAAAATGAAAGGCTCTTGGAAAACTTAAAGCTTCTTGAGGCCCCATACCATAATCAATCATATTATTTAAAACATGCACCTGTCCTACTGGCTGATACTGCCCTCCCATAACTCCATAGCTTAAAGTTGCATTGTTATCTTTGTCAATGACCATACCTGGAATAATAGTATGTAATGGCCTTTTTAAGCCTTCTATACAGTTTGGATGTCCATGCTCTACTCTGAAATTTGTACCTCTGTTATGTAAAAGTATTCCACTTTTGTTTGTAGTGATACCTGATCCAAATACATAACAAACAGAATTAATTATGGATACACTATTTAAGTCTTTATCTACAACTGTTAGATAAATTGTTTCTGGGTGAGCTGGAATATTTAAGTCACCAACATCACAGCAAGAATTGAGTTTAATTTTATTTAAAATATCTTCAATATTCTTATCACTTAAAATTTCATCTAAATCAAAATTTACAAAATTTGGATCGCCCAAACTTGTTTCTTTAACCTTATAAGCTTGTTTTGTAACCTCGGCTTCAAGATGAAATCTTTCTGTACTATTGAATTTATAGTTTTGAATATTTAGTTTCTCTAATAATTTCATCATTATCAAAACAGTTACTCCAGGTCCATTTGGAGGACATTGATGAATAAATTCATCTCTATAACTAGATTTTATTGTTTCTGATCTTATTGTGTTCTGTTTAGAAAAATCCTCAAAAGTATGTACACCCCCTAATTCATTTAAACTTTCAATTATATCTTTTGCAGTTTCACCCTCATAAAATTCTTTACTTCCTTTTTTACTAATTGCCTCTAATGTTTTTCCTAATGGAATATTTTTCATTAATTCATTTTCTTGATAAGTACGACCTTCTTTTAAAAAGATTTTTTTAGAATTTTCATTACCATTAATTTTATTTAAACTATTATGCCACGCATTTGACACTACTTTAGAAATCTTGTGACCATTTTTTGCAATCTCAATTGCACCTAAAAATAATTGTTCAAAATCTAATTTACCAAATTCTTTATGAATAGTTTCCCAAGCATGAACCGCACCTGGAATTGTAACTGAATGAGGACTTGTTAATCCAATTTTATCTATATTTTTTTCTTTAAAGAAATCATAACTTAATTTCTCTGGTGCTAAACCAGATCCATTAAAAGACACTGCATCTTTATTATTCATTTTAACTATTGCAAAGCAGTCTCCTCCAATACTAGTCGCGTTAGGTTCAACCACAGATAAAACAATTGAAGCCGCAATCGAAGCATCTACTGCATTTCCTCCCATTTTTAGTATTTTTAAGGCTTCTTCAGTCGCTAATGGATGAGAAGTTGCAGCCATAGCATTTGCTGACCGCGCATCTTTATCTTTAGTTGATTGATTATTCATAGTAATGATTAATTAGAGAGATATAAATGATAAACAAAGCAAATAAAAGTATTATAATTTTCTGTGTATTTGCATTTGGTTTTTTTATTTCTAATTTATTAAGATCAATTACTGCAACTCTTACTCCAGTACTCACAAGTGAATTTGATTTAACAGCAGGTAACCTTGGACTGCTAGCTGGTGGATATTTTTTGGGTTTTTCTTTAATGCAAATACCAGCTGGTTTACTTCTTGATAAGCATGGGCCCAAAAAAGTAGTAGCTTATCTCTTATTAATAGCACTAGTTAGTACAATTTCTTTCGCATTTGCAAAAAGTTTTACAGGTTTATTAATTTCTAGATTTTTTATAGGTGTTGGTGTTGCAGCATGCTTAATGGGGCCTTTGACTGGGTACCGTGTTTGGTTTGAGGATAAATATCAACAAAGAGCTAATTCATGGATGTTGATGATAGCAAGTTTTGGTTTTGTTATTTCAACATTGCCAGTGCAAATTTTACTTCCAGTAATTGGGTGGCGATTTATTTTTTTATTAATTTCTATTCTAATTTTATTAAGTATAATTTTAATATTAGTTTTTGCTCCATCTTGGAATACTAATATTCAAAATCAAAGCATACAAAAAAAAGGTAATCTTTCGGATGTTTGGAAGAATAAATTTTTTATAAGTTTAGTCCCTTTAGCTTTTTTAAATTATGGTGGCGTCCAAGCAATTCAGACTTTATGGGCTGGCCCATGGATGTTAAATGTTGCGGGATACTCTCCGCTTGAAAGTGCAACAGGTTTATTTTGGATTAACATTACAATGTTATTTGCGTTTATGTTTTGGGGATATATTTTACCGAAATTATCATCTTTAGGTATCGATAGTATAAAGATAGTAAAAATTGGTCTTCCTATAAGTTACATAATTTTATTTTGTATAATAATTATGGGACAAAAAGCTGGAGCTACAATGTTTACATTTTATATTTTATCGTCGATAGTTTTATCTTTGACTCAGCCTGCCCTAGCTTTAAGTTTCCCACAGAATCTTGCTGGAAAATCATTAACCTCTTTGAACGTATTTATACATTCAGGTACATTTTTTGTTCAATGGAGTATAGGCTTATTAATTGATCTTTCTAGTAAAATGGGTGCAGACACTATTACAAGCTATAAAATTTCTTTCTCAATATTTTTATTTTTGTGCATTTTAAGTTATCTTTTTTTTATATTTTTTAATAAAAATGAGAATTAATTTTAAAATGACATTATCAAAATTACTTTTTTTTATTCCTTTAATTTATATTATTATTTGCTTGTTTATTTACTTTTACCAAAGAAACCTTCTTTACCATCCAGGTGAAAATAACTATTTAGATGAGGGTCCATTAACTCATAAAATTCAAAAAATATCAGTAAATTCAAAAAACGATCTAGTTGGATGGTATTTTTTTAAAAATAAAAATTTTAAAACAATCTTATTTTTTCATGGGAATGCGGGCAAACTTGATAATAGAATTTATAAACTAAATGAATTTGAAAAAATGGATGTAAATTATCTAATTTTTGCTTATAGGGGTTTTAGTGGAAACAAAGGAAAACCATCTGAGTCTGGTTTATATGAGGATGCTCTTGCCGCTAAAAAATGGCTTAATTCAAAAGAAATAGAAGATAAAAATATTATTTTATACGGAGAGTCTCTTGGAACTGCTATAGCCATTAATCTTGCAAAAGATAATTCATTTTCTGGAGTTATCCTCGAGTCTCCCTTTACCTCAATGGAAACCTTAGCTAAAAAATATTACCCATATCTTCCTGTAAAAATTTTATTAAAAGACAAATTCAACTCGATTAATAAATTAAATATGAATAATTCACCGTTATTAGTAATGCATGGTGAAAAAGATAGGATTGTACCTTTTTCTATGGGAAAGGAAATATATACAGAATATAAAAGTCAAAAATATAGTTATTTTATAGAGAATGATGATCACATGATGGATTTTAATGAAAATTTGGTAAGATCACTTAGATTGTTTATAAGTAATTTAAATTAAGACACAATTTAAACAAACTATAATCAATTTTTTTATTTAAAGTTTAATTTGTGATAAAAAAAATTGTTTTATTTTTGCTTATAATTTATCCGCAACTTGCCGTTGGCGATATTAATCATACAAATAATAATAAATATTTTCATATAGGTAAAATGAAATCTTATGATAATGAATTTACTTTATATTTTAAGACAAGAAGTAAAGCGATTATTGCAAGGGGAGAAAATTCAAATTATTTGAATGATTACCCTCAAGATTTATATTTATTCGATCATTTATCGAATACAGATTATCCTTTAATAACATATGAATGGTTTCCAAAAAAAATAAAAAAATTATTTAAAAATTATTCTTATCCATTATTTCCAGAAGATTTTGCATATTATCTTTTAAATGATAATAATACTCTAATTTTAGTCAGTGGTAAAAAGAGTTTCAATCAAAATTTACAGTATAATATAAAAAATAATGAATTAAATAATTTTGAAAATTCAGGTAAATTGAATTTTATAATTTCATCTTATGCAAAAATATGTGGCTATAAATCTCATGATAATAATTTTGAATGTAAACTTCAAAAACCTTTGGTTTCTAAAAATTTAATCAATTAAATTGAGTAAAAGCATCTGCAAATTGCTCTGCATTAAATATTTGTAAATCATCTATTTTTTCACCAAGACCTAATCCAATAATTGGTACTTTATATTTTTTTGAGATAGCAATTAATACTCCACCTTTAGCTGTTCCATCAAGTTTGGTCATAATTAGACCTGTGATTTTAATAATTTTATCAAATTCTTCTAATTGATTTATTATATTTTGCCCTGATGTTGCATCCAAAACTAAGATTACATCTTGTGGCGCACTTTCATCTGTCTTTTTAATGACATTTGCAATTTTTTTAAATTCATCCATCAAATTTTTCTTATTTTGTAATCTGCCAGCTGTATCAATAAGTACCTGACTAATATTGTTGTTTTTTGCGTGTTCTATCGCCTTATACGCAACTGAAGCTGGGTCAGATCCTGGATTTGATTTAATAATTGTTGCGCCAACTTTATCAGACCAAGATTCTAGCTGATCAATAGCTGCTGCCCTAAAGGTATCGCAAGCAGAAAATATTACTTCTGAGCCGTTATCTTTAAATATTTTACCAATTTTTCCTATAGTCGTAGTTTTACCTACTCCGTTTACACCAGATACTAATGTTACATTTAAATTTTCTTTTTTTTCAAAAAAATCTTTTCTTTCCAAAGGTATCATCAATTCCAGGATATACTCCTTTAGAATTAAATTTATTTCCTCAACTGCATTTTTTTTTGGATCTATTTTTTTTTGAGAGATAATACTTTTTATTTCAGATGAGGCATCAATACCAACATCAGAACTAATCAAAAATTCTTCAATCTTATTTAATGTTTCATCATCAATTTCTTTTTTTACAATTATTTCTCTAAGTCCTGAGGAAATACTATCAGCACTTTTTTTAAAACCTAATTTGAACTTTTCAAAAATACCCATTAGATATTTATGTCTATTTCTTTGATACTAGACACTGGACCTTTCATATGAATTTGTTGATTTTCGTCAATAGAAATTACTAATTTGCCTAAACTAAATTCAATTTCAGTTCTTGAATTTTCTAAATTTTCTAAATTTGCTGCTACTGCTGTTGCACAAGCGGCGGTTCCACATGCTTTTGTTAAGCCTGCACCTCTTTCCCAAACTTTAACTTTATAATAATTTTTATTTATTTTTTGTGCGAGTGTTAAATTGCATTTTTGTGGAAATAATTCATGATTTTCAATCTCAGGTCCAATTTTCTCTATATTAAAATTTGCTATTTCATTAACAAAGAAAATAGTATGAGGATTACCTACATTTACAGCAATACCACCAGATATTTCATGGTTGTTATTATCTCTTATACTTATACCTAAATTTTTAGTATCTAGATTTTCAGATAAAGGAATTTCTTTCCAATTAGTTTTTGGTACACCAATTATTGTTTCAACTTGACCATCATCAAGTAGGTTTGAATTTAACTGTTTTGATGCTACTCGAAGGTTTATACTTTTTTTGTTTTTTTCTTTTGATAGTAAGTACGCAACACATCTTGTGCCATTTCCACATGCATCTGACCCAGAGCCATCAGAATTATAAAATACTAGTTCAGCATCAGCATCATTACTTTTATTAATATAGATTAGTTGGTCACAGCCAACAAAATCTCTATCACAAATCTTAACAATTTGGTCTTTGCTTAATTCTATATTTTTTTGTCTTTGGTCAATAATTACAAAATCATTGCCAAGACCATCCATTTTAAATGCTTTAAATTCCATATACTTCAGTATTTAACTTATTTATTGACATTTTGAACCTCTATTATAGTTTATCGCCGTTTCCGCAAAATACAGCAATTTGCGGTGTCTTTGGTAACAAAGAGATCGACACCAGTCAGCGAGAGTTCGCCCACTGGTGCGATACTTGCTGGATGTGATTATGTTTGAAAATTTAACAAATAAATTTGAAGAAATATTTTCTTCTTTAAAAAAGGCGCCTTCGCTTGATGAAAAGCAAGTAGATGAGGGTTTGAGAGAGATTAGGCTTGCTCTATTAGAGGCTGATGTATCTTTAGAAGTTGTAAAAGAATTTATTAATAGAGTGAAACCTAAAGCTCTTGGCCAAGAGATCGTCAGATCTACTTCACCTGGACAGATGGTGGTTAAAGTTGTTAACGATGAGTTAATTTCTTTTTTAGGCGATAAAAATTCTGAAATAGAATTAAATGCAGTACCTCCAGTCCCTATGATGCTTGTGGGGCTTCAAGGTTCGGGAAAAACAACTACAACTGCAAAACTTGCTAGATTTTTAGAGATTAATAAAAAGAAAAAAGTAATGATGGCTAGTCTTGATGTCTATAGACCAGCTGCACAAGAACAATTAAGGCTTTTGGGCGAGCAAAATAATATAATAACGCTTCCAGTCATCAAAGATCAACTTCCTGCAGATATTTGTAGAAGAGCGATTAGTGCTGCTAACCTTAATGGAGCAGATGTAATTCTCTTTGATACAGCTGGAAGAACTCAAATTGATTTACAGATGATGAGTGAAATTAAACAAATTGAAAGTATTATAAATCCATCAGAAACAATTCTAGTTGCAGATTCCCTTACTGGACAAGTTGCAGCTAATGTAGCAAAAGAATTTAAAAGTACAGTTAATCTTACTGGTATTATTCTTACTAGATCTGATGGTGATGGTAGGGGTGGAGCAGCATTAAGTATGAAATATGTTGCAGATGTTCCAATAAAATTTTTAGGAGTTGGTGAAAAAATAGAAAATTTTGAGGTCTTTCATCCAGATAGAATTGCTAATAGAATTTTGGGTATGGGAGATATTGTTTCTCTTGTTGAAAAGGCTGCTGAAGATCTAGATGAAGAAAAATTAAAAAAAACAGAAGAAAAATTAAAAAAAGGTCAGTTTTCGTTAGAAGATTACTTAACTCAGTTAAAACAAATGAAAAAAATGGGTGGTATTGAGGGTATAATGTCCTTTTTACCAGGTGTTTCAAAAGTTAAATCTCAAATGGATCAAGCTGGAGTAGATGAGAAAATAATTACTCAAAACGAAGCTGTAATACTATCAATGACTAAAAAAGAACGAGAAAACCCTAAGATTATTGATGGTTCTAGAAAAAAAAGAATTGCTAATGGCTCAGGAACAGATGTAGCCGCTATCAATAAATTGCTGAAGCAATTTAAGATGATGTCAGAAATGATGAAAAAAATGTCTAAAGGAAATACAAAAGGGATGATGGATAAAGGCATACCACCAGAACTTTTTAATCAATTAAAATAAATAGGAGAACAAATGTTAAAGATGCGTTTATCAATGGGAGGAACTAAGAAGAGACCAGTATATAAGATAGTGGTTGCTGATAGTAGATTTCCAAGAGATGGAAGGTTCATAGAAAAATTAGGTTTTTTTAACCCTCTAATTCCAAAAGAGAAAAAAGAGAGAATGGGATTGGATGTTGAAAGAGTTAAATATTGGCTAGGTCAAGGTGCACAACCAACTACTAGGGTTGCGAGATTATTAGGAGAAAATGAGATTATGCCTATGCCAGCAAAAGGAAATAATCCACAAAAAGCAATTCCAAAAAAAGATAGAAAGAAAACTGAAGAAGGTGGCGAAGCTAAAGTAGATGCTCCTAAAGCAGAAGCTCCAAAGGAAGAAGCTAAAACAGAAGAGCCAAAAGCAGAAGCTCCAAAGGAAGAAGCTAAAACAGAAGAGCCAAAAGCAGAAGCTCCAAAGGAAGAAGCTAAATAGAGGAATGTTTTTATCTAGAGTATTTACGTTGTATCCTGAATACTTTCCAGGTTATTTGAGCAAAGGACTTTTTGGAAAGTCGAAAGGAAAAGAATGGGATTTAGAAACAATAAACATAAGAGATTATGCTTTAGATAAACATAAAACTGTTGATGATACTCCTTATGGTGGTGGAAATGGAATGATTATGAAAGCAGATGTTTTGGCAAACTCATTAGATGCAAATATCAAGACCAAAGAAAAAACTGTTTATTTAAGTCCAAGAGGAAAAGTTTTTAATTCTAAACTTGCAAGAGAGTTTTCAAATGAAAAAATAATCAATTTAATTTGTGGTCATTTCGAAGGGGTAGATGAAAGAATATTAGAAAGTAGAGATATTGAAGAGATCAGTATTGGTGACTTTATATTGTCAGGGGGTGAAGTTGCTGCCTTTGTTGTAATAGACTCTATTCTAAGATTTATACCAGGAATTCTAGGTAATATTAATTCTTCAAAAGATGAGAGCTTTGAAAATGGACTTCTCGAATATCCGCAATTCACAAAACCTCAAGTTTGGGAGGAAAAAAAGGTACCAAATGTGCTAATTTCGGGTGATCACGCCAAAATTAAAGACTGGCGTTTATCTCAATCTGAGGCTATAACACGCGACCGAAGACCAGATTTGTGGCAAAAATATAAGAAAAACTAATATGAAAAATATTGAAGAAGTAAATAAGTTAAACTTAAGCAAAATAATCTCTGAGAGAAAACACCCAGATTTTTCCCCTGGGGATATTGTTAAAGTTGGTGTCCGAATAACCGAGGGAAAAAGAGATAGAATTCAATATTTTGAAGGCGTATGTATTGCAAAAAAAAGTAGAGATATAAATTCATCTTTTACTGTAAGAAAGATTTCTTTTGGTGAGGGAGTAGAAAGAACTTTCGCACTATACAGCCCAATTGTAGATACGATTAAAGTTGTAAGATCAGGAAAAGTCAGAAGAGCAAAATTATACTATCTAAGAGATAGAACAGGTAAATCTGCGAGAATAGCTGAAAAAATTAAGAAAACGATTGGTATTGATTTAGAAACTAAAATAAATGAAGTTACAGAAGAGAATGTAATGCCATCAGCTGATCCTCAAGCCGAAGTTCCAAAGGAAGAAGTTAAAACAGAAGCACCTAAAGAAGAGCCAAAAGCTGAAGCTCCGAAAGATGAACAAAAATCAGAAAGTTCTTCAGAAAAAAAATAATTTTTTTTTCTATGTCCACAACACTTTACGATAAAATCTGGAATGATCATTTAGTACATCAGCAAGAAGATGGAACGTCTTTATTATTTGTTGATAGACATTTAATTCACGAAGTTACTAGCCCACAAGCATTTGAAGGACTTAGAAATGCTAATAGAAAAGTAAGAAATCCAAAATTAACTTTAGCAGTAGTTGATCATAATATTCCAACTACGGACAGATCAAAAGGAATTGATGATGAAGATTCTAGAATTCAAATTGAAACACTTGATAAAAATTGTAAAGAATTTGGAGTTCAGTTATTTGGTGTTGATGATAAGAGACAAGGTATCGTTCATATTGTTGGACCAGAACAAGGTTTCACTCAACCAGGAACAGTAATAGTTTGTGGCGACAGTCATACAGCTACGCATGGAGCTTTTGGATCTTTAGCTTTTGGAATTGGAACTTCAGAAGTTGAACATGTTTTAGCTACGCAGACATTAGTTCAAAAAAAAGCTAAAAATTTTAGAGTGAACGTAAATGGTAAACTTGCAATAGGTGTCACGTCTAAAGATGTTGTTTTGCAGATAATTGGCAAAATAGGTACTGCGGGTGGTACTGGTTATGTGATTGAATACGCAGGAAGTTTAATTTCTGATTTGTCAGTAGAAAATAGAATGACGATTTGTAATATGACTATTGAGGGTGGAGCTAGGGCAGGACTTATCCAACCTGATCAAAAAATTTTTGATTATTTAAAAGGGAGACCAATGTCTCCTAAAAATGAAAATTGGGATAAAGCATTAGAATATTGGAAAACATTGAAAACAGATGATGACGCTAAGTTTGATAAAGAAATAAATTTAACTGCTGAAGATATTGCGCCTATGGTTACTTGGGGAACTTCACCTCAAGATGTGGCATCAATTGATGGTAAAGTACCCAATCCCAAAAATGAAAGTGATATTGATAGAAGAAATTCAATAGATAGATCTTTACAATATATGGGTTTAAAGGCAGATGTTGCTTTAAAAGACATTAAAATAGACACGGTCTTCATAGGCAGCTGTACAAATGGAAGAATTGAAGATTTGAGAGAAGCAGCACAAATATTAAAAGATAAAAAGAAAGCAACACACGTTCATGCAATGGTTGTTCCAGGTTCAGGATTGGTAAAAGAACAAGCTGAACAAGAGGGCTTGGATAAGATTTTTATTAATTCTGGTTTTGAATGGAGAGAGCCAGGATGTTCAATGTGTTTAGCAATGAATGCAGATAAATTGAAACCAGAAGAAAGATGTGCTTCAACTTCAAATAGAAATTTTGAAGGAAGACAAGGTAGAGGTGGAAGAACTCATTTAGTAAGTCCAGGTATGGCTGCCGCTGCAGCAATTGCTGGAAACCTTGATGATGTCAGAAAGTATCAAAATTAAAATGCAAAAATTTAATAAACTGCAAAGTATTCCCGCGTACCTTCCAATAGTTAACATAGATACTGATATGATTATCCCAAAGCAATTTCTAAAGACTATCAAAAGAACTGGATTAGGTAAAAATTTGTTTTTTGAAATGAGATATGATGACAATGGAAAAGAGATCCAAGATTTTGTATTAAATAACAAACCTTTTAATAATTCAAAAATATTAATAGCTGGAAATAATTTTGGATGTGGTTCTTCAAGAGAGCATGCTCCGTGGGCCTTGTTAGATTTTGGAATTACATGTGTTATTAGCTCAAGTTATGCAGATATTTTTTATAGTAACTGTTTTAAAAATGGTATTTTGCCAATCATTTTAGAAGAAGAAAAAATAAAAGAATTATCAGAATACTCAAATAGAAAAGAAGAAATATCCATAGATTTAAATGAACAAAAAATTGTTTATGGAAATAACGAGATAAAATTTAATATTGATCCATTTAAAAAAAAATGTTTACTTGAGGGATTAGATGATATCGCTTTATCACTAGAAAAATCACAACAGATGGATGCGTTTGAAAAAAGTTTAAAAGAAAAAAAACCATGGATATTTAATGATTAAAATAAAAAAAAGAAAAATTTTACTATTACCTGGTGATGGTATTGGACCAGAAGTAATTGCTGAAGTAAAAAAAATAATTGAATGGTTTAATGCAAACAAATCATTAGATTTTGAAATTGATGAAGATCTAGTTGGAGGTGCTGCTTATGACAAGCATGGGTCTCCTATAACTGATGAAGCTTTTTATAAGGCACAAGAAAGTGCTGCTGTGATATTAGGTGCTGTTGGTGGCCCAAAATGGGATAACCTTGAATTTTCAAAAAAGCCAGAAAGAGCCCTGTTAAAGCTAAGAAAAGAACTAAAACTATTTGCAAATTTAAGACCTGCAATTTGTTTCAAACAACTTGTAGATGCTTCAAGTTTAAAGCCTGAATTTGTATCTAATCTAGATATTCTATTTGTTAGAGAATTAACGGGTGGGATTTATTTCGGTGAACCCAGAGGAATAAAACCAATAGATAATGGAGAAAGAAAAGGAATTAACACACATGTTTATACCACAAGTGAAATTGAGAGAGTGGCTCGTGTTGCATTTGATCTAGCTAGAAAAAGAAACAATAAAGTTACTTCATGCGAAAAGTCGAATGTTATGGAAGCAGGTCAATTATGGAAAGAAGAAGTTCAAGCAATTCACGAAAAAGAATATAGCGATGTAGAATTAAAACATATGTTAGCAGACAATTGTGCAATGCAGTTAGTCAGGAATCCAAAACAATTTGATGTAATTGTTACAGATAATCTATTTGGTGACATGTTGTCAGATGAGGCTGCAATGTTGACTGGTTCTCTTGGACTTTTGCCATCAGCTTCCCTTGGAGCAAAAGATAAAAATGGTAATATGAGGTCATTATATGAGCCAGTTCACGGATCGGCACCTGATATAGCAGGCCAAGGTATTGCTAACCCAATAGCAACAATACTAAGTTTTGCAATGGCTTTAAGATATTCTCTAGACCTTGATAAAGAGGCAGATATTTTAGAAAAAGCAGTTCAAGATGTACTTGATGAAGGACTTAGAACTAAAGATATAATTTCAAAAGGAATGAAAGAAGTATCAACATCTACTATGGGAGATGCGATAATTTCAAAATTGCAATAATTAATCATTTATTCTAAAGTATATATATGCCAACTTATAATGCACCTGTAGACGATATGATGTTCCTCTTTGACAAATTGAGGAACAATAAAAAATATAACGAAATTGAAAAATACAAAGAAGTTAATACAGAATTAGTTAAAGATATATTAGACGAAGCAGCAAAAATAACTCAAAATTTAATCTTACCTCTTGCAAAAAGTGGAGATGAGACACCGGCAGTCTTAGAAAATGGAGTAGTTAGAACACCTCCAGGATATAAGGAAGCTTATCAAAAATTTATTGAGGACGGATGGATATCTTTATCTTGTGATCCTAAATATGGCGGTCAAGGAATGCCCAAAACAGTAAGTACATTTTTTGATGAAATGTTATCATCAGCAAGTTTATCATTCAAACTTTACAGCGAGCTAACAATTGGTGCCTACAATTGTCTGTTAAGACATGCAGATGAAGAAATAAAAAATACTTATTTACCTAAAATGGTGGAAGGTAAATGGAGTGGTACTATGTGTTTAACAGAACCTGTTTGTGGAACAGATTTAGGTCTTCTTAAAACTAAAGCTGTTGACCAAAATGATGGAACTTACAAAATTAGTGGTCAAAAAATTTTTATAACGTCGGGTGATCAAGACTTAACAGAAAATATTATTCATTTAGTTTTAGCTAGATCGACTGATGCACCAGCAGGCACGAAAGGTATTAGTTTATTTCTAGTTCCTAAATTTGTTTTAAATAAAGATGGATCAGTTGGACCGCGTAATGGAGTTTCAACAGGATCAATTGAAAATAAAATGGGTATTAAGGGATCTGCAACTTGTGTTTTAAATTTTGATGAAGCTGTTGGTTATATGATTGGACCAAAAAATAAAGGTTTAAACTCTATGTTTACTATGATGAACCTAGAGAGAATAATAGTTGGTGTACAAGGTTTGGGTATCTCGGAGATAGCTTACCAAAACTCCCTTACTTACGCTAAAGAGAGAAAACAAGGTAAAGCGCATAATTCAAAATCAAATAATGGTGCAGATTTTATTATTGATCATGTTGATATAAGAAGATCTTTATTAAATATGAAGTCTATGATTGAGGGACAGAGAGCACTTAGCTTCTGGCTGTCTCAGCAAATTGAGGTAAGTCTTAATCATTCTGATGAAAAAATAAAACAAGAAGCATCTGATCTTGTCTCGTTGATGACGCCGGTCGTTAAATCACTGTTTACAGATAATGCAATGGAGATAACTAGTGAAGCAATGCAAATTCATGGAGGATATGGATTTACAAAAGACCAAGGTATTGAACAATTCTATCGTGATAACAGAATTACACCTATTTACGAGGGTACAAATTCTGTTCAGGCAGCAGACTTAGTTTTCAGGAAATTAATTAATAGAAATGGTGATGTTATCGATAAATATATAAACCTAGTAAGAGAAGAAATTAATATTAAGGATGAAAGAGCACAACCCTTTGTAAAACAATTACATTACCATCTAGGAATTCTATCCAAATTTACTGATTGGATAAAAGAAAAAATTAAAAACTCTCCTGAAGATGCAAGTGGAGCATGTAATGACTACTTAAAAGTTCTAGGCTTAGTTGCAACAGGTCATGCTTGGTTAAAAGTTCTAGAAGTTTCCTTCAACGAATATGATAATAACAAAGACTTTTACGAGGATAAAATTCAAACTGCTAATTTTTTCTATAATAGAATACTTCCGAGAATAGATAGCAATTATATTACTGCAACCACTGGAAGTAATTATATTATGAATTATAAATTTAATTAGTATGAACCCTTATGAAACAAATTTGGATAAAAACAATGCCAATTTTGTTCCATTAACCCCCTTATCATTTCTAGAAAGAGCAAAAGATATTTACCCAAACTATGAAGCAGTAGTCTATGAAAGTAGGAAATACACTTGGAGCGAAGTTTATAAAAGGTGTATTAAGTTTGCTAGTGCATTAGATAAATTGGGAATTAAAACAGGCGACACGGTATCTGTTTTAGCATTTAATACACCTGAAATATTTGAAGCCCATTATTCAATACCAATGGTTGGAGCAGTTATTAATGCTATTAATACAAGACTAGACTCTAAAACGATTAGTTATATTTTAAATCATAGTGAAGCAAAGGTATTAATTGTAGATAGACAGTTTCATGATGTAGTCAAAAAAGCATTAGAGGAAGTTAATTCAAAAATTACTATAATTGACATAGATGACAAAGATGCAAACTTACCAGACTCTAAAAGTATTGGATCTTTGGAATATGAAGAGTTTTTAAATTCTGGAGATGAAAATTTTAAATGGAAAATGCCAAAAGATGAGTGGCAAGCTATAGCATTAGGTTATACCTCAGGAACTACAGGCAATCCAAAAGGTGTTGTTTATCATCATAGAGGATCATACTTAATGGCAACTGGAAGTGCAGTTGCATGGAATATGCCTAACCAGTTAAATTTTTTATACACAGTACCAATGTTTCATTGTAATGGATGGTGTTATCCTTGGACAATGTCAATGATACATGGCCGAGTAATTTGTTTGAGAAATATAGATGTAAAGAAGATATTTGAATTAATTGATAAGTATGAAGTCACTCATTTTGGTGGAGCACCAATAGTTTTAAATATGTTAGCTAATGCCCCTCAGGATCAGCAAAAAGAGTTAAAAAGAAAGGTTTACGTATTAACAGCAGGTGCCCCTCCGCCGAGTATAATTTTTGAAAAAATGCAAAAATTAGGTTTTGAAGTAATGCATGTATATGGTCTTACAGAAACTTATGGTCATATTTTGCAGTGTGCTTGGAATGAAGATTGGGACGAATTAGATCAAGATAATCAGAACGAAATTAGAGCAAGACAAGGTGTAAGATATCCAAATACAGAAGGTGTTATTGTCATGGATCCAGAAACAATGGAGCCCGTACCTTATGATGGTAAAACAATGGGTGAAATTATGATCAGAGGAAATGTAGTAATGAAAGGTTACTTCAAAGATAAAGAAGCGACAGAAAAATCAATGGAAGGAGGATGGTTTCATTCTGGTGATTTAGCTGTAACTCATCCAAGTGGTTACATAAAAATTCAAGACCGATCAAAGGATATTATAATTTCAGGTGGAGAAAATATTTCATCTATTGAGATAGAAAATACAATATCAAAACATCCTGCGGTTTCACTGGCAGCTGTTGTAGCTAAACCTGATGAGAAATGGGGAGAAACACCTTGTGCTTTTGTTGAATTAATCGAAGGTAAATCAAGCTCAGAAGAGGAAATTATTACATTTTGTCGAGAAACTCTTGCTGGATTTAAACTTCCTAAGAAGGTTGTGTTTGCTCCGTTACCAAAGACATCCACTGGAAAGATACAAAAGTTTGAACTGAGAAAACAAGCTAAAGAATTAAACTAATATAGTTTCTTTACAAAAATCAAATAAGATGGCAGTAATGCTCCAAAAAAATGAAAACTTTTTTAATAGCAAAATCAAGAAGACTTAGAGGTACACCCTATACTTCTAGAATTGAAAAACAAGGTGTAACTGCCTACAGTATTTATAATCATATGTTGCTACCAGCAGCATTTGGTTCAGTAGAAGACTCTTATCATCATTTAAAAGAAAATGTTCAAATTTGGGATGTGGCTGCTGAAAGACAGGTTGAAATTACAGGAAAAGATTCTGCAAAATTAGTTCAGTTGATGACTTGTAGGGATTTATCTAAATCAAAAGAAGGAAGATGTTATTACTGTCCAATCATAGATGATAATGCTGGTTTAATTAATGATCCAGTTGTTTTGAAGTTTAATGAGAATAAATGGTGGATTTCTATTGCTGATACAGATGTAATATTGTTTGCAAAAGGATTAGCTATTGGAAAAAATTTTGATGTTAAAATTGTTGAGCCTGATATTGATATCATGGCAGTGCAAGGTCCAAAGTCGTTTAAGTTAATGGAAAAGGTTTTTGGAGAAAAGATTGTAAATTTAAAATTTTTTGGTTTTGATTATTTTGAATTTGGTGGTGATAAGCATTTAATTGCAAGGTCTGGGTGGTCTAAACAAGGTGGCTTTGAAATTTATGTTGAGCATAATGAATCAGGTTTGAAATTATACGACCATCTATTTGAAATTGGTAAGGAATTTAATGTTCAACCAGGAGGTCCTAATTTAATCGAACGTATTGAAAGTGGTCTACTTTCACATGGTAATGATATGGACAATGAAGATAATCCATATGAATGTGGTTTTGATAAGTATGTAAATATAGATAGTGATGTCGATTTCTTAGGTAAAGAAAAACTGAAAAAAATTAAAGCTGAAGGAATTAAAAAAAAACTTATGGGAGTAAAAATTGATGCCAAGGAAATAAGTGTTAATGGCTCAATGGATCTAGTAGATGAAGATAATAATGTAATTGGAGAATTAAGATCTGGTTGTTACAATCCGACCTTCAAACAAGTCATTGGGATTGCAATGATTAACAAACCACACTTTGAGACTTCGAAATCCTTTAAAATCAATATAAATGGCTCTGATTTTGATGGAAAAGTTTGTGATTTACCTTTCATTTAGTATAAAACTTTAAAATATCATGAATATAGCAATAGTAGGAGCGACAGGAAACGTAGGTCGAAAATTAATAGAAGTTTTGGAAAAAAAAAACTTTCCAATAACAGAGGCTTACTTAGTTGCGTCTTCAAATAGCGAAGGAAAAAAAATTAATTTTTTAGGAAAAGAGCATACTGTTAGTAATTTAGAACAATTTGATTTCTCAAAAGTAAAAATTGCTTTTTTTGCAGCTGGTTCTTCAATTGCTGAAAAATGGGCACCGATCGCAGCAGAAAAAACAATTGTAATAGATAATTCAAAATTCTTTAGAAAAGATCCAGAAATTCCTTTAATTGTTCCAGAGGTAAATTCCAAAGAATTACCTAAATTTAAAAATAAGAATATTATTGCAAATGCTAATTGTTCAGTAATACCAATAGTTGTAGCTCTCAAACCATTACATGATTTGTATAATGTAAAAAGAATAGTTGCATCAACTTATCAATCAGTGTCTGGTGCAGGCAAAGCTGGAATGGATGAACTTATATCCCAAACTAAAGAAGTCTTGGAAAATAAAGATGTTGAATCAAAAAATTTTACTAAGCAGATAGCCTTTAATGCTATACCACATATTGATAGTTTTCTTGAAAATGGAAGCACAAAAGAAGAGCAAAAAAATCATGATGAGGTAAAAAAAATTTTAGATAGTAAAATTAATATAACATCTACTTGTGTAAGAATCCCTGTTCTTGTTTCTCACTCCATAAGTGTGAATGTTGAATTTAACAAAAAACATGACTTAGAAGAAATAAGAAATGTCTTATCATCATCACCAGGTTGCAAGGTAGTTGATGAGCAAAAAGATGGAGGATACATTACCCCTGTTGAAGCTGAAGATAAATTTGAAACATTTATATCAAGAATTCGTGAGGATTCTTCTCAACCAAATTCAATTAATTTGTGGGTTGTGTCTGATAACTTATTAAAAGGTGCTGCACTTAATGCAGTTGAAATTGCTGAGGCTTTAGTAGAAAAAGATTTTTATGGAAAATAAAAATCCAATATCGCCACATATACAAATTTATGACTGGCACATCTCTTCGTTAGTTTCGATATCACACAGAGTAACTGGTATAATAAACTTTATTACAGTAACTCTGATAGGTATTTGGATAGCGTCTTTATTATTAGGAGAGGAAAACTATGTATTTACTAATTTTTTCTTGTCATCTTTAGTTGGTAAATTTGTTTGTTTGGGAATTATTTGGTCTTTTACATTTCAAATGCTCAGCGAAATAAGGCATTTGATCATGGATTTAGGTTACGGATTTGAGCAAAAAACTACAAAAGTAACTGGATTAATAGTTCTGATTGGATCATTTCCTCTTACTGTTATAATTTTTCTCATAGGAAGGCACTTAATTTAATGGGATCTGTAACCAAGAAATGGCTTTTTCTAAAAGTAAGTTCTGCAATTTTACTACCATTAATGCTGTGGTTTTCTATAAATTTGGCTTCTGTTTATGACAAAGGTTATAATGAATTACTTTTATTCATAACATCTCAACCATCTAAGTTCTTATTTAGTCTTTTTTTGATTTTTGCATATTTTTTCTCAGCTTTAAGCATTAGTGAGGTTTTTGAAGATTATATTGAGGACGAAAAAATCAAAAATGCCGCAAATAAATCATTAAATATCTTTGCTATAGTATTTCCATTAATAATAATTATCTTAGTATTTAATATATAGTTATGAGTGCGTACAAAATTATTGATCATGAATATGATGTAGTTGTTTTAGGTGCAGGTGGATCTGGACTAAGAGCAGCTGTTGGTCTAAGTGAGGCCGGTCTAAAAACGGCATGTGTATCAAAAGTATTCCCAACAAGAAGTCATACATCTGCAGCCCAAGGTGGTATTTCTGCAGCACTTGGAAATATGGGAGAAGATGACTGGAGATGGCACATGTATGACACAGTCAAAGGTGCTGATTGGTTAGGAGATCAGGATTCTATCGAATATTTATGTAAAGAAGCACCAGCTGCTGTTCTTGAATTAGAAAAGTATGGTGTTCCATTTAGTCGAACTGAGGAAGGAAAAATTTATCAAAGACCTTTTGGGGGTATGACAAAAAACTATGGAAATGAAACAGTTCAAAGAACATGTGCAGCAGCAGATAGAACTGGACATGCAATACTTCACACATTGTATGGACAAGCTTTAAAGCACAATACCGAATTTTTCATTGAATACTTTGCGCTAGATCTAATAATGAAAGATGGAGCATGCAAAGGTATAATTGCTTGGAACCTCAATGATGGAACAATTCACAGATTTAAATCCCACACAACTATTATAGCAACAGGGGGTTATGGAAAAGTGTATTACTCAGCTACTTCAGCTCATACTTGCACTGGAGATGGTAATGCTATGGCCCTAAGAGCTGGATTACCTTTACAAGATATGGAATTTGTACAATTTCATCCAACGGGAATATATGGTCATGGAACATTAATTTCCGAAGGTGTAAGAGGAGAAGGTGGTTATCTAGTAAATTCAAAAGGAGAAAGATTTATGGAGCGTTATGCTCCTAAAGCAAAAGATCTAGCATCTAGAGATGTTGTAAGTAGATCAATTGCAGTAGAAATTAATGAGGGTAGAGGTATTGGAAAAGAACAAGATCATGTTCATCTTCACATTGATCATTTGGATCCAAAAGTTATAGATGAGAGACTTCCAGGAATATCAGAGGCTTCAAAATTATTTGCAAATGTTGATGTAACTAAGGAACCTATACCAGTAGTACCTACAGTGCATTATAATATGGGTGGAATACCAACAAATTATAAAGCAGAGGTCCTTACATTAAATGGATCTGAGAAAACAGTACCTGGGTTAATGGCTATCGGAGAAGCAGCATGTGTTTCTGTCCATGGCGCAAATAGATTAGGTTCAAACTCACTAATAGATTTAGTAGTTTTTGGAAGAGCTGCAGCGAAAAGAGCAGCAGAGTTAGTAAAACCTGGAATGAAGCATGATGAAATTGATAAAAATGAAACGGATAGATGTTTAGATAGATTTGACAAATTAAGAAACTCAGAGGGTTCAAATCCAACATCTGAACTGAGACTTTCAATGCAAAAAACAATGCAATCAAAGTGCGCTGTATTTAGAACTGAGAAAACATTAAAGGAAGGAGTTGATGAAATTAGAAAACCTTATGATGGGATGGACTCTCTTTCTGTAAAAGATAAGTCATTAATCTTTAATACTGATTTAGTTGAAACACTAGAATTTGACAACTTAATAAGACAAGCAATAACTACAATGGACTCTGCGTATCATAGAAAAGAAAGCAGAGGAGCTCATGCAAGAGAAGATTTTCCAAAGAGAGATGATGAGAATTATATGCAACACACTCTGTCTTGGTGTAATGGTTCAAAAACTAAAATTAATTACAGACCTGTTCATAGATCAACACTTACAAATGATGTACAATATTTCCCTCCACAGGAAAGAGTATATTAATGGTTCAATTAAATTTACCTGCAAACTCAAAGGTAGAAAAAGGTCAATATTATAAAGATAAAACAGGTTCAAAAAATATTAGAAAAATAAATATTTATAGATGGGATCCATCTAAAAATGAAAATCCAAGACTTGATACCTATGAAGTTGATATGGATAATTGTTCATCTAAAGTCCTTGATGTTTTAAACAAAATAAAAAATGAAATAGATCCTTCTATAGCTTACAGAAGATCTTGTGCCCATGGAGTTTGTGGATCTTGTGCGATGAATATGAATGGAAAAAACGGTTTAGCATGCACTAAGTCCCATTCTGAACTGGATGGAGATATTGATATTTATCCTTTACCACATCTAAAAGTTTTAAAAGATTTAATCGGTGATTTAAGCACATTATATAAACAATATGAGTCTGTTGAACCTTGGTTAAAAACCTCAAAAGTAAATGATAAAGAGAATATCCAATCTAAAAATGACAGAGCAAAATTAGATGGATTATATGAATGTATTATGTGTGCATGTTGTTCAACGTCTTGCCCAAGTTATTGGTGGAACGGTGAAAAATATTTAGGTCCAGCTGTATTACTTCAGGCTTATAGGTGGATAATTGATAGTAGAGATGAAGATAGAAAAGAAAGACTTAAAAAAGTAGCTGATGAACTTAAGCTTTATAGATGCCATACTATCTTGAATTGTACAAATGCTTGCCCAAAGGGCTTGAATCCTGCAAAAGCTATTGCAGAGATAAAGAAAATGCTTGCAACGGCCTAATTACTTAATTAAATAATTTCACTCATGAATATAATCAAACATTTCGTTGGTGGAAAAGTAATAGATGGTACTTCACAAAGAAAAGGACAAGTTTTTAACCCTGCTACTGGAGATCAAGAATCGGAAGTTATTTTAGCTACTAAATCAGATTTAGATAAAACAGTTGAAATTGCCAAGAAAGCCTTTGAGACATGGTCACTAAAGCCTGCACTTCAAAGAGCTAGGATAATGTTTAAGTTTAAAGAACTTATAGAAAAAAATTTTGATGAATTAACAAAGTTAATTGTCTCTGAACATGGAAAAGTTTATGAGGATGCAAAAGGATCATTAATAAGAGGATTGGAAGTTGTCGAGTTTGCATGTGGAATTCCTCATGTGCTTAAAGGTGAATTTTCTGAGAATGTTGGGACAAATGTTGATAGTTATTCCATGCGACAGCCTTTAGGTGTAGCTGCTGGAATAACACCTTTTAATTTTCCTGCAATGGTGCCAATGTGGATGTTTCCATTAGCTATAGCATGTGGAAATACTTTTATTCTTAAACCATCAGAAAAAGATCCCTCATGTCCGATGAGATTAGCAGAATTACTTCACGAAGCTGGTCTTCCTGCTGGAGTTTTTAATGTTGTCAACGGAGATAAAGAAGTTGTAGACGCTATACTTTCAAACAATGATATTAAAGCTGTAAGCTTTGTTGGATCAACACCTATAGCTAAATATATATATGAGAATGCTGCCAAAAATGAAAAAAGAGTTCAAGCATTAGGTGGAGCTAAAAATCATTTAGTGGTGATGCCCGATTGCGATTTAGAAGGAGCTGTAAATGGTCTAATGGGTGCTGCATATGGATCTGCAGGTGAAAGATGTATGGCCCAGTCCGTTGCTGTAGCAGTTGGTGATATTGGTGATGAGTTAGTATCTAGGTTAGTAAAAAAAGCTGAAGCATTAAAAATTGGTCCTGGTATGGATAAATCCTCAGAGATGGGTCCTCTTGTTACAAAACAACATTTAGAAAAAGTAAAAGGATATGTTGATTTAGGAGTTAAAGAGGGAGCTAAATTAGCTCTTGATGGTAGAGATTTAAAACTTCAAGGGTATGAAAATGGTTTTTATATAGGTGGATGTTTGTTTGATCATGTGACTACTGATATGAGAATTTATAAAGAAGAGATTTTTGGTCCTGTTCTATCAGTGGTAAGAGTAAAAACTTTTGAAGAAGCAACCAAAATGATAAATGAGCATGAGTATGGAAACGGTGTAAGTATTTATACTAGAGATGGTGATGCAGGAAGAACTTTTGCAAGTAAAATCCAAGTTGGAATGGTTGGAATAAATGTTCCAATACCAGTTCCTATGGCATTTCATAGTTTTGGTGGATGGAAAAGATCATTGTTTGGAGATAGCGGGATGCATGGCATGGAAGGAATTAAATTTTATACAAAATTGAAAACTATTACCTCTAGATGGCCTTCAGGCATAAGGTCAAATCCTGAATTTATTATGCCAACTATGGAATAAAATATGTCAAAAATTTCTTTAATAGGTGCTGGTCAAATAGGTGGGACTTTAGCTCATTTGATTGGCCTAAAAGAGCTTGTAAATGAGGTTGTTCTGTTTGATGTTGCTAGTGGAATTGCTAAAGGAAAAGCCTTAGATATTGCACAATCTTCGTCAGTTGATGGTTTTAACGTTAAATTTTCAGGAACAGATAATTATGAAGATATTAAAGATTCTGATGTAATTATCATAACTGCAGGAGTACCAAGAAAGCCAGGTATGAGTAGAGATGATTTACTTGGAATTAATTTAAAAATTATTAAGCAGGTTGCAGAAGGAATAAAAGTAAATG
The DNA here is from genome assembly GCA_045566995.1 of Candidatus Pelagibacter sp. Classification (GTDB taxonomy): domain Bacteria; phylum Pseudomonadota; class Alphaproteobacteria; order Pelagibacterales; family Pelagibacteraceae; genus Pelagibacter. Next base: position 134,672 of record JBJLDU010000003.1, read on the forward strand.
CACCTAACGCTTTCGTTATATGTATTACAAATCCATTAGATGTAATGGTAATGGCATTTCAAAAATATTCAGGACTTCCAGCAAATAAAGTAGTTGGGATGGCTGGTATTTTAGATAGTTCACGTTTTAAACTTTTTTTATCTGAGGAATTAAATGTACCTGTAAGAGAAATTGATGCAATGGTAATGGGTGGGCATGGAGATACAATGGTACCCCTTCCAAGATTTACTAAGATCTCTGGAAAACCTTTAATGGATTTATTAAAAGATGGAAAAATTTCTGAAGAAAAATTAGAGAGTATTAATCAACGAACAAGAGATGGTGGTGCTGAGATTGTTAAATATTTGGAAAAGGGATCTGCATTTTATGCACCAGCGGCTTCCGGAGTAGAGATGGCAGAAGCATTTTTAAAAGATCAAAAAAAACTTTTACCATGTGCAGCACATCTACATGGAGAATATGGGATTAATAATGTTTATGCTGGTGTTCCTGTTATCATCGGAAAAGAAGGTGTTGAAAGGATTGATGAAATTGATCTTAATGAGAATGAAAAAACAGAATTTAATAATTCTGTGGAAGCAGTCATCAAATTGTGGGATGCAGCATCAAAAATAGATCCTGATTTGAATAAAGACTAAATGAATATTCACGAGCACCAAGCAAAACAAATTCTAAAAAAGTATGGAGCGAATGTGCCCGAGGGAGTATTTGCATTTAATGTATCCGATCTTTTGCAAAAAACTAAAGAATTGAAAACTGATAAGTATGTTCTTAAAGCTCAAATTCATGCTGGTGGAAGAGGTAAGGCTGGCGGAGTAAAAATTGTTGATAATTTAGAAAATTTAGAAAAAGAAGCAAATATTTTGCTTGGCAAAAACCTAATTACTCATCAAACAGGACCGTTAGGTAGAGAAGTAAAAAGACTATATGTTGAGGAGGTATCTAATATTAGTAAAGAATTTTATCTTTCTTGCCTAGTTGATAGAGTAAGTTCAAAAATTGCATTTATTTCAAGTGATCAAGGAGGAATGAACATTGAAGAAGTTGCCCAAAATACACCTGAAAAAATTTTAACAACTAAAGTCGATTTTAACCAAGAAATTTCCGAGATTGATTGTAAGAAAATTATTAAGGTTTTTGAATTAGACGATAATTCTGGTTCAGAAGCTATAAGCTTAATAAAAGCAATTTATAAATTGTTCATAGAAAATGATGCAAATTTAGTAGAAATTAACCCACTTATTTTAACGAAAGAAAATAAAGTAGTTTGTCTTGATGCAAAAATGACATTTGATGAAAATGCATTATTTAAACATCCTGAGATTCAAGAATTAAGAGACTATAATGAGGAAGAAGCCACTGAAATTGAAGCAAGCAAACATGACTTGGCATATATAAAATTAGATGGAAGTATAGGATGTATGGTAAACGGTGCAGGATTAGCAATGGCTACAATGGATATCATAAAGCTTTATGGTGAAGAGCCTGCAAATTTTTTAGATGTAGGAGGTGGAGCATCAAAAGAAAAAGTTTCTGCTGCATTCAAAATTATTTTATCAGATAAAAATGTTAAAGGAATATTGATAAATATTTTTGGTGGAATTATGAGATGTGATGTACTTGCGCAAGGTGTTGTAGATGCAGCAAAAGAAATTAAAATTAAAGTTCCGTTAGTAGTGAGATTAGCAGGAACAAACTTTGAAGAAGGAAAAAAGATATTAGAGAATTCTGGTTTAAAAATTATATCTGCAAATGACTTATCAGATGCTGCAAAAAAAGTTGTAGAGGCAATAAAATAATGTCAGTATTAATTGATAAAAATACAAAAGTAATTTGCCAAGGTTTTACAGGATCTCATGGTACTTTTCATTCTGAACAATCTATTAAATATGGAACAAACTTAGTTGGGGGAGTGACACCAAAAAAAGGTGGACAAATTCATTTAGAAAGACCAGTGTTTAACACCGTTAAAGAAGCAAAAGATGCCACTGGTGCAGATGCAACAATGATATATGTGCCTGCAAAGTTTGCTTCATCAGCCATCATTGAAGCCATCGATGCATCTATTGAATTAATTGTTTGTATAAGTGAAGGAATACCAATTTTAGATATGTTAAAAGTAAAAAAAAAATTACAAAATTCCAACTCCAGATTAATTGGTCCAAATTGTCCAGGAATAATAACACCTAACGAATGTAAAATTGGAATTATGCCAGGCAATATTCATAAAAAAGGTTCAGTTGGAATTGTATCAAGATCAGGAACACTAACCTATGAGGCAGTTGCTCAAACAACTGAGAACAATCTTGGCCAATCAACATGTATAGGAATTGGTGGTGATCCAATTAATGGAACTAATTTCATTGATTGCCTTGATTTATTTTTAAATGATGATCAAACAGAGTCTATACTAATGATTGGAGAAATAGGTGGAACTGCTGAAGAAGAAGCAGCAGAATTTGTAAAAAATCATAAAATAAAAAAACCAATTGTTGGATTTATAGCTGGAGTAACTGCTCCACCAGGAAGAAGAATGGGACATGCTGGTGCTATTATTTCAGGTGGCAAAGGAAATGCAGAAGAAAAGATAAAAACTATGCAAGATTGTGGTATTACTGTTGCTAATTCTCCTTCAGATATTGGAAAAACGCTACTAAATAAATTGTCTAATTGATAACATTTTGTTTGTATAATATTTAAATAATAAATATGTCAGCTTCCAAAAATCTTGAGTACAAAAAAACTTCATTTTTAAACAAATCAAACAATGCATTTATTGAGCAAATGTATGTAAAGTTCATAAATGAAGATCCTAGCCTACCAAATGCGTGGAAAGAATATTTTCTTGATATAGGTGAAGATCTAGACTCTGTTATAAAAGAAATAAAAGGTCCTTCATGGAGTCCAAAAAAAGTAAAAATTAAAGAAAATATTGAATTAAAAAAAGAAGAATCTGATTTAAAAGTTAATCAGGCTGATTTAGTAGCTGGTAATAGTAATTCAATAAGAGCTGTTTCACTCATTAGATCTTATAGACAAAGAGGTCATCTACTCTCTAAATTAGATCCATTAGAAATAAGAGAAAGTGAATATCTAGATGAATTACATCCAGAAAATTACGGTTTTGATAAAGAAGATTATGATAAGCAAATATATTTAGATGGTGTTTTAAATAAAGAATATTCAAGCATAAGAGAAATTTTATCCATACTCAGAAAAACTTATTGTGGATCAATTGGTTATGAATATATGCACATATCCAATCCAACAGAAAGAAAATGGTTTAGGGACAGGGTAGAAAAAGACGAAAATGCATTAAAATTTACAGAAAACGGTAAAAGTGCAATTTTAAATAAATTAATTCAAGCTGAGGGATTTGAGAAATTTTTACATACAAAATATGTTGGTTCTAAAAGGTTTGGTTTAGATGGAGGTGAAAGCTTAATTCCAGGTCTTGAACAAATTATAAAAATTGGGGGCCAATCTAAGATTAAAGAGGTTAAAATTGGAATGTCTCACAGAGGAAGACTAAATGTTTTAGCTAACGTTTTACAAAAATCATACAAAAGAATATTTAATGAATTTGCAGGTGAAATAAATAATACAGACGAAGATAGTGCTGGGGATGTGAAATATCATTTGGGAGCTTCATCAGACAGAGAATTTGATGGAAATTCTGTTCATGTAAGTTTAACAGACAATCCTTCACACTTGGAAGCAGTTAATCCGGTTGTATTAGGTCAGACTAGAGCAAAACAATTTTTTCATAAAGATGCTGAGAGAAATAAAGTAATTCCAATTTTAATACATGGCGACGCTGCTTTTGCTGGACAGGGTATTGTAGCTGAATGTTTTGCAATGTCGGGTTTACCGGGGCACAACACAGGTGGAACAATTCACATAATAGTAAATAATCAAATAGGATTTACTACAAGTCCAAGGTTTGCAAGATCTTCCCCTCACCCTTCAGATATTGCTAAAATGGTTGATGCACCTATCATCCATGTCAATGGAGATGACCCAGAAGCAGTTGTTTATGGCTCAAGAATCGCTACTGAGTTTAGATTGCAGTTTAATAGAGATGTAGTTATCGACTTAGTTTGTTACAGACGATTTGGACATAATGAAGGAGATGAGCCATCATTCACCCAACCATTGATGTATAAAAAAATTAGATCGCATCAATCAACAGCAAATATATATGGATCTAAACTTATTAACGAAAATTTAATATCCAAAGAGGGTTTAAATGATCAAATAAAAAGATTTAAAGACCTTTTAGATGATCAATTTAAAACAGCTAAAGATTATAATCCTAAAATTGAATGGTTTGAAGGAGCCTGGTCTAGCTATAAACCTAAAAAAGGAAAAGATAAAAGAGGCATTACTGGAGCAGATAAAAAAATACTTAAAAATATTTCACATAAAATAAACGTGGTTCCAGCAGAAATAAATATTCACAAAACTATTAACAAAATTCTACAAATTAGAAAAAAATCTGTTGATGATGGCGTAAATATTGACTGGTCTACCGCTGAGTCTTTAGCATTTGGTTCGTTATTAGATGAGGGTTTTCCAGTTCGATTTGTTGGGCAGGACTCCGGCAGGGGGACTTTTAGTCAGAGACATTCAGTTTTAAGAGATCAGATGGATAACTCTAGATATATTCCTTTAAACAACATCTCAAAAAACCAAAAAAAATTTGAAATAGTAGATAGTTTTTTATCTGAACTCGCAGTTTTAGGATTTGAATATGGATATAGTTTAGTTGAACCAAATACGCTTACACTCTGGGAAGCTCAGTTTGGTGATTTTGCTAATGGTGCGCAAGTTATAATTGATCAATTTATTGCTTCTGGTGAAAGAAAATGGCAAAGAGCTTCAGGTTTAGTAATGCTATTACCTCATGGTTATGAAGGTCAAGGACCAGAACATTCATCAGCTAGACTTGAAAGATTTTTACAAATGTGTGCAAATGATAACCTTCAAGTTATGAATTGTACAACTCCAGCAAATTATTTTCATGCTTTACGTAGACAAATACATCGTGATTTTAGAAAACCACTTGTAATCATGACACCTAAATCTTTATTAAGAAATAAGTTTTGTGTATCAACCATTGATGATTTTAGTAAGCAAACATCATTTCATCGAATAATGTGGGATCATGCATTAAGTGATCAATCTAAAAATTTTATTAAATTAAAAAAATCTAGTGAAATTAAAAAAGTTATAATCTGTTCGGGAAAAGTATATTTTGATCTTTTGAATGCTAGAGAAAAGTTAAAAAGAGATGATGTGGTCATGTTTAGAATTGAGCAACTTTATCCTTTCCCAGCGAAGAGTTTAGTAAAAGAACTTAAACCATACGCTAAAAATGCTAATTTTTATTGGTGTCAGGAAGAGCCAAAAAATATGGGTGCATGGTTTTCAGTGAGAGATTATATCCAATGGACATTGGATACCATTAAAGCTAAAAATAATAAGGTTTGTTATATTGGAAGAAGTCCTGATGCATCGCCAGCTACAGGATATGCTAAAAGGCATCAACTTGAACAACAAGAAATTATAAATGAAGTATTTAATTAATGAGTGAAAAAATTTTAGTCCCTACGTTAGGCGAAAGTATAACAGAGGCAACAGTTTCTAAATGGTTGAAAAAAGAAGGTGAAACAGTTGAGGCCGATGAGGCAATAGTTGAACTGGAAACTGATAAAGTAAATTTAGAAGTTCCTTCCCCAGTAAGTGGAATATTATCTGAAATTAGTTTTAAAGATGGAGATACAGTTGAAGTTGGAGCTGTATTAGGCTCAATTTCTGAAGGGAATGTTGATATTAAAAATGTACCCGAAAGCAAAAAACAACTTGAGGATAATGAAGAGAAAGAATTTAAAGATCAGAAAAGCAATGTAATTAATTTAGATATAGAAAAAAAACCTCAAACTAAGTTAGAAGAACCATTAGTATTAACTGAAGATCGTTCAATGGAGCTATTAGAGGAAGAGCCTTTACTTTTAACTGAGGAAGTAGAAACAGAGGAAACCCCACAACAACCAATTATTCTTTCACCTGCAGTTAGAAAAATGGTTGCAGAAAAAAATATCAACTTAGATAATGTAAAGGGAACAGGCAAAGCAGGAAGAATTTTAAAAGGTGATCTAATTACAATGATGGGAGCCAACCCACAACCCAACCAGAGAAGAATTCAATACGGTGAAGAAGAAAGAATTAAAATGACTCGTTTAAGGCAAACGATTGCAAAAAGATTAAAACAAGCTCAAGACAATGCAGCAATGTTAACTACTTTTAACGAGGTAGATATGTCTGGGATTATGGCAATGAGAAAAGATAACCAAGAAGATTTCAAAAGCAGATACGGAATAAAGCTAGGTCTAATGTCATTTTTTGTTAAAGCTTGTGTCGTTGGACTAAAATTATTTCCAGCAATTAACGCTGAGGTTGAAGATCAAGACATAATTTATAAGAATTATTATAATATTAGTTTCGCTGTTGGAACTGAAAAAGGTTTAGTAGTTCCAGTGCTTAGAAATGCAGATGAGATGTCATTTGCTGAAATAGAAAAAGAAATAAAAAAATTATCTGAAAAAGCAAACACAGGTAGTTTAACAATTGAGGACTTACAAGGAGGCACGTTTACAATTAGCAATGGAGGTGTATATGGTTCCATGCTTTCAACACCAATATTAAACCCTCCTCAATCAGGTGTATTAGGTATGCATAATATTGTTGAAAGACCTGTAAATGATAATGGTGAGATAAAAATAAAACCAATAATGTACTTGGCCTTGTCATATGATCATAGAATTATTGATGGAAAGGAATCCGTGTCGTTCTTAAAAACTGTTAAAGAAAATTTAGAAGACCCTAGAAGATTATTTTTAAATATCTAATGGCTGAAAAATTTGATGTTACTGTAATTGGAGGAGGACCTGCAGGATATGTATGTGCAATTAGATTATCACAATTAGGCTTAAAAACTGCATGTATAGAGTCTAGAGGATCTTTGGGAGGCACTTGCCTTAATATAGGGTGTATTCCTTCTAAAAGTCTTTTAAATATGTCAGAAAGTTTTCATAGAGCTAAAAACTTCTCAAATATTGGTATTGAAACTGGAGAAATTAAGCTAAATCTTGAAAAAATGATGAGTAATAAAGACAGCTCGGTTGCAACACTTACAAAAGGAGTGGAGTTCTTATTTAAAAAAAATAAAGTCACTTACATTAAAGGGGTTGGATCTTTTAATGAAAAAAACGAAATTTTAGTCAAAAATGATAAATCAGAGATAAAAATTAAAACTGATAAAACCATTATAAGTACTGGATCAGAACCCCTATCACTTCCAGGAATAGATTTTGACGAAAAAAAAATTCTTTCATCAACAGGAGCTCTTAATATTTCAAAACTTCCAAAAAAAATGGTTGTTGTTGGGGGTGGATATATTGGCTTAGAGATGGGTTCTGTATGGTCAAGACTAGGAACTGAGGTTCATGTTATAGAATATTTAGACCACATAACTCCAGGGCTTGATAAAGAAATTTCAAATGAATTTATGAAAATATTAAAAAAACAGAACATTAAATTTGAGTTAAATACTAAAGTTGAAAAAATTTCTAAAAATGACCAAGGAGTAATAATAGAAACCTCTAATAAAGACGCAAAAAATAAAATTGAAGCTGATGTAGTTTTAATTTCTGTTGGAAGAAAACCTTACACCGATAAATTAAATTTAAAAAAAATTGGAGTAAATCTCGATAAAAAAGGAAAAATTACAGTTAATAAAAATTTTGAGACTAATGTTAAAAATGTTTATGCAATAGGAGATGTCATAAATGGACCAATGTTAGCTCATAAAGCTGAGGAGGAAGGAATAGCAGTAGCAGAGTTAATTGCTGGACAGTCTGGTCATGTAAATTATGATATTATACCTGGAGTAATATATACTTCACCCGAGGTAGCCTATGTTGGTAAAAATGAGGAAGAATTAAAAGAAAAAAAAGTAAACTACAAAATAGGTAAATTTCCATTTATGGCAAACTCAAGAGCTAAAGCAATAAATGAGCCAGAGGGATTCGTTAAAATATTAGCTGAAAGTACAACAGACAGAGTGTTGGGAGTACATATAATCGGACCTCATGCTGGAGAAATGATTGCAGAAATGTCCGTAGCAATGGAATTTGGCGCTAGTTCCGAAGATATTGCAAGAACATGTCATGCTCATCCTACTTTTTCAGAAGCGATAAAAGAAGCTGCTTTATCTGTAGATAAAAGACAAATTCACTCTTAATATATTTCATAATTTATTTATGAAATATCCTGTCCTAATACCTAATATATTTAATTTCCCTTTTACATATGAAAGTGACTTGGATCTTAAAGTTGGAGATTATGTTTATGTTCCCTTTGGAAAATCGAAAATAACAGGTGTTGTATGGAATGAATTTGAAAAAAAAAATAAAAAAAATTTCCAGATAAAAAAAATTCTTAAAAAAATAGAAATTGAACCACTTAAAAAAGAAATTATTACTTTTTTGAATTGGTTTTCGGAATACAACTTAGTGCCAAAAGGAATGTGTTTAAAATTACATTTACTTAGTGGAGAAGCAATCACTAATTATGAAGATGAAAATTATCTACCCTATAATAAACAAAAGTTTGTAAATAAGTTTACCCTGTCTTCAGATCAAAGAGAAATATTTGAGGAAATATCAAAAAAAAATAATAAATTTAGAGTCCATCTTTTACAAGGGACTACAGGTTCAGGAAAAACAATTGTTTATTTTAAGCATATAAAACAATTGTTAGAAAAAGGGCATCAAGCAATGATTCTACTACCTGAAATTGGTTTAACTGCAGAATTTGAAAATAAATTTGAAGAATTTTTTGGTTTCAGTGCTGCAGTATGGCACTCTGGAATAACACCTAAAAAAAAGAAAATAATTTGGAGTGGAGTATCATCAGGAAAAATTAATGTAATTATTGGTGCTCGTTCCTCATTATTTTTACCATTTAAAAATCTTGGAATTATAATTGTAGACGAAGAGCACGATCAATCATTCAAACAAGATGAAGGAGTAATTTATAATGCAAGAGACATGGCAATTGCCAGAGCTAATTTTGAAAATATCCCTATCAATCTTGTTACTGCTGTACCCTCAATAGAAACATATGCAAATATTAAGAAAAAAAAATATTCTGTATCACGTTTAACTAAAAGATATAAAGATGCAAATTTACCTTCATATGAAATAATAGACTTAAATAAAAATAAGTTAGATAAACAATCATGGATTGCCAATGAAACCTTGGAGAAGGTAAATAATCACTTAAAAAAAAAAGACCAAGTATTATTTTTTATTAATAGAAGGGGTTTTGCTCCATATGCTCTTTGTAAAAAATGTTTAAATGTTTACTCCTGTCCAAATTGTTCAATAAATTTAGTATATCACAAACATAAAAATAAATTACTTTGTCATTATTGTGGTTTTCAAGCTCAGTTAAGTAGAAATTGTAAGAAAGGTGAGGTATGTGATTTTGTTTTTAGTGGCCCTGGTGTTGAGAGAATTTCTGAAGAGGTTAAACTTAAATTCCCAAATAAAAAAATATCAATTTTTTCAAGTGATACCATGAATAAAAAATCTTCTAAAAAAAAATTAGAAGATATAGTTAAAGGAAAAATTGATATTCTTATTGGAACACAATTAATTTCTAAAGGTTTTCATTTTCCAAAATTAAACTGCATTGTTATTTTAGATATTGATCTTAATTCAAATGGACACGATTTAAGAACTGCAGAAAAAAACTTACAACTCTATCACCAATTATCTGGACGGGCTGGAAGAACTGGTAAACCAGCTAAAGTATATTTTCAAACATATAACTCAAACCAAAGTATTATAAATCAAATAACAAATCCTGATCCTTTTATTTTTTTAGAAAATGAATTGAAATTAAGAGAGAAAAATAATCTACCACCTTTTGAAAGATTTATTTCATTAATACTCACCTCTTCAAATGAAAGAAGTTTAGAAAAAGAGTCAATGGATATAAAAAATATTTTATCAGAATCCTTAAACGAAAAAATTTTGGGACCTGTTAATGCACCTATATATCGAGTTAGACGAAAGTATAGGCAGAGACTTTTGATAAGATCTAAAAAGGGTTCTAATATTCAAAAAAGATTGAGTGAAGTCTTAATTACGTACAAATTACCTAAAGAAATAAAACTAACAGTTGATGTTGACCCAATAACCTTCAATTAATGGTCAAATTTTGCACTATTTAGTCAATCTGTTACTTGAAGACACTAAACTCATATGCTAATTAATCCCAAAAAATCTTCTAAAACAAAGAGTTAAAATTGAGCAAAAATAACAGTTTTTCAGCAACTACAGCAAGTAGATATTCTTTAGCACTATATGAATTGGCTAATGAAAATAATTCAATTGATGAGGTTGAAGAACAATCAATATCTTTGTTAAAATTAATAGATGAAAGTAAAGATTTCAGTTCATTAATAAAAGATCCTACTAACTCAGTAAATGAACTTCAGGATGTAATTAACAAAATTGCAGAAAATTATAAATTAAACTCTTTAATATCAAAATTTATAGGTTTTCTAATATCTAAAAGAAGATTTTTTTATATAAAAACAATTCTTCAAGATTTTGTTGATACTTGCTCAAAAAAAAGAGGAGAAGTAAAAGCTGAACTAATTTCCTCTAAAGAATTATCAGGAGAACAAGTAATTAAAATCAAAGACGAATTGTCTCAAAATTTTAACGCAAAAATAAAATTAGACTATAAATATGACAAAAGTTTAATTGGAGGTTTAGTAATACAAGTTGGCAGTATTATGGTAGATACCTCTATTAAAAATAAATTACAACAAATCGAAAATACAATGATAGAGGCTTAAATGGAAATAAATCCTTCAGAAGTAACAAAAATATTAAAAGAACAAATTAAAAAGTTTGGAGATAAAGCTGAGGTTACAGAGGTTGGTCAAGTTTTATCAGTAGGAGATGGTATAGCAAGAATTTATGGATTAGATAATGTTCAAGCTGGAGAAATGGTAGAATTTTCTGATGGCTCTAAAGGAATGGCATTAAACCTTGAGAGTGAAAATGTAGGTGTAGTGATTTTTGGTGATGATAGAGCAGTTAAAGAAGGTGATACTGTAAAAAGAACTGGTGCGATTGTTGACACACCAGTTGGAAAAGAATTGCTTGGTAGAGTAGTTGATGGTTTAGGAAACCCAATTGACGGAAAAGGTGCGTTAGATAAAAGTTTAAAAAGAAGTAGGGTTGAAGTTAAAGCTCCTGGTATAATTCCACGTAAATCTGTAAGTGAACCGATGCAGACTGGACTTAAATCAATTGATAGTTTAGTTCCAATTGGAAGAGGACAAAGAGAATTAATTATTGGTGATAGACAAACAGGTAAAACAGCAGTTGCAATTGATGCTATTATAAACCAGAAAAAAATTAACGAGTCAGGTGATGAGAAGAAAAAACTATATTGTATTTATGTAGCTGTAGGCCAAAAGAGATCTACAGTTAGGCAGATTGAAAAAACACTAGAAGAAGCTGGTGCGATGGAATACACAACAATAGTTGCAGCAACCGCATCAGATGCAGCACCTTTGCAATTTTTAGCACCTTATACTGGATGCACTATGGGTGAGTATTTTAGAGATAATGGGATGCATGCCTTGATTATATATGATGATTTATCAAAACAAGCTGTTGCATATAGACAAATGTCACTTCTATTAAGAAGACCTCCTGGAAGAGAAGCATACCCTGGAGATGTATTTTACTTACATAGTAGATTATTAGAAAGAGCAGCAAAATTGAGTGATGAGCATGGTGGAGGATCATTAACAGCTCTTCCAATTATCGAAACTCAAGGAGGAGATGTTTCTGCATTCATACCAACAAATGTTATTTCAATTACTGATGGTCAAATATTTCTTGAAACAGAACTTTTTAACCAAGGTATAAGACCTGCCATAAATGTTGGATTATCTGTGTCAAGAGTTGGATCATCTGCTCAAACTAAAGCGATGAAGAAAGTTTCAGGTTCCATGAAATTAGAGCTTGCACAATATCGAGAAATGGCTGCGTTTGCACAATTTGGCTCAGACCTCGATGCATCTACTCAGAAATTACTTAATAGAGGATCAAAGTTAACCGAACTTTTAAAGCAAAATCAATATTCTCCTATGACAGTTGCAGAACAAGTCATTTCTGTATTTTGTGGAGTTAGAGGACATCTTGATGATATTGAACAAAAGGATATTGCAAGTTTCGAGAATAAAATTATAGAAAAATGTAAAGCTGAAAAACCAGATATAATTGAGTCAATCACAGCTTCAGGAAAACTTGAAGATGATAAAGAGAAAGAATTGAATGAAATTATTTTACAACTTAAGAAAGATTTTAACGCATAAAAAATAATGGCTAGTTTAGACGATCTAAAAAAAAGAATATCAAGCGTTAAGTCTACCCAAAAGATTACTAAGGCAATGAAAATGGTAGCTGCTGCAAAGCTACGAAGAGCCCAGGAGAGTGCTGAGAAAGGCAGACCTTATTCCGATAAAATGAATAATATTATTTTAAACTTATCAAATGGTATTTCAGACATTGAAAATGCCCCAAAACTTTTATCTGGTTCTGGTGAAGACAAAGTACATTTGTGTGTTGTCATGACATCAGACAGAGGTCTTTGTGGAGGTTTTAATACAAATATTATTAAGAAAGCTAAACTATATTTTCAAAAAATTTTAGATGAAGGAAAAACACTAAAAATTATTACAGTTGGAACTAAAGGTTATGACCAATTAAAACGTCTTTATGGTGATAATATTATTGAAAAAATATCTTTTAAAGATTCAAAAAATGTAAATTATTTTGATGCAGATAAAGTAGGTAAGATACTAATAGAAAAATTTGAAAAAAAAGAATTTGATGTATGTGCAATTTTTTATAACCAATTTAAGAATGTAATTACTCAAATACCACAAGAACAACAAATTATTCCTTTAAAAGCATCTGAAAATGAGGAAAATTCATCAGAAGATAACTATGAATTTGAGCCTGAAGAAGACGAAATATTGAACAACTTATTACCTAAAAATATTTCAACTCAGATTTTTAAAGCGATGTTAGAGAATTCAGCTAGCGAGCAAGGTTCAAGAATGAGTGCAATGGATAATGCAACCAGAAACGCAGGTGAAATGGTTGACAAACTTACTATTGAGTATAATAGAAGTCGTCAGGCAGCAATTACTAAAGAGTTAATAGAAATAATTTCAGGAGCAGAAAGTTTATAATTATGAGAAAAGGACAAATAACACAGATCATTGGGGCGGTAGTAGACGTAAAATTTGATGGAGAACTACCAGAAATTTTAACTGCACTAGAGTGCGATAACGGTGGAAATAGATTAGTATTAGAAGTTGCACAACATTTGGGGGAATCAAGTGTTAGAACAATTGCAATGGATGCAACAGAAGGTCTTAAAAGAGGAGACGAGGTAACAGATACAGCTGCTCCAATTAAAGTCCCAGTAGGACCAGAGACACTTGGAAGAATAATAAATGTAATAGGTGAGCCTATTGATGAACGAGGAGAAGTTAAAAGCTCAGATAACTGGCCAATTCATAGAGCCGCACCTGAATTTAATGATCAATCAACAGAAACTGAAATACTTGTAACAGGAATAAAAGTTATTGATCTTTTAGCTCCCTACGCAAAAGGTGGTAAAATCGGTTTATTTGGTGGAGCCGGAGTTGGTAAAACTGTTTTAATTATGGAATTGATTAACAACGTTGCAAAAGCTCATGGTGGATTTTCAGTTTTTGCGGGAGTGGGAGAAAGAACTAGAGAGGGAAATGATCTTTACCATGAAATGATAGACTCTGGTGTTATTAAAACTGATGGTGAAGGTTCTAAAGCAGCATTAGTTTATGGACAAATGAATGAGCCTCCAGGAGCGAGAGCTCGAGTAGCCTTAACTGGATTAACTGTCGCTGAGTATTTTAGAGATCAAGAAGGTCAAGACGTACTATTCTTTGTTGATAACATATTTAGATTTACACAAGCGGGATCTGAGGTTTCAGCATTATTAGGCCGAATACCTTCGGCTGTCGGATATCAACCAACATTAGCAACAGATATGGGTAACCTACAGGAAAGAATTACAACAACGAATAAAGGTTCAATTACATCTGTTCAGGCAATTTATGTTCCTGCAGACGACTTAACTGACCCTGCGCCTGCAACTTCATTTGCACACTTAGATGCAACAACTGTACTTTCTAGACAAATTGCTGAAATAGGAATTTATCCAGCCGTTGACCCTTTAGACTCAACTTCAAGAATTCTGGATCCTAGAATAGTTGGAGATGAACATTATAGAGTAGCAAGAGAAGTGCAAAAAGTTCTACAAACGTACAAATCTTTACAAGACATAATCGCGATTTTGGGAATGGATGAGTTATCTGAGGAAGACAAGTTAGTTGTTGCTAGAGCTAGAAAAATACAAAGATTTCTTTCTCAACCTTTCTTTGTTGCCGAAGTATTTACTGGTTCGCCAGGGAAACTTGTTGACTTAGAGTCAACGATCAAAGGCTTCGATGCTATTTGTAAAGGTGAATATGACCATTTACCAGAAGCTGCATTTTATATGGTTGGTACTATTGAAGAAGCTATCCAAAAAGCTGAGAGTTTAGCTAACGAAGCAGCAGCATAATGAGCGAAGAATATTCCGTAGAAATAGTAAATCCTGAAAAGTCATTTCTGTTAAAAGATGATGTGACTGAAGTAGTTGTTCCTGCATTCGAAGGCGAGATAGGAATTTTAAAAGACCATATCTCTATTATTTCTTTTTTAAAACCAGGAATAATTAAAATATTTTCAAAGTCTGGTGAGGAAAGCTTTTACGTAAATGACGGAATAATTGAATTTAAAAATAACAATCTTTCTATACTTACAAGTCTTATTTTAAATTTAAAAGACATTGATAAAGAAAAAATTTCGGAAATTCAAAAATCTGCTGAAGAGGAACTAAACAAATCTGAAATTAATGACCAAGAAAAATATTTGCTTGATCAAAAACTTGAAGTACTAAAATCAATTAATTAAAATTTTTTTAACCTCTTCTTGAATTTTCTCGTACACATGTAGTTTAAATTCTACCACAAGATCAGTAATTCTATCTGGTTCCACCCACTTCCATTCTAGAAACTCTGGATGTTTTGTTCTAATATTAATTTCTTTTTCATCACCCTCAAATCTCATTACATACCATTGCTGTTTTTGACCTTTAAATTTACCTTTCCAAATAATTCCTAATAATTCATTTGGTAAATAGTAAGTTAGTAAGCCATCAATTTTTTTAATTAAACTTACTGATTTAATACTAGTTTCCTCTTCTAATTCTCTAATTGCAGCTTCATATAAGTCTTCACCCTTATCAACTCCACCTTGGGGCATTTGCCAAAAATTTTTTTTATTGTCTATTCTTTTTGCAACAAAAATTTTATTTTCTTTATTTAAAACAACTATCCCAACACCACTTCTAAGTGGTAAATTTTTGTATTTCTCCTTCATTTTAGCTGTTTAAAAGCTTTAGAGCGAATTGAAGTTGATTATCTGTATCAGTATTAAACCTAAAATCATCAGATCCTTCAGATATCTCAATATCAGGAGAAACACCAATTTCAGAAATAGATTTTCCAGATGGAAGATAATATTTAGATACAGTTAATCTAATTGCACCTTTATTCTTTAGTGGAATAATTGATTGTACGGAGCCTTTACCATAACTATTTTCACCTATTATTATTGCTCTTTTATGGTCTTTAAGAGCGCCTGCCACTATTTCAGATGCTGAAGCTGAACCATAATTTATTAAAACAACAATTGTATCTCCATCCAATATATCACCTTTTCTTGCAAAGAATTTTCTACTTTCATATTTTCTCTTACTTTTAGTTGAAACAATTTCTCCACTATCTATAAAGAAATCTGTAACTTTGATTGCTTGAGAAAGCAGCCCCCCAGGATTGTTTCTTAAGTCTAAAATATAATTTTTAACATTTTCATTTTTTCTAAACTCTTTAATTTTATCACTAATTTGATTACTACTATTTTCATTAAATGAAGTAAGTCTTAAATAACCGGTTTGATTATCTAATATTTCAGATTTTACAGATGAAACTTTAATTTTTTCTCTAGTAATATTAAAAACTAATGCTTTTCGTTCCCCTCTTCTTCTAACTGTAATTTCAATATCAGATCCAACAGGACCTCTCATTATATCTACTGCTTCACTTAAAGATTTACCCTGAACTTGCATGTCATTAATTTTTACTATGTAATCTCCAGCCTTAACTCCCGCTTCAGCTGCAGGTGAATCATCCATAGGTGTTATCACCTTAATGACACCGGCTTCCATACTTACTTCTATTCCCAGTCCACCAAACTCTCCACTCGTTTCTGTTTGCATGCTCTGATAAGACTCTGGTGTCATATATGCAGAATAAGGATCCAAGGATTGTAAAACACCATTTATAGCAGCATCCATAGCTTCACTTTGATTTACCTCATCAACAAATTCTTTATTAATTTTATCTAGAACTTCTGAAAAAACATCTATTTTTTTATATATGTCGCTCTCTTCTGATGAACTGACAAAGTTTGTTAGAAAAAAAAAAATAAATAATGAAAAAAGATAAGCTTTAAATTTATTCATCATATAATTACTTTCTCTTTAGGAATTAATTCAGACCATATTTTTTCTAATTCATAAAATTTCCTCTTCTCAGGATTAAAAATATGTATGATAAGATCTATTCCATCTACAAGTTTCCAGTCATTGCTTTCCTTACCTTCAATTTTACAATTATTTACACCGTTTTTTTTCAAGTATTCGTATACTTGTTCTGATAGGGCTTGGATGTGCCTTGATGAAGTTCCACTAGCGATAATCATTTGATCCGCCATTGATGATTTGCCATCTAAATCTATTGAAACAATATCCAACGCTTTATTCGAATCTAAAAGATTGATCACATCTTTATGAAGGGAAGAGTTTTTGTCCATTAATTAAAAAAAGAATATCAAATTTTTCTTAATTTAGAAGATGAAATATTGACCTTATTAAATTTAACAAATCTTATACTTTTCTTATTGTATTTTTTAAAGCTTACAGAACTTAATGATTTAGCCTTATATCTGTCTCTATCAAATACAAGTATATTACACATAGATGATATTAAATCAGAATTTTTCCATTTATGAAAATTGATTAAACTGTCCGCTCCCATTATAAAGTAAATATCAGTATTTTTATTTTTTCTTTTAATATTTTTGATTAAATCAATTGTTCTATTTGATTTAATTTTATTTTCAAAATATTTAACTTTTATAAATAGATTATTTTGAGCAACTTTTTTTGCATACTTTATTCTTTTATCTAAACTTAAACTACTTTTATTTTTAAATGGATTTTTTTTGGTTACAGCCCAAATAATTTTATCAATACCAAATCTTTTTTTTGCCTCTTTAGAGATGCTTAAATGACCTCTATGTGCAGGATCAAAAGTGCCACCAAGAATACCAATTTTTTTTTTATTTTCTTGTTTGTCCAGAGCCATATATCTCATATTTGTAACTAACAAGCTGGTTTAGTCCTACAGGACCTCTTGGTGGAAGTTTATTTGTTGAAATTCCAACTTCTCCACCAAAACCAAATTCACCTCCATCAGCATATTGAGTCGAAGAATTGTGGATAGCAATTGAACTTTTAATGTTCTTTATAAAAAATTTTGCAGAAATTTTATTATTTGTAATTATCGCATCTGTATGCATTGTTCCATACTTATTGATATGATTAACTGCATCAGTAATACCATCAACTAATTTTACAGAAATTTTTGCAGATAGATGTTCCTTAGACCAGGTTTTATTATTCGCTAATTTCGAATTCCCATTAAACAATTTATGAATTTTTTTGTCCGCATAAATAGAACAACCTTTTTTAGTTAGTTCGCTTAATATTTCGTTTATATTTTTCGATTTACTTTTATGTATTAATAGTGTCTCGGTAGCTCCACAAATACTAGTATTACGCATCTTAGCATTAATTAAAATTTTTTTTGCCATCTTGAGATTTGCATCTTTATCAATATATGTATGACACATTCCTTCAAGGTGACCTATTACGGGCACAGAAGATAAATTTTGTACTTTTTTTACAAGATTTTTTCCACCTCGAGGAATAATAACATCTATATATTTTGACATTTTTGAAAGCATATAGTCGACTAGTTTTCTATTTTTATTTTCAACAAATTGTACGAAATTTTTATTTATTTTATTTTTTTCTAAAGATTTTCTAAAAAGATTAGCCAAGATTTTATTGCTAAAATAAGCCTCAGAACCTCCTCTTAAAATTACACAGTTTCCTGATTTAAAACAAAGTGTAGATACGTCCGAAGTAACATTTGGCCTACTCTCGTAAATTACCCCAATTATGCCAATTGGAATTGATACTTTCTTCATTTTTAAGCCATTTGGTCTTTTCCATGTTTCAAGATCAACATCTATCGGGTCTTTGAATTTTGCAATAGTTTTGATTGACTTAACAATTGAACTTATCTTGTCATTATTAAGAGCTAGTCTTTTAATTAAGTTTTCTTTAAGTTTTTTTGATTTAGCAATTTTTATATCTTTTTCATTTTCGATTAATATTTTATTTTGGTTCTTTAAAATAAGTTTGATGTAATCATTAAGTACTTGATTTTTTTTTTTATTATTTATTTTATTTTGAAAAGCAATTTTTGCATTCGCACCAATTTTTTCTAAAATAATATTCATTTAACTAAAACCATATCATCTTTATGAATAACTTCTGATTTTGAAACATAGCCTAAGATATCATTTATTTTATTAGAGTGCTTACCTTTAATTTTCAAGATTTCTTCAGAAGAAAAACTACTTAATCCTCTAGCAAATTCTGTCATATTGTTATTTAGGATTTTTATATGATCACCCTTGCTAAAACTACCATGCACATCTTTTATTCCTGCAGCTAGTAGACTTTTTCCATTATTCAAAGCTGTTAATGCACCTTCATCAATAATTATTTTTCCCTTTGGAGAGACTGAGCTTATTATCCACTTTTTTCTAGCATCCAATTTTGAAATTTTAGGCAAAAACCAAGTACATATGTTTTTAGTTAAAATTTTATGAATTGGTCTATTTATTAAGCCATTAGCAATTGCCATATGGCACCCTGAGAATTGACAAATTTTAGCAGCATCAATCTTAGTTTTCATTCCACCAGATCCAAATTCTCCAGTTTTATTTGTTGCTAACCTTTCTACATTTTGGTCAATATTTTTAATTTCACGAATTAACTTAGCTTTTTTATCTAATTTTGGATCTTTAGAGTAAAGACCATTTACATCAGATAACAAAATTAAACAATCTGCACTTGATATTTGTGCAACCCTAGATGCTAGTCTGTCATTGTCACCATACTTAATTTCAGAAGTAGCTATACTATCATTTTCATTTACTATTGGAATAAAGCCAAGGCTAAACAAATTTTCGAAAGTTCTTTTTGCATTAATAGCTCTTCTTCTTTTTTCAGTATCTTCAAGTGTTAACAAAATTTGTGAAAGGTTGATTTTAGACTTATTAAAAGTTTTTTTAAAAAGATTCATTAACTCAATTTGACCAATTGAGGCTACTGCTTGACTTTTATCAAGTTTTAATTTTTTTTTACTTAATTTTAATTTTTTACATCCTAAGGCAATCGCACCCGAACTAACTAAAATTATATTTTTTTTTAATTTTTGCAGATGTTGAATATCCTTTGCAAATTCTGTTAACCATTTTTCTCTAACAATTTTTTTATCATTAATTAATAAAGATGATCCAATTTTAATAACAACTGTCTTTGAGTCTTTAAGATACATAATTAAGCAACTTTGATTTAATATCAGATACTGATTTTTTATCGAGTGTTGATGTTGTAAAAGCAGATTTCTTGATGATCTTTTCAAAATCTTTAATCTTTTCTTTAATTTCATCCTCATCAATTAGGTCTATTTTGTTAAAAACTATTATTTCCTGCTTATTTAATAGCTCAGAGCTATATTTACCCATCTCATCTCTTACTTGAAGATAAGAATTGGTTAAATCATTTTCTGATATATCAATTAGATGTAAAAGTGCTTTGCACCTTTCTATATGTTTTAAAAATTTAATTCCTAATCCCGTTCCTTGATGTGCTCCCTCAATTAATCCTGGAATATCTGCCAAAGTTATCTCTTTATCATCGTACATTGCGACACCAAGATTTGGATTTAAAGTGGTAAATTTATAATTTGCTATTTTAGGAGTTGCACTTGTTAAGGATGCTAATAAACTTGATTTTCCTGCATTAGGTAAACCGATAATCCCGATATCTGCAATTGTCTTAAGTTGTAGATATATCCAGAACTCTTCACCAACTGCACCTTTGGTAAATTTTTTTGGAGCCCTGTTAGTTGATGATTTAAACCTTGTATTACCAAAACCTCCTTTGCCACCAATAGCTGCAACAAATTTTTCATTTTCTTCCTTAAAATCATATATCAGGGTTTTGTTATCTTCTTCAAATACTTGTGTTCCAACTGGTACTTTTAAATGTAAATCTTCTCCTCCTCTTCCTGTTTTATTTTTTCCACTTCCATCTCTACCTCGCTCAGCTTTAAAATGCTGTTGATATCTAAAATCAATAAGTGTGTTTAAATTCCTCTCTGAGACGAGCATAACAGAGCCACCTTTTCCTCCATCACCTCCATCAGGTCCTCCAAATTCAATAAATTTTTCTCTTCTAAAACTAGGAGAACCAGATCCACCGTCTCCAGCTTTTACATATATCTTAACTTGATCGAGAAATTTCATTATTTTACAGAAATAATTAGCTTTTTACTAATTAGGTTTTACTGATACGTAAGTTCTGTCTGATTTGCTTTTTTTAAAAACAACTTTTCCTTTAACAACAGAAAAAATTGAATGGTCTTTACCCATTCCAACATTTTCTCCAGGAAAAATTTTAGTGCCTCTTTGTCTGACAATAATATTTCCAGGTATTACTAATTCACCACCATACTTTTTCACACCCAGTCTACGGCCCGCACTATCTCTTCCGTTCCTTGATGATCCACCTGCTTTTTTTGTTGCCATAAATTACCTATTTATTTTGAAGCCTCAGTTTTTTTTTCTTTGGCCTCTTTAACTACAGCTTCACTTTTTTTCATCTTTTCAGCCTCAGATAAAACTTTACCATCTTTTGAAAAAATTTTGTTAATTCTTATTAGCGAAAACTGTTGTCTGTGTCCATTCTTACGTCTCGAATTTTTTCTTCTTCTTTTTTTGAAAATTAGAACTGTTCTTTCTTTACCATTTTTTAATAATTCAGCTTCCACTTTTGCGCCGCTTACAGTTGGCTCACCTAACTCAATATTTTTGTCATCACCGTAAGCTAAAATCTCTTTAAATTCCACTTTGGTTTCTGGACTTGAATCGGCCAGCTTTTCTACTTTAAGTATTTCACCAGCAGAGACTTTGTACTGTTTTCCACCTGTTTGTATTACTGCGTATGACATTAATAATCCTAGTTTTTAATTATCAGCAATATAGTCAGGGCCTTATTTTAGTCAAGCTGAATAAGCTAGAAATTATCCTTTAAATCTCTCAATTTTGAAAAGTTTTCAACGTTTTTTGATCTTAAAAAAATATTGGTTTGTAGTTCTTCTTCAAGAGTAGAGGGTATAGTTGGTCTTCCTTTGGCTAACTGATTTTTTACTGTTTCAATTTTAGAAATTAGTCTTTTGTTACTTGAGTCATGCTTTAAACAAAAATCTGAATTTTTTAATGTATATTCATGTCCACAATAAATTTCTGT
Source organism: Candidatus Pelagibacter sp. (assembly GCA_045566995.1). GTDB lineage: Bacteria > Pseudomonadota > Alphaproteobacteria > Pelagibacterales > Pelagibacteraceae > Pelagibacter. The sequence continues at coordinate 156,659 of JBJLDU010000003.1, forward strand.
ATTTAACGGTAAACTCTTTATTAATTGTAAGGAATTAAACATTTCTTCATGAGTACCCTCAAATACCCTTCCACAGCCCAATGAAAATAATGTATCCCCTGAAAATAACGCATTTTCTTTGAAAAAATAAAAACATACATGACCTAAAGTATGTCCTGGAATATGAAAAACTTTGGCTTCAAATATACCATCTTTCCAAATTTCATTATTTTTTACTAATATATCTATTTCAGGTATTCTGTGTTTATCCTGATCAAAGCCAATAACTTTGGCATTATATAATCTTTTAAGCTCTTTATTGCCCCCTACATGATCATAATGATGGTGAGTATTCATTATAAATTTTAATTTTAAGTTGAGAGTTTCAAGTTTATTGATAACTGGTTTTGCTTCACTTGGATCTATCACAACTGCATTTCTGTTGATTTCATCAATTAATAAATAGGAAAAATTATCTTCTAAACATTTTATAATTTCTATTTTCATTTTATTTCTCCAGTAAAAAAATCCCTAATTCAGATATTAGGTTTTTATATTTTAAATTTGAAGGCGTAATTTTTGAAGTTTTTTGTCCATTTAAAGAAATTGTTTTAAAAATATTTATTCCCTTATTATTACAAAAATTATAAAAGTCTTGAATTGTACACATATGCAGATTCGGAGTATTGTACCATTCGTAAGGTAAATTTTTAGTAATTGGCATTTCTCCTTTAAAAAGTAAATCTACCCTAATTTTCCAATGTCCAAAATTTGGTATGGTTACAATAACTTTCTTTCCTACTCTTAATAAATCTTTAATTACATTTTCTGGACTCATGAAAGCTTGTAGCGTTTGACTTAGAATCACGTAATCAAAAGACAGATCTGGAAATTGTTTTAAGTCATACTCTGCATTACCTTCAACTACAGCTAATCCGTTAGATAAACATTTTTTGACTTTTTCTTTAGAAATTTCAAGTCCTCTAACATCCACTACCTTATTTTTTGATAAATACTCCATCAAAATCCCATCACCACATCCAACGTCAAGGACTCTTGATTTTTCATCAATTAATTTCGATATAACTTTAAATTCTTCTTTCATTTACATTTAAATATGTAGTACTCAAGTAGTTTTTTATAGTGCTTAAAAAATCAGGCACATCCAACAAAAAAGAATCATGACCTTTATCAGTTTTAATTTCTACAAAACCAACATCAGCTCCTATAGCATTTAGTGCAATTACAATATCTTTATTTTCAGAGGTTGGGTATAACCAATCTGAAGTAAATGAAATAATAAAAAATTTTGTCTTACTCTCTTTAAAAGCTTTAGAAAGATTACCACCATGTTGTTTTGTCAAATCAAAGTAGTCCATTGCTCTAGTAATGTATAAGTAACTATTTGCATCAAATCTATCCACAAAAACAGAGCCTTGATATCTTAAATAACTCTCAATTTGAAAGTCAGCATCAAATCCAAATTTTAAATCTGATCTTTCTTGCAGATTTCGTCCAAATTTTTCTTGTAATCCTTTTTTAGATAAATACGTAATATGTGCAGCCATTCTAGCAACAGCCAAACCCTTGTCTGGATTACTTGTCTCTCCGTCATATAAACCATCCTTCCAATTTATATCTGACATGATTGCTTGTCTTCCAAGCTCATTGAAAGCAATATTTTGAGCTGAGTGACTAGCTGTACAAGCAATTGGTAAAGCAACCTTAGCCTTGTTTGGAAAATTTGAGACAAATTGTAATACTTGCATCCCACCCATTGAACCACCAGCTACTGCAAATAATTTTTCTATTTTGAAATGATCCAAAAGATTGTATTGAGCATTAACCATATCGTTTATTGTTATAACAGGAAAATTCGTTCCTATTGGTTTGTTAGTTTTAGGATCAACAGTTCCTGGTCCGTATGAACCCATACATCCACCAATAACATTTGCACAAATTACAAAAAATTTTTCAGTATCAAAAGCTTTACCTGGACCAACTGCATAATTCCACCATCCTTCTTTATTTGTCACAGGGTTTACACCTGAAGCAAATTGATCTCCAGTTAATGCATGGAAAATAAGTATGGCATTGTCTTTTTTTTCATTAAGATTTCCGTAAGTCTCATAAGCTAGTGGAAAATTTGATATTTCCTTTCCACAATCAAGTTTAAGAGGTTGCTTAATAGTTATACTTTTTATCTTATCAAAATTACTCATAATATTTTGCTGAGATGAATTGTGAGAAAAAAAACTTATTTAGCAGGTTTTTTATAGCGCTCGCAATTCAGTTAAATCAGCGCAAAAACGTTTTATAAGATAGCTTTTTAGATGTCAATTTTTTTAGAATTATTGATTGTATTATCTAATTATCTGACTATTTATTAATAAAAGTTAACATCATGAATACCCCAACATTTAGAAAAATAACCCTACAAGCTTACAAACCAGGAAGATCGTTTTTAAATAAAAAAAAAAATATAATTAAATTATCAGCAAATGAGTCTGCTCTAGGTATGAGCAATAATGCTAAAAAGGTAATTAAAAAATATAGTGATAATATCTCTAAATATCCAGACGGAAAATTTAGAGATTTAACTTCTATAATTTCAAAAAAATATAATTGTAATCAAAACCAAGTGATTTGTGGATCTGGATCTGATGAAATTATTCAGATGTTATGCCAACTATTTTTAAATAAAGGAGATGAGGTAGTTGTACCAGAATTTAGTTTTTTGATGTACAGAATTTATGCACAAATAGTGGGAGCCAAGGTTGCATTCTCCAAAGAAAAAAATTTTAAAGTATCAAATAATGAAATATTAAAAAAAGTATCAAAGAAGACTAAAATCGTATTTCTAGCAAATCCTAATAATCCCACAGGTACATATATATCTAAAAAACAATTATTAGAATTAAGAAAGCGTTTAAATAAAAAAATATTACTAGTTGTTGACGACGCTTATTTTGAATACATGCTGAATAAGGATTACAAATCAGGTTTAGAGCTTTTCAAAAATAAAAATAATGTATTTATACTAAGAACTTTCTCTAAAATTTATGGACTTGCATCCTTAAGAGTAGGATGGGGATATGGGAGTAAAAAAATAGTAGATGCTTTATATAAAATTAAACCACCATTTAATGTAAATAAGATAGCTCAGGTATGCGCTATAGAATCTTTAAAAGATAAAAGCTTTATTAAAAAGTCTATAAAACATAATTTGGATTGGGCAAAAAAAATACAAAATACAATGAATTTATATAATATAAAAACAAATGATATTGGACCGAATTTTTTCCTTTTAGACTTTAAAAATTGTAATCTTTCAGCAAATTTTGTGGAAAAAAAACTTGAAGCTTCAGGAATAATTCTTAGGGAAATGAATTCGTATGGAATAAAAAATTGTTTGAGACTTACTATAGGTAATAATTATGAGAATAACTTATTGCTTAATAAATTAAAAAATATCTTTAAAAATGTTTAAAAAAATTTTAATAATTGGTTGTGGACTTATAGGGTCTTCAATATTAAGAGGTTCGATAACTAAAAAAATATCTACACATTATTTTGTTTATGAAAAATCACATAGAAATATTAAAAAAATAAAAAAAATTAGTAATAAAGTTAGAATTCTTGATTCATTGGATGATAAATTATCTGATATCGATCTTGTAGTACTATCAACGCCAATGAGTGAATATGAGAAAATTATTCCTAATTTAAATAGGTATTTGAATAAAAATTGCTTAATTACCGACGTAGGCTCTACTAAAGAAAATATATTAAAATTAAAAAATAAAAAACTATCAAAGTCTCTTAATTGGATTACTAGTCACCCAATTTCAGGTTCAGAGGTGAGTGGACCTGAGTACGGAACCAAAAATCTTTTTGTAAATAAGTGGTGTATCGTAGTAAATGATAAAAATAAAATAAAGCAAAATAAATTATTAAAATTTTGGAAAAAATTAGGTTCAAAAGTAATTATTATGAATGCAAAAACTCATGATAAAATTTTTTCTATCACTAGTCATTTACCTCATTTAATCGCTTATAATTTGATAAAAACTGCACAAGATTTTCAAAAAAAACAAAAAAAAGATGTCATAAAGTTTAGTGCAGGAGGATTAAGAGATTTTTCAAGGATAGCTGCATCAAATGAAATAATGTGGAGAGATATTTTTTTCAATAATAAAAGAAATATTGTTAGTGCGATAAACTTATTTATTAACAATTTAAATTCATTTAAGAAAAATATAGAAAATTCAGATGATAGGACTTTGAGAAAAAAATTAACTAATTCAAAAAAGGTGAGACAGCAGATATTAAGTTTAAAACAAGATGTAGCAAAACCAGATTTTGGAAGAGACCAAGATTAAATTGATACAACCTTTATTATTTTTAAATTTGCAGTTTTCTCAATTAATTTGATAGTTTTATTAATTGGCATTATTAATACCTTTTTTTTTGGTCCATATGCATGAATTAAATCATTTGAATTCAAACAAATTGCAACATGTCCTCTCCAAAAAATAATATTTCCTTTTTTGAAAACCTTTTTATTAATAAATCCCTTTTTAATTTTAACTTGATCAATCGTATCTCTTGGAAAAAATTTATTATTAAATTTGTAAAATATTTGTAATAAAGCTGAACAGTCAATACCATCAGAACTTTTACCACCCCATTCATATTTACAACCTAAAAAAAGTTTTAATATTTTTGCAAAATTAATACTTCTTTTTTTTAAAATTTCTAATTCATTAAAACTAACCCATTTATTTTTTTCAAACATAACAAAATTATTTTTTTTTTCTAAAATTTCAATTTCTGATGAAAAGGGAAGGAATTTATTGGTACTAAATTTTCTTAAAGGTTTAGAATAAATTTTAGATTTTAAGACACTTACTTTATGTGTCTGGTTCATTTTTTTGTTAAACTTTCCAACTTTTATAAAACCAACATACTTGTCATAACTTGTTCTAATTTTTAAAAATTTCTTCTTTTTTTGGATTATTTGAAACTTTTCACCGTACAAAATTTGTGAGCTAAGGTTAGATTTTGTTGTAGCTGACTCGTATATATTTAAATAAGGGCTACGGCAAAAGTACCTATTTTTCACCAATTTTTACCTTATTTCTAATAAACCAAAGACATATTAATGATGGAATGACCATTATTGTAGTTATAACAAAAAATGTCCCCCAGTCCCCATTTAACCAATCTACTAACGCCCCAGACGAAGACGCAAGTGTAGTTCTGCCTGCAGTTCCTATTGATGCTAACAATGCATATTGAGTTGCTGTATAGGTTCTATCTACTAACAATGATATGAATGCTACAAATGCAACAGTCGCAAATGCTGCGGTTATGTCATCAGCAATTACAGCTATTGCAAATAAAAGTTCAGACTTACCTACCCACGCCAGCAATGCAAAAATAAGATTTGTCAAAGCCATCAGTCCACCTGCAAAAAACATTGTTTTTATAGTGCCAGCCCGCATTGCCATTACACCTCCAAGTAGAGTGAAAACAACAGTTGTAATCCAGCCCAATCCTTTAGAATAAATAGCTATTTGCCCTTTAGAAAAACCAATTTCTTTATAAAAGACTATCGACATTCGCCCTAAAAATGCCTCTCCGATTTTAAATAAAAATACAAAACCTAAAATCCCCAATGCAATTGTAAGACCATTTTTTTTAAAAAAGCTTATTATTGGTCCTCCAATAGTACCAGTAATATAGGCAATAAAGTTTGTTAAAATATTATTCGATCCAAGTTTATCTATAATTATTTGATCATTTGCCCTTTGTTTTTTTTGCCTATCATTTTCAACTGGTTCATGAACAAACATTAAACCTATATTCATTAATATAACTAAAACACCTAGAATTAAAAAAGTAGCTTGCCAATAGTCAGCTAATCCTTGATTTTCAAAAAATTCAGCTGTAAATAATGCGACTACACCACCTAATTTATAACCAGTCCACCAACCAACAACTGCCATAGCTGCTCCTGCAGCCATAGATTTACCTTCATCTGAATTAATTTGTTCTATTCGTAATGCATCAACAGTAATATCTTGAGTGGCAGAAGCTACTGCAATTATTAAACCAACGGTAATTAAAAGAGCAAGGTTTTGTGTAGGATTTATAAAACTCCAAACTATCAAACTCAATAGAATTACAAATTGCATTAAGACAATCCATCCTCGTCTATGTCCTAATTTTTTTGATAAAAATGGTATTTGTATTCTATCTATTATTGGAGCCCACAAATAATTAAATGCATATACGCCAAATATTAATCCAGCCCAACCAATTGTTGATCTACTTAATCCTTCTTCTTTTAGCCAAAGACTTAAGCTGCTTGCAATTAATACCCAAGGGAAACCACTTATTGCTCCAAGTAGCAAAATTCTCAACATCCTTACGTCTTTGTAAACTAGCAAAGAGTCTTTCCAGCTATGTTTTCTTGTAGACATTAATATTTTCTCCAAAATGATGGAATAAATAATACTAGTACAGCAAATAACTCTAATCTACCCAGTATCATTGCTAAACTTAAAATCCATTTTGAAAAATCAGATAAATTTGAAAAATTACCATTTGGACCAATAATATCACCTAAACCAGGTCCCACATTTGATATTGATGTTGCAGCAGCGGATATTGATGTTGTCAAATCCAAACCACTAGTTGATAGAAGAGCTGTTATAACAAAAAAAATTACAATATATAAAAATATAAACGAAATAATTGAGGCCAAAAATTTTTCATCAATATTATTATTTTCGTATTTTATTTTGAATATACCTCTTGGATAAATTATTTTTTTTAGTTGTATACTAATAAACTGGAATAAAATTTGGACTCTAAATATCTTAATTCCACAGGCCGTAGAGCCTGCACAACCACCAATAAACATTAGAATAAGAAAATAAATTAATGGGAATTGACCCCAATCACTAAAGTTTTGAGTTACATAACCAGTACCAGTTAAAATAGATATTACATTAAATGTAACAGACCTAATATTGGTGTCTAAAAAACTTTGATTTTTTACTAACAGATACAAATACATTAACAGAATTGAAAAAAAGACAATTTTTATAAAAGTTTTAATCTGTGTATCGTTAAAAAATATTTTTTTGTCTCCATTTAAATATTTGATATAGGCAATAAATGGAATACTTCCTAAAATTATAAATATAATTGATGTAAATTCAATAAGCGAACTATCAAAATAGCCAATAGATTCATTATAATTTGAGAATCCCCCTGTTGCAATTGTTGTCATTGAGTGAACAACACTGTCAAAAAAGTTCATACCAAATATTTTATAAAATAATGCACATATAAAAGTTAATCCGGAGTATACTAAGATTAATCTCAACGCTATTTCTTTTGATCTAGGTAAAATTTTTTCTGGGGTATCACTTGTGGATATAATAAATAACTGCATTCCACCAATATTCATAAGTGGCATTAAAGTAATTGCCATTACAATAATACCAATACCACCTAACCATTGAAGCATTCCCCTCCAAAGTAAGATACTTTTTGGAGTTTCATTTAAATTGGTAATTATAGTTGATCCAGTTGTAGTAATACCTGACATACTCTCAAAAAAAGCGTCTGTAACACTTAAATTTATCTCAGAAAATATAAATGGGAGTGAACCAAAAATAGCAATACTCAACCAAGATAGCGCTGTTAAAAGAAAAGCCTGAGGCAAACTAATTTTTTTATCATGATCTAAATTTGATAGTAAAAAGAGAATTCCAAATATAACAGTTGCAATTCCAGAACTTACAAAACCAGAGTCAAGTTCATCATAAAAAAACTGCGTTAAAATTGGCGCAATCATCGATAAACCTAAAATAATTTGTAAAATTCCTAGTGTAAAAAAAACTGTTTTATAATTGGACATTTTGATTGGACATTATTTTATGGTAAATAAATTTCAACTCTATAAGAATTATTAAAAACGTTATTTTATAGGCTGTTTAATAAAAGTGATAGATAAAACCAACATAGATAAAACAAACGCTTGGCCCTTTGTCGAAGCTAAAAAGCTTCTTAAAGAGAGAAAAAAAAATATTGAAAACAAGGGAAAGATTATTCTTCAAACAGGATATGGTCCTAGCGGCTTACCTCACATCGGTACTTTTGGTGAAGTTGCAAGAACCTCAATGATTGTTAATGCATTAAATCATTTATCTGATCTCCCCAAAGAAATAATTACTTTTTCTGACGATATGGATGGACTTAGAAAAGTTCCTGAAAATATTCCTAATCCTAAAAAACTTGAGGAAAATCTTCATAAACCTTTAACTCAAGTTCCAGACCCTTTCGGAAAATTTAACAGCTTTGGTGAACATAATAATGAAATGTTAAAAAATTTCTTAGATAAATTTAATTTTAAATACAGTTTTAAAAGCTCATCGGCTTTATATAAATCTGGCTTTTTTAACGATACATTAAAATTAATTTTAGAAAATTATGAAGGAATAATGAATATAATTATTCCTACTCTTGGTAAAGAAAGACAAAAAACATATTCTCCATTTTTACCAATATGTCCAGATACAGGGGTTGTATTAGAAATACCAGTCTCAGAAATAGATACTAAAAATTCAAAAATAATTTTTGAAAATAATGGTAAAAAATTAGAACAAAGTATTTTAGATGGCAATTGCAAATTACAATGGAAAGTAGATTGGGCTATGAGATGGTTTGCCTTAGATATAGACTTTGAAATGTATGGGAAAGATTTGATTGAGAGTGCAATTTTATCAACGAAAATCATAAAATTATTAGGTAAGTCAAATCCATCTGGCTTTGCATACGAGTTATTTTTAGATGAAAAAGGTGAAAAAATATCTAAGTCAAAAGGAAATGGTATTACAATCGATCAATGGTTAGAGTATGCATCACCCGAAAGCCTCTCCCTATACATGTACCAGAATCCAAAAAGAGCAAAAAAACTTTATAGAGAAGTAGTACCAAAGGCTGTCGACGAATATCTTGATTTTATTGAAAAAAGTAAAACTCAAAACGAACTTCAAAAACTAATGAACCCTGTTTGGCATGTTCATAATGCTAAAATTCCAGAGGAAAATTCAATAATGTCTTTCTCAATGTTATTAAACTTAGTTGAAACAAGTAACGCAGACTCAAAAGATTTACTTTGGAAATTTGTAAAAAAATATAAGAAAGATATTGATGAGTCTAATCAACCAATTTTTGATAACCTAATATCTTATGCGATTAAATATTTTAATGACGCTATAAAATCTAAAAAAATTTATAAAAAACCAAATGAAAGTGAAAAGATTGCCTTAGATGCATTAGTAAATTCTTTAGATAATTGTAATGATTCAATGAAACCAGAGGATATACAAACTACAATTTATACAGTTGGTAAAGAGAATGGTTACAAAGAAAATTTACGAGATTGGTTCAAGTTAATTTATGAAGTAGTTTTTGGAGTGGAAAATGGACCTCGATTTGGTTTTTTTATTAGTTTTTTTGGGGTTCAAGAAACTAAAGAATTGATTAAAAGTAAATTAAAAAATGTTTAATATTATAAGACCAATAATTTTTAAATTTAGTCCTGAAGTAGCACATTCACTGGCAATAAAAGCATTAAAATTAAATAACATTTCTTACACTAAACCTAAAGGAAGCCAAATTTTAGAAACTACTTTTTGTGAAAAAAAATTACCATCACCAATTGGGGTTGCAGCTGGATTTGATAAAAATGCTGAAGTATACAATCCTTTGTTCAATCTTGGATTTGGTTTTGTTGAGGTTGGGACAATTACACCCAAACCTCAATTTGGTAACCCCAAACCAAGAGTTTTTAGACTAGAAGAAGATGAGGCCCTTATAAATAGGTTAGGTTTCAATAATTCTGGTTCAGAAGAAATTAGTAGAAGGATTAGGGAAAACGATAAAAAAGGTCTCTTAGGAATAAATATTGGACCAAACAAAGACTCAATGAATAGAGTTGAGGATTATCTAATTTGTTTTCGTAAATTTTATAATTTAGCTGATTATATCACGATAAATATTTCCTCACCAAATACTGAAAATTTAAGGGACTTTCATAATCAGAACGAACTAAATTTATTGATTGATAAAATAAAAAAAGAAAAAAAAGAATTAAATTCCGAAGTTCCAATTGCGATAAAAGTCTCACCAGATCTTAATGATGATCAAATTAATGAAGTGTCCAAGATTATTATGGAACAAGAAATAGAAATCATTATTGTTTCCAATACCACAGATAGGAATAGAGAAAATTTAAAAAATATAAATAAATTAGAAAAAGGTGGTCTGTCAGGTAAACCAATCAAAAATATTTCAAATGAGGCAATATCTAAATTTTATAAAATTTTAAAAAATAAAACAAAAATAATAGGAGTAGGTGGTGTTAGCAATGGACAGGATGTTTTTGAAAAAATCACCTCTGGTGCAACTCTTGTTCAATTATATACTGGAATGGTTTATAGAGGTCCTCGTATAGCTTCAAAAATAAGTAACGAATTAATCGATTTATTAAAAAATAAGGGTTTTAAAAATGTTTCAGAAGCTATTGGAACTAAAAATTAATCTTGACGCAATAAGATTCAGATCTTATACAAGCTCATAATTTATGTCTAAAAAATGTGAACTTACTGGAAAAATCCCACTTAAGGGTCATAACGTTAGTCATGCAAATAACAAGACAAAAAGAAGATTTCTTCCAAATTTAAAAAAAGTCAAATTTAAAAGCGAACTACTTAAGAAAAGCTTAAGATTAACCGTCTCAAATGCTGGCGTTAGGTCGGTAGATAAAAAAGGAAGTTTTGACCAATTTCTTATTTCAGCTAAGTCTAGAGATTTATCATTAAGACTAAAAAAATTAAAAAAATCCTTAGTTAGTAAATCAGCATAATGAATAAAGTATTTTTAACACTCTCATTTTTAATGGGATTGGTTGTCTTAGCATCTAATTATTTAGTCCAATTTCCAATTCAATATTATGGCCTTCAAGAAATTCTTACCTATGGAGCATTCAGTTATCCAATAGCTTTTTTAATAACTGATCTAGCAAATCGATCTTTTGGTAAATTAGTTGCTAGAAAAATTGTTTATATAGGATTTACAATAGGTATTTTGTTTACACTAATTTTCTCTACAAATTTCGCAGATTTAATCTCAGTAAGAATAGCAATTGGTTCAGGAACAGCATTTATTATTGCTCAATTGCTGGATGTACAAATATTTGATCAATTAAGACAAAGAAAATGGTTTATTGCGCCGCTTGCTTCCTCATTAATTGGCTCTACCGTTGATACATTTTTATTCTTTTCGATTTCATTTTATGGAACAGGAATACCTTGGGTGACACTTTCTTTAGGAGACTTAGCAGTAAAGATATTTGTGGCTTTAGTAATGTTGATACCTTTTAGATTATTATTAGGTACTTTAAAAGCTGCTTAATTCAAATTTTTGGCTCTTGTTGTGTCATACAATGAATAGCCCCAAAACCCCAAATTAAATCACTACAATCAATAGCAACAACCTTTCTATTTGTAAAAAATTTTCTAAAAATTTTTAAAACCTTTTGGTCTTCTTTCACATTAAATACTGGAACCAAGACTGTTTTATTACTAATAAAAAAATTTAAATAACTTGCTGGAACACGAGTTTTTTCTATGACAACTGGGCTTGGCATAGGAATCTTTATAATTTTAAATTTTTTTCCATTTTCATCATAACTATTACTTAATATTTTTAAATTTTCTTTAAGAGCTTTATAATTTCTATCTGATCTATTATTTTCTATAGCTATCATGATTGTACTTTTTGAAACAAATCTTGCAATATCATCGATATGACCGTGTGTGTCATCTCCAACAATTCCCTTATTAAGCCAAATAAAATTTTTTGCATTTAAATATTCTGAAAACAGATTTTCATAGTCAATTTTTTTGAATCCTTTATTTCTCTCTTGTTTACTGCTTAATAAGCACTCCCTTGTTAGCAATACGGAGCCTGATCCATTATTATCAAATGCACCTCCTTCCATCACTATTCTTACAAATTTTTTTGAATTTACTTTTTTAGGTAAAATACTTTCAATATTTAAATATTTACTAATATAGTTATTGATTTTGTTATCATTTCTAAAGTTTTTATATTTTGACCATGCATTAAATTTAAAATCAAGCATGGTCTTTTTTCTTTTTTTTTTGTTGACTAAAAATATTGGCCCAGAGTCTCTTAACCAAAGTCTGTCTGTTTTGAGTTTATGAAATTTAATGTTGGATATATTACAACCTATTTTTTTTAAATATATTCTTGTGGTATCAATACTTTTAGTATTGTTGACTAATAAATCTATTCTTTGATGTTTTGTTAAATATTTTATTATTTTTCCAACTACATTTGGGATTTTTTTAAATAATCCAGGCCAATCATTTTTATTATGAGGCCACGACATCCAAACTGATTTTTGAGGCTCCCATTCTGCTGGCATTCTAAATTCATCTATTTTTTTACTCATCTTCAGGATTTTTGAGAATATTTTTATAAAAATCAGTTCTTCTGTCTCTTAAAAAAGGCCAGTGCTGTCTAGCAGTATCGATTTTTTTATAATCTACTTCACAAACTAAAATATCTTCCTTTTTATTTCCTGCTTTTGCAACTATTTTACCACTAGGATCTATCACCATTGAATTACCCCAAAATTCAATCTTTTTTTTTCCTTTTTTTTCTATCCCAACTCTATTTATAGCAGCCACATAAGTTCCATTAGCAATAGCATGAGATTTTTGCATTGTGATCCAAGATTCTAATTGAGATTTTCCAAATTTTCTTTTTTCTTTTGGATGCCATCCGATAGCAGTAGGATAAAAAATAATTTGAGCACCCTTTAAAGCTGTTAATCTTGCTGCTTCGGGAAACCATTGATCCCAACATATAAGAGGACCTACTTTCCCAAATTTAGTTTTTACACTTTTGAATCCAAGATCCCCAGGACTGAAATAAAATTTTTCATAATAACCTGGATCATCAGGTATGTGCATCTTACGATATTTAGATAAAATATTTCCGTTTTCACTAATTATGATGCAAGTATTATGATAAAACCCAGATGTTTTTTTTTCAAACATTGTAATATTTAATACAACACCAAGTTCTTTTGCCAAATCACAAAATATTTGAGAGGTTTTTCCTGGAATTTTTTCTGCTAATTTAAAGTTTGAATGACTCTCTGTTTGACAAAAATAATTAGTCAAAAATAGTTCTGGTAGACATATTATCTTTGCCTTTTTTTTGGCAGCTTTCTTGATATTTTTTATTGCTAAATCAATATTAGATTGAATTGTACCTAAAGATTTACTTTGTATTAAACCAATTTTGATTTTTTTGATCATTAATCAAAATATCTTGGAAAAATTTTTTCTCTCTCTATTTTTCCATTCGCCTTTATGATAAGCATCACTAGCTATCAAGGGTAATACACTTGTAGCTTCTGCAAAAACCATTTGCTCTTTTGTAATGTCTACTTTGCCCCATGAGCTTGCCTCTTTTAATGTTGAGCTGCTGCATGCTCCATCTCTAGAATCCGCAACTGTTATTTGAATAGCATATTTATGCATATCTACATCTTTACCTAAAAGTTCAGCACATATGACAGTGTCTTGAATAAAATTTTTTGGTACACCTCCTCCAATCATAAAAAGACCTGATCCTTTAGATTTAATTTTAATTTCAGTTAATTCTCTAAACTCTCTTATTGAGTCGATTGTGATATGATTTTTTGGATTTCTTTCTTGATGCATTACAAGTCCAAATCCTGCACTTGAGTCAGTAAAAGCTGGACAGAAAATTGGAACATCGTTGTCATAGGCAACCTCTATCAATGAATCTTTCTTCTTTGCGTTAGTTTTAAGATATTTACCAATCTCTTTTATAAATTCTCTTGATGTATAACTTTTTGGTTCTAATTTATCTGCAATTTCTCCAATAGTTTTATCACACATCTGGAGTTCTTCTTCATCTATGTAAGTATCATATATTCTATCTACGTAGTTATTTCTTAATTCTGTATCATCTTGATACTGTGATCCCTGATAATGTTTAAAACCAAGAGCCTCAAAAAAATCCATATCAATAATTGAAGCCCCAGTAGCAACTATTGCATCTACCATATTATATTTTACTAAATCTCTATAAATATGCATACATCCCGCAGCAGATGTTGATCCTGCAAGTGTTAAAAAGATTGTACAATCTTTATCTTTTATCATTTCATTATAAATATTTGCAGCATTTGCAGTCTCTCTTGAAACAAAAGACATTTTTTCCATTGAGGAAACAATTTTTCTAGCATCGAAAGAAGTTATATCAATATGCTCTACTTCTTTACTAAGTAGGTCACTTTTTCTATTACTTGATTGGTTTTTATTATCTGACATTAAGCAACAAGAAACTCTTTATTTGCCTCTTTGTCATACATGGTCATAATTGGATTATCTTCAACTTCGTAAATTTCATCTGAGTAAAATCCATTAAAATTAGTTCTAAAAGTTAATCCATAAGCTCCAAGTTGCCCTAATTCTATATAATCATTTTCTTTAATATTATTAGGTAAAATAAAAGGACCTTTCATATAATCCATGCTATCACAAGTTGGACCATAGAAATCGAAAGATGTTAATTTCTTAGATATTACTCTTCCATTAGTTATCATTTTTGATGGATAAACAATGTTTGGAACACCTGCATCAAACAATGTTCCATACGTTCCATCATTTATGTAAAGTTTCTGTTTTTTTCTTAAATCAACTCTTACAATTGTTGAACCACTTTCTGCAACAATCGCTCGTCCAGGTTCACAAATAATTTCTGGCAGTTTTTCCAATTTTAAATTACTTAAACCTTTTTTAATTTCATCAAAATAACCGTCTAGAGATTGAGGAATAAGATCAGGATAAATAGTAGGAAAGCCTCCTCCAACATTAATTATATCTGGAATAATTTTAGTTTTTTTAATTATATTACTAATTTCAATTATTCCTTTAGAATAAGATATAGGATGCATACACTGTGAACCAACATGAAAACTAAGTCCAATTTTTTTAGAATATTGTTTTGTTAACCTAAGCAAACCTGCTGCTTCATTATTAATGGCTCCAAATTTTTTTGATAAATCAATCTCTGCATGTTCATTAGATACAGAAACTCTAACAAATAATTCTAAATTTTTAGCATAATTTGTACTTTCTAAGATTTTGATCAATTCATCTTTAGTATCCAAAGAAAAGGCCTTAACATTATATTTAAAGTATGCTTCTTTAATACTTTCTCTACTTTTAACTGTATGCATATACGAACAGTTCGCATCTGGACTTATTTTTCTTATAGCCTCTATTTCCTTAATAGATGCCACATCAAAATGGTTAATACCACTTTCAACAATTGTTTTAAGAACTACTGGATGAGGATTAGTCTTTAATGCGTAAAGTATTTTTCCTGGAAAATTTTTTTGAAAGTATTTAGAAGCCAATTTTATTGACTCTTTTCTAATACAATAAACAGGTCCTGTCGGTCTCAGTTGATTAACTAATTCTTCAACTGACTTAAATTTTTGCATATCTGCACCTCTAAAAAAAATTTACAAAAAAAACCTGCATAACACATATGCAAGTTTCATAAATGCAGCATTTATGGGAAATAATTAATAATGTAAAGTAAATAATGCTATTGAAATATTAAAATTTACTTCCATATAAGGGCTATGATTAGCCAACCAACACTTCAAAAATTAAGTGATTTTGAGGATAAATCGCTTTTGATCGTAGACGATGACAATCCATTTAGACAAAGATTGGCTAGAGCTATGGAAAAAAAAGGTTTTACAGTCACACAAGCTGAGAGTGTAAAAATTGGTATTGAGACCGTAAAATCACAAAGTCCAGCATTTGCTGTTGTGGATCTTAGATTAAATGATGGTAATGGACTAGAGGTAGTTAAAGAAATTCAAAAGGGAAATCTAAAAAGTAGAATTATAATGTTAACTGGATATGGTAATATTCCAACAGCAGTTGCTGCAATTAAAGAGGGAGCAATTGATTATATTGCTAAGCCTGCAGATGCAGATGATGTTGAAAAAGCACTTTTAGCTGATCCAAATCAAAAACCAGCCCCACCTGAAAATCCAATGTCAGCGGATAGAGTAAAATGGGAGCACATTCATAGAGTTTTTGAGTTATGTAACAGAAATGTCTCTGAAACTGCAAGAAGACTAAAAATGCATAGAAGAACTCTTCAGAGAATACTGTCTAAAAGATCTCCTAGATAATTTAATTTTTTGTAAGTCTTAAAAATACATCTTCAAGATCCCCATCATCAGTTGAAATATCTTGTATTTTTATATCTTGTTTTTTAATTTCTGAAATTATTGAGTCTATGCTTAGTTTACTCTTCTCATATGATAAAACTAACTTGTTTTCGTCATTTGATATAATTTTTAAAGATTCAAAAGTGTTATCTTGAATATTAGTTTTTTTATCTGTGGTGACATACACAATTTTTGTTTGAATTCTTTCTAAAAGATTTTTAGTCGTATCCAAAGCAACTAATTTTCCTCCACTTAGAATACCAATCCTATCACACATTTTTTCCGCTTCCTCAAGGTAATGAGTTGTTAGTATTGTTGTTACTCCTTGTTTGTTCAAAGATTTCACATTTTCCCACAATGTATTTCTAAGCTCCACGTCAACTCCTGCAGTAGGCTCGTCCAAAATTATAATTGGAGGTTGATGCACCATCGCTTTTGCTACAAGTAATCTCCTCTTCATACCACCAGATAAGGCTCTAGCATAACTGTCAGCTTGTTCCTCTAATGATACCAAATTCAATATAGTATCTGTAATTCTGTCTTTTTCTCTAATTCCATATAGACCTGCTTGAAGCTCTAAAAGTTTTCTGGGACTAAAAAATGGATCAAAGTTTACTTCTTGTGGAACAATCCCAATAGAGGCTCTAACTTGTCTAGGGTTTTTATCTAAGTTAAATCCCCAAACATTTACTTCACCACCAGTTTTTACAACTGATCCACCTAATATGTTTATAAATGTACTCTTTCCAGCCCCATTTGGTCCTAATAGACCAAAAATTTCACCTTCTTTCACCTCTAAGTTTAAATTATTAAGTGCATGGGTTTGTTTCGAACCATTTTTTGAATAAACTTTATTCAAGTTTTTAACAGTTAAAACGTTTTTTTTATTCATATGAAGGCATACATTTATTACATTTATAAAAATTAAGATATCATTACATTATGGAGAAAATTAAAAAAAGTGACCATTTTTACTTAATAGATGGTTCGGGATACATTTTTAGAGCATATTATGCTCTTCCTCCTTTAACTAGAAAAAGTGATGGATTACCAGTTGGTGCTGTCAGCGGTTTTTGCAACATGCTTTTTAAATTATTAGAGGATTCTAAATCGGATGATAATTTAGAAAAACCAACACACTTTGCTGTAATATTTGATTCAGCAAGAAAAAATTTTAGAAATGAAATATATTCAGAGTATAAAGGAAATAGATCTGAAGCACCTGACGATCTAATTCCCCAATTTGAATACATCAGACAATCTGTAAAAGCCTTTAATTTACCTTCAATTGAATTAATTAATTATGAAGCAGATGATTTAATTGCAACTTATGTAGAGAAAATTTTAGACTTAGGTGCAAAGGTAACAATTGTTTCTTCGGACAAAGATTTAATGCAGCTTTATAAAAAGGGAGTAAGAATTTATGATCCAATGAAGAACAAATTTATAAATCAAGATGATGTTCATAATAAATTTGGAGTTACTCCAGAAAAAGTAATAGATGTCCAATCTTTAGCTGGTGATAGCACAGATAACGTACCTGGTGTACCTGGAATAGGAGTTAAAACTGCTGCTGAATTGATAAATCAATATGGAACTTTAGAAAATTTATTAAAAAATGCATCAAAAATAAAACAAAATAAAAGAAGAGAAACTTTAATAAATAACAAGGACGAAGCAATCATTAGTAAAAAACTCGTTACATTAAAAAAAGATGTACCTGTAAAAAATAAAATTGAAGAATTCAAATTGAAAAGTGTTGATCAAGAAAAGCTTTATACTTTTCTAAGAGAAATGGAATTTAATAGACTATTAAGTTCTGCCATCTCAAAGTATGGGGGAACAAATAATCCTGGAACCAAAGAGATTGATAAAAATTCAGAAAAAACAGCTGAAATTAAGAAAAAAAATTATGAATTAATAAAAAATGAGAAAGAGATTGAGGATTGGATGAAAAAATCTGAGGAAATAGGTGAATTTGCTATAGATACTGAAACAACATCATTAGACCCTCACACAGCAAAGTTAGTAGGCATTTCAATCTCTAACAGAATTGGAAATGCATGTTATATCCCATTAAATCACGTCAGTGGAAATAATCTTAATGAAAAAAAAGTTTTAAGCGTTTTAAAGAATTATTTAGAGGATGAGAGTATTAAAAAAGTAGGACAAAATATTAAGTTTGATTTCATTGTCTTTTATCACCGAGGAATAACCTTAAATTCCATGGAAGATACTATGCTTATGTCTTATACACTAGATGCTGGTAAAAATAGGCATAATATGGATACTCTTTCAGAGATCCATCTAGGTCATAAAACTATAAAATTTAAAGATTTAGTTGGGACGGGAAAAAAACAACTTAATTTTTCTGAAGTGGATATATCTGAAGCTAAAGATTACGCAGCTGAAGATGCAGATATTACATTTAGATTGTACAAAATTTTTTCAAAATCATTAAAAGCAGAAAAATTATTAAATATTTATGAGTTATTTGAAAAACCACTAATAAAAATACTAGCAGAGATGGAGATAAAAGGTATTAAGCTTGATAAATCTTCACTAAATAAACTGTCTTCAAAATTTTCAACTAAAATCCAAAAATTAGAAAAATCTATTTTTAAGATTTCAAAAAAAATATTTAATATTGGATCAACTAAGCAACTTGGTGAAATAATGTATAATGATTTAAAAATTGCGGCTTTAAAAAAAACTAAAAAAGGAAGTTTTGCCACCAGTGCTTCAGTTTTAGAAGATTTAGCTTTTAAGGGTTATGAATTTCCAAAACTCATCTTAGAATGGAGACAAATCAGTAAACTTAAAAATACATACTCTGATGCATTGCCAGAATATATTAATCAAAATACTAAAAGAGTACACACATCTTTTCTGTTAGCAGCTACTACAACTGGCAGGCTTGCATCTAGTGACCCAAATTTACAAAATATTCCGATAAAATCAGATGACGGTAAGGATATAAGAAAAGCCTTTGTTTCTGAGAAAAACAACAAATTGATTTCAGCAGACTACAATCAAGTTGAAATGAGAATTTTGGCCGATCTAGCAGATGTAAAACAACTAAAAAAGGCATTTTTAAATAATGAGGATATACATACTTTAACTGCGAGCCAGGTTTTTGGAAAAGAAATTAATAAAATTGATTCAGAAACAAGAAGAAAAGCAAAAGCAATAAACTTTGGAATAATTTATGGTATTTCACAATATGGTTTAGCTAAACAAATCAATGTTTCAAACAATGAAGCAGAAGAATTTTTAAATTCTTATTTTAAAAAATTTCCAGAAATCAAAGATTATATGAAAACAACTGTGAATTTCTGTAGAAAAAGTGGCTATGTAAGCAATATATTTGGAAGAAAAACACATCTCACTGGAATTAATGATAAGAATTTTAATGTAAGAAATTTTCAGGAAAGGGCAGCGATAAATGCTCCAATTCAAGGGTCAGCATCAGAGATAATGAGATTAGCAATGATCAGGATAAACAAAGAAATCTCTAACAATAAAAATAATAGTCTAAAAATGTTGTTACAAATACATGATGAGTTAATTTTTGAGGAAAGCTCAAAAGAAACCAAAAAAAGCACTAAATTAATTAAGGATTTGATGTTGAGTGTAAAAGATAGTGAACTTCACTCATTTTCAATACCTCTTTTAGTAGATGTGAATATTGGAGAAAATTGGGGTGAACTTAATTGAAAACAAATAATTGCCCTAATATGAACAATTTAGTATTTTTATCCTAATTTATGTCACAAACAATTGCGTTAGTAGACGATGATCGAAATTTATTAACATCTGTCCAGATGGCTTTGGAAAAAGAAGGTT
This sequence comes from Candidatus Pelagibacter sp., assembly GCA_045566995.1. Lineage (GTDB taxonomy): Bacteria > Pseudomonadota > Alphaproteobacteria > Pelagibacterales > Pelagibacteraceae > Pelagibacter. The sequence continues at coordinate 176,889 of JBJLDU010000003.1, forward strand.
TTAAAGTTCAAACATATATTGATGGTGAAAATGCTCTTGTTGGATTATCAAGAACCCCACCTGATCTTGCTGTTATCGATATCAAAATGCCAAGAATGGATGGTGAAGAACTTTTAAGAAAACTTAGAAAAAAAACTTCTATGCCTGTTATATTTTTAACTTCTAAAGATGAAGTAACAGATGAGGTTAGTGGTTTAAAACTCGGTGCAGATGACTTCGTTGGTAAAACTGGTGGATTCTCAACCAAAGTTTTAGTTGAAAGAATTAAGGTTCAGTTAAGAAAAAAAGATAAGGATATCAACATTGAAGAAAATAAAAATGTAATTTCTCATGGTAAGTTAAAACTAGATCCTTCTCAACTCGAATGTGAATGGGATGGCAAACAACTGCCCGATAAACTGACTACCACAGAATTTAAAATTGTTGAGGAGCTAGCAAAAAGACCAGGCATGATCAAAGAAAGAGCTTTGCTGATGGATGTAGCTTATCGAGAAGATACAGATATAGAAGATAGGACTATTGATAGTCATGTTAAAAGAATAAGAAAAAAATTTAAAAAGGTAGATAGTGATTTTTCAGCAATTGAAACAAGATATGGAAGTGGATATAGATGGAATGTTAAATAATAATTATGGGAAAAATACTAAAAAATCTCTCTATATTACAGAAATTCTTATTTATTAATCTAGTAGTCTTTATATTTATAGTAATTATAACGTTTTTTTACTTAGGTGCTATTCAAAAAAATTTAATCAGTGAAAAACAAAAAAATCATACAAATATAATTACTCAAACAATATTAAATTTAGAAAAATCAAACATAAAACTAAATGAATATGGAATAAGTGAATTTTTATTCTCTAAAAAATCGCGATTTCCATATTTTGAAAAGTTAGATAGAGTAATATTTTTTGATGATAAATTAAATTGGATTGGAGATACAAGATCTATTCCATCATCGTTATTACTAATTGAAGAGTTAAATGAACAATCAAGCGAGAATAATTTTAATAATCAAGAAAATAAAAATGAAACAATTTTCTACGAAGATCTTAATAAATATTATGTATCAGGATCTGAAAAATCTTTAACCAATTTAAAACAAATCCAAGAGCAGTTTTTTGTTTTTAGTATTGGGAGTATTAATTATTTAAATAATAAGGGTTATATTCTTATATCTGAAAATGCTGATAATATAATTGCACAAATTGAAGAGAGAGAGAACTTTATTATTAGAACAGCTCTTGTAGTACTTTTGGTTATAATTATTTTTTCATATGTTTTAAATAGATATTTTTTAAAACCTATTAAAAATTTAGTTACTTATACAAAAAACATAAAAGATAAAAGTAACGAAAAAACAGATATAGAAAGGGTTAAGACAAGGAATGATGAATTAGGAATATTATCCAAATCACTTGATGAAATGACCAGTGAATTGAACAAAAGAATTACAACTGCTGAAAATTACTCAACAGACTTACTTCATGAAATTAGAAATCCTCTTGCCTCATTAAAAAGTGCATCTGAGATAATTTCAGAAACAGAAGATAAAACTAAAAGAGAAAAGTTAATTAATATTGTATCTCACGATGTCGAGAGAATAGAAAGACTAATCACTGATTATTCTCAAATGCTGAAAGATGAAGCAGTAATTTCTACAGAGACAATGCAAAAAATTGATATAAAGGATATTGCAAAATCTGTGGTTGATGATTTTAATAATATTTATAATTCAAAGAGAAAAATACAAATAAGATTAAAGTCAAATGGATCTGAGAATTATTTTATACTTGGTATCAACAATAGAATAGAACAAATTATTGCAAATTTGCTTGAAAATTCAATTTCTTTTAGCGACGAGAATCAAGAGATTATAGTAGAGGTCAGTAAAGATAAAGAAGGTAAGCCAAGACTTGTCGTAACTGACGAAGGGACTGGTTTTAGTGAGAAAGATACCACAAAAATTTTCAATAGATTTTACAGCAATAGACCTCAAAATTTTGGAGAACACTCTGGCTTGGGCCTAAATATAGTGAAAAACTTAGTTGAATTGCATAATGGACAAATTAAAGCTGAAAATAATAAAGATAAGGGTGCAAAAGTTGAAATAATTTTCCCGGCGACCCAATGAAAAGTTGATTAATATAAATAAAGTTGTTACAAGCCCTACCTTATGACAGATTATAAAGTAAAAGATATTAACGAAGCAGAATTTGGAAGAAAAGAAATCTCTCTAGCAGAGACTGAAATGCCAGGATTAATGGCAGTAAGAGCCGAATATAAAGGCAAAAATCCTCTTAAAGGTGCAAGAATTTTAGGTTGTCTTCATATGACAATTCAAACAGCAGTTTTGATTGAAACTTTAGTTGATTTAGGTGCAGAATGTAGATGGTCTTCATGCAATATATTTTCAACTCAAGATCATGCAGCAGCAGCAATTGCAAAAGCTGGTATCCCAGTATTTGCTTGGAAAGGCGAGACAGAGGAAGAATACTGGTGGTGTGTTAAACAGACTATTGAGGGTAAAAAAGATTGGATCCCTAACATGATTTTAGATGATGGTGGAGATCTTACTGCTCTAATGCATAAAGATTATAAAGATTTATTAAAAGGCATAAAAGGTTTAAGTGAAGAAACAACAACAGGAGTTCTAGCACTTAAAAAAATGGAAGAACAAGGACAATTATTAGTGCCAGCGATTAATGTAAACGATTCAGTTACAAAATCAAAATTTGATAACTTATATGGATGTAGGGAAAGTCTAGTTGATGGAATTAAAAGAGCTACTGATGTAATGATGTCAGGAAAAGTTGCAATCGTTGCAGGGTTTGGTGATGTTGGAAAAGGTAGCGCAGCATCTTTAAGACAAAGTGGAGCAAGAGTTTTAGTAACTGAAACTGATCCTATTTGTGCATTGCAAGCTGCTATGGAAGGTTACGAAGTAGTTTTAATGGATGAAATGATTGGTCAAGCAGATATTGTTGTAACTGCAACTGGAAATAAGGATGTAGTAACAGCAGATCATATGAGAGCTATGAAAGATAGATCTATTCTATGTAACATTGGACACTTTGATAATGAAATTCAAGTTGAGGCATTGAAAAATTATAAATGGGATGAAGTAAAACCCCAAGTTCACGAAATAACATTCCCAGATGATAAAAGATTAATTTTGTTAGCTGAAGGTAGACTTGTAAATTTAGGTTGTGGAACTGGTCACCCAAGTTTTGTTATGAGTGCATCATTTACTAACCAAGTTATTGCTCAAATTGAGCTTTGGAATAATTCAGATAACTATGAAAATAAAGTTTATGTGCTTCCTAAACACTTAGATGAAAAGGTAGCAAGGCTTCACTTGGATAAAGTTGGTGCAAAATTAACGCCACTATCTAAAGAGCAAGCTGACTATATAAGTGTAACACCAGAGGGACCATACAAGCCTCATGCTTATCGCTACTAGAAGTGGCAAAATAAATATTTCTAAAGAAAAAGATACTAAACTTATAGCTGAACGTCTTTGTAAGCATATTAATTTAGGAGATTTCATACTTTTAACCGGTAATCTAGGTGTAGGAAAAACTACTTTCATAAAATATATTATTAATTCACTTCAAAGAATAAATAGACAGAAATTATCAGAAGTTCCTAGTCCTACTTTTAATATTACTAATGAGTATCAGATAAAAAAAATTTTAATAAAGCATTTCGATTTATACAGAATTAAAAATGAAAAAGAGCTTAATAACTTAGGTATCCAAGAAAATTTAAAAAAACAGATAACCCTAGTTGAATGGCCAGAAATTATAAAAAAACTAAAAATAAAAAATAGTATTAGCTTAATCTTTAAATATAATGAAAGCTATACTGAGCGTTATCTTACAATAATTTCAAAAAACAAAAAAATAATTAATGAATTTAAATAAATTAAAAAAACTAACTGGAGATGCATCATTTAGAAATTTTTATAGAGGAAAAAAAAATATTCTTGTTCATTGTGTAAAAAACAAAAAAAGTAATTTGTTAGAATACGATGCTATTAATAAAATATTAATTAAAAAAAATATTTTAGCCCCAAGATTAATATCCCAGAATTATAAAAATAATTATATTGAGATTGAAGATTTTGGTGATTTAACCGTTTTTAAAAAATTTCAAAAAAAATCAATAAATAAAAAAATTTACTATAAAAAAATTATAAATTTATTAATCAGTATCAAAAATATAAAAACCAAATATCAAAAAACATTTTTGAAAACTAACTATAAAGTGCCAGACTATTCATTAAAAAAATTATTAGATGAGTCTAATTTATTTTTAGACTGGTATTTACCAAAATATGTTAAAAGAAGAAAAAGTAGAATTTTAAAAATTAAATTTAATAAGATATTTAAAAAATTACTAAACAATATCTATTATAAAAATAAAGTTTTTGTACATCGAGATTTTCATATATCTAATTTAATGATAACTAAAAAAGGTTTAGGGCTGATAGATAGTCAAGATGCTGTCTATGGTAATATTGCATATGATTTAGCTTCTCTTATCGATGATGTCAGGTTTAAAACAGACATTAAGACTAAAAAATATATTTTTGATGAATTCATAAAAAAAAATAAACAATTAAATCTTAAAAAGTTCAAAAATGATTTTGAGATCTTATCTGTCTTAAGGAATTTAAAAATAATTGGCATATTTACTAGATTATCTGAAAGAGATAAAAAAAATAAATATCTTAAACTTATACCTCATGCATGGGAGTTAATCGATTACAGAACTCTGAATAATCCAATATTCAAAGACTTAAAGTACCTTTTAAGTAAAAACTTTGATAGAAAAATTAGAAAGTCTTATGAAAATTAAAACTGCCCTAATACTCTGCGCTGGATTTGGAAAGAGAGTACAACCGATAACAGACAGTTTGCCTAAGCCATTAATAGTTTATAAAAATGAAACCTTATTAGAAAATACAATTAATTTTCTTATAAAAATAAAAATCGAAAAAATTAAAATTAATGTTTTTTATTTAAAAGAAAAGATCATAGATTTTATTGATAGTAAAAATTTCCCATTAAATATTGAAATTGTAGATGATGGTGAGACAATCTTAGGAACAGGAGGTGGTACTCTAAATCTTATAAATAAATCTAATGAGGACGATGTTCTAGTAATCAATCCAGATACAATTTGGAATGATAGTTATATCAACTCAATTGATGCAATGGAAAAAATTTACTTTGAAAGAAAAATGAAAAACATTTTATTAATTGTAAATAACTCTACATGTTTTGATAAAAGATTTAATGGAGATTTTGAGATAAAAAAAAATATCCTTCTAAAGGAAAAAATAAATAATTTTAAATATACTGGATGTCAAATATTTAATAAGGACTTAATATCTCATAAACAATTAAATTATTTTCCTATATCTGAAATATGGGATGCGCTTTTGAGAGAAAGCAAACTTTACGGTTATGAGCATAAAGGTGAATTCAAGCATTTAACTGATTTTGAAATATACGAAAAATTATTTATTTAGAAAACTAAAAGATCTTTTGCTCTATCTTTATCTAAATATCTTGCGTGTTTAATCTTTCCTTTTTCAGTTTCAATCAATAAAGGATTACCAGTTGGTATTTCTAAGCTCGAAATCTTTTTATTATCTAAATTAAATAAGTATTTGCATAATGATCTGATTGAATTTCCATGAGCTGATACAATAATGTTTTTATCTAATTTATGTTCAATATTTTTTTTGTAAAAAGGTATTACTCTTTCATAAGTATTTTTTAAAGATTCTGTATCTGGAATTTTATCTTTCGGAACATTTTTATATATATCAATATTCAAAGGATGATATGGGCTTGTTTTTTTAAGTGGCTCTGGTGGGTGATCCCAAGATCTTCTAAAAGTATGAATTTTTTCCTCTCCATAAAGTTTTTTCATTTCGTCTTTATTTAAACCTGTTAAAGCACCATAGTGCCTCTCGTTTAATTCCCAAGCATTAACAACATCTTGATCTTTAATTCTCATTGTATTGAGTATTAAATTTAGTGTCTCAATCGATCTTGTCTGCAAGGATGTATAAAAATAGGATAATTCAAGGTTTAATTCCTTAATTAATTCTCCTGCCTTACAAGCTTCAAGCTTGCCCTTAGCAGCTAAACCCACATCAACCCAGCCAGTAAAACGATTTTCAAGGTTCCATTCACTTTGTCCGTGTCTAACAAGTATTAAATTATTCATAAATTTACCATAAATATAAATTAAATTAGATTGACATAAAGCTAAATCTTTTTAATTTGTTGAAATGAGTTCATTTGAAGATAGAAAAAAAAGTTTTGAAAAGAAATTTGCTCACGATCAAGAGCTTCAATTCAAAGTTAGTGCTAGACGAAATAAATATTTGGGAGAATGGGTATCTCAAATATTAAGTTTTAATTCAGATCAAGAAAAAGAGTACATTCAATCAGTAATAAAAGCAGATTTTGCTGAAGCAGGAGATCAAGATGTTTTTCGAAAAATTAAAGAGGATTTGAAGGAAAAAAACATCTCAGATGAAGATCTACGAAAAAAAATGGACGAATTAAATGAAAAAGCAAAAACTGATTTTAATTAGTTTTTTTTTTCTCTTATTTAATAATATTCCCTCAGTTTCTTCAGACCATAATTATTTTTTAATTTCTGGCAAGGCAAAAATTATAGATGGCGATACACTCAAAATTAACAATAAGAAAATTCGTTTTAGTGGAATTGATGCCCCTGAAAGCTATTTTTTTGGAAAAAAACAATTATGTGTTCTAAATAATGTCAAAATTCCATGTGGAAAGCTATCCAAAGAAAAACTTGTTGAAAAAATTGGAAATCAGATTGTCAATTGTCGAATAGAAAAAAATAAAGATCAATATAGTAGGTTAATTGGAGAATGTTTTGTAAAAAGTAAAAGTCTCTCAGTTTTTATGGTTAAAAATGGTTATGCATTTGATTATCCTAAATATTCAAATGGAAAATTTAGAAAACACCAGATTTATGCAAAAAAATTTTCCTTGGGTTTATGGCAAATGCAATTCGAATATCCTTGGATATGGAGAAAAAAAAATAGATAATAATAAAAATGATTCGAAACAAAAATATTTATTTAATTTTAATTCTTATTTTAGTTTCTGCTTGCTCTTCAATTCCTAAAAATACTGCTGATGGCTGTTCAATTTTTTCAGAAAGATATCTTTGGTATAAACATGCCAAAAAAACTGAAGAAAAATGGGGCACTCCTATTAATTTGCAACTTGCTATAATTAAAATGGAGTCAGATTTTGATTGGTTGGCAAAACCACCTAGACAAAAATTATTTAAAGTTATTCCTTATAAAAGACCGTCAAGTTCTTTTGGTTATTCTCAAGCAATTAGAGGAACCTGGAAGCAATACAAAGAGGAAACAGGAAACAAGTATGCAACTAGGACAAGATTTAGAGATAGTGTAGATTTTATTGGTTGGTATACAAACAAAACAGAAAAGATCCTAAAAATCCCAAAAAATGATGCTTTTAAACAATATGTTGCTTATCATGAGGGCTGGGGAAATTACAAAAATTATAAAAAGAATCAAAAAATTATTCTTTTAGCAAAAAAAGTTGAAAACCAATCTAAGAAATACAAGGCACAACTTAATAATTGTCGAAAATCACTTACTACTAAAAAATATATTATATTTTAGTTTAATTGTTTTTTAAGCTCTATATCAACTGCATCAATTCTCTTCGTATTTTTCGCTAAAGTTAAATACATCGTCGGAGTTACATATAAAGTAAAGAAGGTAGAAATTATCATTCCACCAAGTATAGTTGCACCTACAGCAAGTCTCGAACCTTCTCCAGCCCCTGGGCCAATATTCCCAATAACTAAAGGCAACATCGCAATCATTGTACTTAGGGATGTCATTATAATTGGTCTAAATCTTAAACTGCAGGCTTCTTTTACTGCTTTTTCAATTTCTTTACCTTTAGTTCTTAATTGATTTGCGTAATCAACTATAAGAATACTATTTTTTGTTGAAATACCAATGAGTATTACCAAGGCTATTTGTGAAAATATATTTATTGATGAATTTAAGAATAGAATAAATATTAACCCTCCAAATACTGCAAGAGGAACAGTTAATATAATTATAAATGGGTGGATAAACGAATTAAAAGTAGCTGACATTACAAGATAAGCAGTCAACAATGCTAAAGCAAATATAATATAAAGTTCATTACTTGTTTCTTTTAATTCCTCAGACTTTCCTTTCCAGGTAATTTGCTTATCCGGAGCAACATTAGCCATCGTTTCCTCTAAATATTTAATTGCTTCAGCTAAGGTATAACCTTCACTTATGTTGGCAGATATTGTAACAGCACGTTGTCTATTATATCTAGATAACTTACTTGCTGTTCCTTTTTCTTTAAACTCAACAAGATTAGAGAGAGAAACTAAATTTCCAGTTTTTTCCGATCGCACAAATATTTTACTCAAACTTTCTTTGTTTTTTCTATCTTCTAAATATTGTTGTAAAATAATTGGGTATTCTTTTCCAAGTTTATTAAATTTTGTGACCGTTTTACCCCCATACAAAGTTTCTAAAGTTTGACCAATTGCTTCAGTTGATATCCCTAAGTCTTTTGCTTTATTTTTATTAATTTTTATATTTACTTCAGGTTTATTTCTGGTGTAGTCCGACTCAAGTCTTGATAAATTTCTATTCTTTCTTAACATTCTAATAACTTGAGACTGTATTTGTTCTAGCTCTTCATAAGTATTTCCATAAATAACCATTTGAACAGGCTTATTGTAACTAGAAACTCTTATGGACTGAGGAGAAATCGGAAAAGCTAGTGTTTGAGGTACTGTAACTATTTTTCCAATTGCCTGTCTCATTATTGTTTGAGAGTTCTGTTTTCTATTTTTCCAATTGTCTAAAAGTGAGATTATTAAAAAGCTATTTTCTGAGCCAAAACCTGGAACTATCATTAAAAATCTATTGTATGGACTATTATCGCCATCAAGCAGTGGAATTAGTCTTTTTTCAACATCCTCCGCTCTTTTTTGAGTATATTGGAATGAACTTCCCTCATCAGTGAATCCTATAACTAAGTAAACTCCACGATCTTCCAATGGTAACAATTCTTTTTTTGTATAGTTATATAAACCCCCAGAAGCAACTATGATAATAATTATGAATGTTATTATTGTTTTCTTTTTGTTCATCCAAAATCCTAATGTTTCAGTGTAAAATTTTAAAAAGCCTTGAAAAAATTTATCAAATCCTCTTGTCAAGAAATTAGACTTTTTCTTTTTATCAAGAAATTTACTACCTAGCATTGGTGAAAGTGTTAGAGCAACAAATGATGATACTACTATTGCAAATGATAATGCTATTGCAGTTTCTTTAAATAAAGTACCAGCAATACCTTCAATAAAAATTAAAGGTAAAAATACTGCAACCAAAATAAGAGTTGTTGCAATAATAGCAAATGTAATTTGTTTTGAGCCTTTATATGCTGCTACAAGTGGTGTCTCACCATTTTCAATTCTTCTATATATTGCATCAGTCATAATGACTGAATCATCAGTAATAATACCAATTGCCAATATAAAACTTAATAAGACAAATATATTAATCGATAAATCAAATATGTATAATCCTAAGAATGTTGCAATTAGACTTACAGGTAAAGCTATTGCAGGAACAATAACTGCTTTTAAATTTCCTAAAAATAAATAAATTATTATTACAACAAGTATAAAGGCTATAGCTAAAGTCTTATAAACTTCATTTATTGCTTCACCAATATAAGTAGCCCTATTAAAAGCTATTTCCAAATTTAAATCTCCAGGTAAAGTTTTTCTTATTTCTTTGATTTTTTTTTCAACATCTTTTGATAGTTCAACAGTTGAAGCCCCACTTCTCGCATAAATTCCTATACCCATGGTTTTTAAATTTAGCGCTCCTTTACTTTGAGCTCTAAATAAAACTTTCTCTGTGACAGGACCTAATTCTAAATTTGCAATATCCGACAGTCTTACTATGTTGTCTTTAGCCTTCTTAATTGGTAGCCCCTTAAGTTTTTCTAAGTCATTGTATGATTTATCAATATTGATCGTTAAATCTATATTTTCAGCTTCAAGTGTGCCTGCAGGTAATCGAACATTTTCATTTCTTAAAGATCTTTCTACTTCTTGAATAGTTAAATTATTTGCAGCTAATTTGATTGGATCTATCCATACTCTTATACTCTGTTCCCTAAGACCACCTGTTCTTATTCGGCCGACATTTTTAATGCTAGAAAACTGATCAACTAAATATCGCTCCGCATAATCTCCAAGCTCAAGATCGCTCCAGGTTTCTGAGGATAAGGCAAGCCACATCGTAGTTGTAAAACCCGCAGATTGTTTGAGTATTCTTGGGGCCTCAGACTCAGCTGGCAATCTTCCGACAATCCTTGCAACTCTCTCTCTTACATCGTTTGCCGCATTATCAAGGTCAATATCAGTATCAAATTCGATATTTATAGTACTTTTTCCATTTTCTGATTTAGCATCTATATTTTTTATTCCCTCTGCACCACCGATAACCTCCTCTATTACTTGTGTTACCTCTTCATCAACAATAGGAGCTGAAGCTGAAGCATATTTCACTTGAACTTGAACCACAGGGGGTTGCAGACCAGAGGGGAGTTCTCTCACAGGTAATTTTGAAAAAACAAAAGTTCCAAAGACTACTAATATTAAGGATAGTACCCATGACAATGCAGGTCTTCTAATACTAACATCAGTTAAATACATTTAATTATTTACTTTTATTTTCTTTTTTTCCCCAACTAGACTTACTTTTTTTTTCCCCATCTTTTATAGGTTTAATTTTTCCATTGGGTCTTACTTTTTTTAATCCTTCAGCAACAACTATATCACCCTCGTTTAAACCAGACTCTACTTCAAGATAACCTTTATTTCTGTTACCGACTAAGACCTCAACTCTTTTAGTTACATTCTCGTTGTCTACTTTATAAATATAAACCTTGTTACCTTCTAAGATTACACTTGTATCTGGTATTCCTAACGAAACTCTCTCATTATATTTTATTGTGACTTCCATTAAAGCACCAGGCAAAATCTCAGAATTTGAATTTTGCATTTTAACTCTAAGTCTTAAAGATCTATTGCTAACATCAATTTTGCTAGCTAAAGAGTCTACTATTCCGTTATAAGTTTTTTCCTTATTACCAGAAAATTTTACATCAACACCAAGTCCTTTTTTTACGAATGGCGCGAATACCTCTGGAACATCAACATCAATAAATAAAGATGAAGCGTCCTCGATATCAATTACAACAGAACTTTCCGAAACATTAATATCATCAGAAAAGTTTCTTTTACCAATTACTCCATCGAAAGGTGCTACTATAGTTCTATTTTTTAATTTTGCGATAACATCACCAGACTTAACTTTGGTATTATATTTGATTTCTTCTAAAATTTCGTATTTTTCAATATTGTATGACTGTGTTTTAATTGGAACAGCTGTTCCAAAGGTTTCAATGATATTTTGAAATTTTCTTTGTTCAACTGTTTTAACTATAATACCAGGCGGTGGTCTTTTGCTAAATTTTTTTTTAAAATGATTTCCAATCATTGTACGAGCAATGATAACACCTGCAATAATTAGAAAAAAAATTACTATTATTGATGTTATTTTAGTAGATCTTTTCATTTTTATATTCTTCCATATTCAGCCCATGAACCATCATAAACTGTAGGAGAATATGTATTATTTACTAGGGAATATGCAAGACCTAAAACACATGCTGTTATACCAGATCCACATGAAAAAACTCTTTTATCATCATTTAAATCAATAATTTCGCTAAACTTTTTTGAGATCTCACTTACATCTTTAAAAGTGTTGTCTGAGCTATTTATAATTTCTTTAAATGGAAGACATACAGAGTTTGGAATAGATCCACTTCTCACATTTTTTCTGGGATCTGGAACACTTCCATTAAATCTTTCCTTACTTCTTGCGTCGATTATTGTAAAATTTTTTTGTTCAATGTTTTCATTTATTTCATGAATACTTTTTACCAGATTTTTGTCTTCTGTTGCTCTGTAGGTTGAGTTATTTAAAATTGTCTTTTCACTTGTTGTTTTCCTATTTTCAATTAACCATTTTTTTAAACCACCATTTAAAACACTTACTAAGTGTTTATCATGGCCAAAATAAATAAAATTGTACCAACCTCTGCATGAACTTAGAACATCAGAGTTATCATAAATTACAATTCTATCGGTATTTGATATGCCCATTGAAGATACTATCTCTTCCCATTTCTCTTTTGCAGGAAGCATGTGAGGTAAATCTGTATCTTGATCTGAATTCTTGTCTAAGTCAAAAAAAATTGCACCAGGAATATGATTTTTAGAGTACTCCTCTTTAGGATTTCTATCAATTCCTGGCATATGCCATGAGCAGTCAATTATTTTGACGTCACTTAAATTATTTTCTAACCAATCTGATGTAACAAGTGACATTCTATCTTTTTTCTAGATACTTCTGATGATACTCTTCAGCGGTGCAGTAATTTTTCAATTCAGATAGCTTAGTTACAACTTTTCCAGATAACTTTAAATTTTCTTCGTCTATTACTTTTTGGGCAATATTTTTTTGTTCTTCATTAAGGTAGAAGATCTCGCTTCTGTATTGTGTTCCAAAATCAGGACCTTGAGAGTTTAGTGTAGTTGGATCATGAAATTCAAAAAATCTCTTAATTATTTGTTCGTATGTAATAACTTTAGGATCAAATTCTAATTTTACAGCTTCCGCATGATTAGTTGTTCCTGTACAAACTTCTCTATAGTTTGTATTAGGACTGTTTCCTCCACAATATCCAACCTCTGTTCTGTAGATGCCATCTAATTGTCCATATTTTTTTTCTGGACCCCAGAAACATCCCAAAGCTAAAACTGCTATTTCCATAGATTAATGTTATAATAATAATATAATCTAATCCATGTTATCTAGAAATCAATTAGGCTTTTTGTACATGGTTCTATCTGTGTGCGCGTTTTCAATGATGGATGTACTTGTTAAGTGGTCTGAAAACTATCCAGTTGGACAAGTCCTTTTTTTTAGAGGAATTTGTGGCCTAATACCAATATTTTTTTTAATACCAAAAGAAAAATACAAAAATTTTTATAAAACAGATCGACCAAAATTACATTTTGCAAGATGTGCTGCAGGATTAATGGCAATTGTTTCAATTTTTATAGCGCTCAGAAACTTACCTTTGGCTACAGTAGTAAGTATTTCTTTTGCAGCACCAATATTTGCAACAATACTATCTATTTATTTTTTATCAGAAAAAATTGGCAAGTATCGTTGGCTAGCAGTTTTTATTGGCTTTTTAGGAGTTATAATTATTACACAACCAGGAATTTCAACATTGAATTTTTATTATATTTATCCAATAATTTTTTGTTTAGGAATGTCATATGTTGCAATTGCAATAAGACAATTATCAACTTCTGAACCTGTTTGGCTTATTTCATTCTATTTCTCTCTTGCAATATCTATTCTTGGATTATTTACCGTTTCATTTGGATGGGTAATGCCAACTTTTTTTGATTTCATTTTATTATGCATGATCGGTTTACTTGGAGGTGTTGCAAATTTACTTTTAGGTCAATCTTATAAACTTTCAGAAGTTTCCTTAGTTTCTCCATTAAAATATTTAAGTCTAATTTTTGCAATTGTTTTCGGTTATTTCATTTGGAATGAAGTTCCTTCCTTTAAAACAATATCTGGAGCTGCCTTAGTAGTTTTATCATCAATAATAATATTTAGACGAGAAATTTATTTAAAAAAACCAAACCTAATTTTTAAAAATGAGTAAACCCCCAATATATTGGCCAAAGGCAGTAAAGTTTCTTTCCAAAGATAAGATAATGAAGAAACTTATTTCTAAGTATAAAGATAAAACTTTAACAACAAGAAGAGATATCTTTTTATCTTTATGTAAGAGCATAATAGGACAACAGATCAGTGTAGCCGCAGCTAATTCTGTTTTTTTAAAGTTTAAAAAAGAATGTAAGGGAAAGATAAATCCAAAAGTAGTTAATGCTATTACCTCGAGCCGATTAAAAAAATGTGGTTTAAGCAGACAAAAAGTTAGAGGGATAAAAGAGTTGGCAAAAAAATTTGTAAATAAAACATTTAATCCAAGAGTTATAAAAAAAATGGAGGATGAGGAGGCAATTCTTTATTTATCTGAGTTAAGACAAATAGGTAGATGGTCTGCAGAGATGATATTACTATTTACTTATAACAGATCTAACATATGGCCCGTACAAGATATTGGTTTGCTTAGAGCTATTTCAAACAACTATAAAAAAAGTTATTTGCCTCCCATGAGCTATGTAAATCGACTGAAAAAGAGGTTTTCTCCATATTGTTCGGTGGCTACTTGGTATTTATGGCGTTCCATAGACGATGAGCCTATACAATATTAAGTACCCTCAACTATCTGATGATGTCTTACAGCATGACCTTTAATAACGTCTATTGCTTCCTGATATTCAGGGGAATCATAAAATTCTATTGCTGTTTTATAATTTGCAAATTCAACAACAGTTGTTCTAGGAGAGTTTATTCCCTCATTTGTTCTATTTTTCCCACCTCTAATTATAAATATTCCTGAGTATTTATCAGCAGCAATCTTGGCTTTAAGTGCATATTCCTTTAATTTTTCCTCGTTATCAATTTTTTCCCACACACAAACTACATAACCTTTCATAATTCTCCTTTGTCATCACTATATATTCAAATTTTACTTTATCAAATTTGTTCGTGTTCTACTCCCTCAACAATAAACATTATTCTCTTAGTTGTATCTTCAGCATAAGTCCAAGCAGATTTATAATCAGTTGACTCATGGCATGATATAGCGTCATCGTAAGTCGGAAACTCCCATATTACAGTACGCACAACGTTTGGACCACTAAATGACTTTAATTTTCCACCTCTGACCACTGGTTTCCCCCCATAACTTTTAATTATAGGAACTGCCTTTTCTCCATATTTTTTTAAGTTATCCTGGCTTGATATTTCTAAGTATAGACTTATCCAATAAGTTTTCATATTAATCCTTTTTTAATTTTTTTATTTATGATACCAAATTTTAATGGCTGATAAATTAATAATTACCTATGAAGAATATAAAAAAGTAGTTGAGAAACTTGCTTTAGAAATTGAGAAAAATTATAAGCCAACTGTACTAGTTGGTATCATGAGAGGTGCAGCTCCAATTATAGATATTTTATCAAGAATTTTTAATTTGCCAATAGCCTACGTCGTTATTCAAAGTTATTCTGGTGATACAGTTCAAAATAAGCAAGGAGAGCTAATATTTGCAAGAGACATAAGTGCAATTGCAACTAACGAAGATTTTAAAAAAGTATTGTTGGTAGATGATCTATCAGACACAGGACTGACGTTAAATAAAAGTATAGAGTGGCTCAAAGAATATCAGCCTGTTAAGGACCACATAAGCGAAATCAAAACAGCGTGTCTTTGGAAAAAAAAATCTTCCACTTTTACACCTGATTTCTGTCCAATTTTATTAGATAATGATCCATGGATTGTTCAACCATCAGAATATTATGATGAAATTGATATAGATGGTTTGAAAAAAAAGTATTCTAAATAAAAAAAGGCCAGACTAAGCTGGCCTTTAATTCTAATTTCTTAATAAAGTTTTATTGAGGGATGTCTCCTTCAACTCCTTTAACATAAACATTCATTCCTGCTAACATTCCATCATCTGCTACAGCACCTTCAGCAACAAGGATGTTTCCTTTTTGATCATAAATTGGACCAGTAAAAGAGTGGACTTTTCCAGAAGCCAAATCTTTTTGAAGTTGTTCTACTTCATTAACTAAATTACTTCCCATAGCAGAATTATAAGGTCCCATTGCTACCATTCCTTCTTTTAATCCATGCCAAGTATCTTGTTGTTTCCAAGTACCATCTCTTGCTGCAATCGATCTTTCCACATAGTAAGGAGCCCAATCGTCAATAATAGAAGTTAATATAGATTTTGGAGCAAATCTTTGCATGTCACTCGCTTGACCAAAAGACCAAACTCCTGCTTTTTCCGCAACTTGTACAGGAGCAGTACTATCAGTATGTTGCATAATTATATCTGCACCTTGATCAATTAAAGCTTGAGCTGCTTCAGACTCTTTTCCTGGATCATACCAAGTAAAAACCCAAACAATTTTTGTTTTAATATCAGGATTTACTTTTTGAGCAGCTAATGTCATTGCATTAATTCCTCTTATAACCTCAGGAATTGGAAAAGAAGCAATGTATCCAATAGTATTTGTCTTTGTCATCTTTCCAGCCATATGTCCTAATAAAGTTCTACCTTCATAAAACCTTGCTGAATATGTTGAGACATTTGAATGCTCTCTTTTGTAACCTGTTGCATGTTCAAATTTTACATTTGGAAAATCTTTAGCTACCTTGTTTGTTGGATCCATATATCCAAAACTAGTCGTAAAGATTAGGTCGTGACCAGATTGTGCTAATTGTCTTATAACTCTCTCTGCATCTGCACCTTCAGGTACGCTTTCTACGTAAGTAGTTTTTATTCCCAAAGCCTCAACCGCATTTCTTCCTTCATGATGTTGGTATGTCCATCCATGGTCTCCAGTTGGTCCAACATAAACAAAGCCAACTTTAAATTCTGCGTTTGCATTTATGCTGAAGCCAAGCAAAAATAATACAGAAATTAAACATCTTAAAAATAGTTTATACATTTGATTCCCCTTTAAATTTTATTTGTGATACTACAAACTAATCATTATTCTAATAAAAAAAAATATTTATTTTGGAATAGCTAACATCACTTTTCCTTATAGAAGATTTGTCCCAGTGAAGTTGGTGTATTTAGTTTTATTTTTCTACTATCACGAGAAATTACAACTAAAACTATTATTGTCATGATATATGGCAATGCACTTAATAATTGAACTGGAATTCTTAAACCCACTGCCTGCATATGTAATTGTAAAATTGTAATTCCGCCAAATATTAATGCACCTATAAGAACTTTAATCGGACTCCATGTTGCAAAAACTACTAAAGCTAGTGCAATCCATCCTCTACCCCCTGTCATATTCTCAATCCATTGGGGAGTATATATTAATGACAGGTATGCACCTGCCAATCCACACATTGCACCTCCATAAAGAATGCAACTGTATCTTACTAATGTAACATTAATTCCTTGATTAGAGGCTGAAGTTGGCGAATCCCCAACGGCTCTGATAATTAAACCAGTTTTAGTCTTCTTCAAAAAATAATTTGTTAAAAAAGGTAATCCAAATGCAAAATATAATATAATTGAATGACCAAAGAATATGGGACCCAAAAAAGGAATACTTTCCTTTAAATTAAGGAATAATAACGGAAATTCCTTTCCTGGAATTCCAACAAAATTCTTTCCTATCATTGCTGACATTCCAATACCAAAGATAGTTAGCGCAAGACCTGTAGCCACGTGATTTGTAAGGAGTGATTGAGTAAGTAATCCAAAAATAAGAGATAAAATTAAACCTGACAGCATAGAGCCTACTACTGCAAAAAATAAATTATCAGTCACTACCATTAAAGCAAATCCAGAAATTGCTCCAATTATCATCATTCCTTCTACCCCAAGATTTAAAACACCAGATCTTTCAGTTATTAATTCCCCAGATGCAGCAAGTATCAAAGGAACTGATGATGCCATGATGGCACCAATTAAAATACCTATAAAATTTAAATCAAAGCTCATTTTTTTTTAAACCTAAAAATTTTATTTTAAAAAATAATAAATAATCGGAACCAAGAAGAAAAAATAAAATCATTCCTTGAAAAACTTGACCTGTATATTTTGGTACTTGTAAAAATATCTGAGCTGTTTCTGCTCCTAAATAAGTTAGTGCAACAATTAATGACGCGAAAATAATTCCAACTGGATTTAGTCTTCCTAAAAAAGCAACAATTATTGCTGTGAAACCATAATCAGGTGAAATATTTCTGTGTAACTGACCTATTGGTCCTGTTATCTCCCCCACACCTGCGAGACCAGCACATGCTCCACTTATCATAAAAACAATAATGATCATTGTCTTACCTTTGTACCCAGCGTATTTAGCAGTTTTTAAACTTAAACCTGAAACTTTTATCTGAAAACCTAAATAGGTTTTGTATAAAATAAGCCAGCTTAAGAATACAGTAATTAGAGTAATAAATATTCCAGCATGAATTCTTAAACCATCAAATAAAATTGGCATTCTCGCAGACTCACTAAATTGTCTAGTTTCCGGAAAGTTAAAACCTTCAGGATTACTCCAAGGACCAACCACTAAATAATCTAATAATAATTTTGCTACATAAACTAGCATTAAGCTGACCAAAATTTCATTAGTGTTAAAATAGGTTTTTAAAATTGCTGGTATCATTGCAAATAACATCCCACCAATTGCGCCAGATAAAATAATTATTGGTAAAACATAAAATCCATCATGATTATAAAATAGCAAAGCAACCCCTCCGCCAACTATTCCACCAAAAATAAGTTGTCCTTCTGCACCAATATTCCAATTATTACTTTTAAAACAAAAAGATAAACCTATTGCAATTAAACAAAGTGGTGTAGCTTTTACCAAAAGCTCACTTAATCCGTATAAATCAGAAATGGGGGTAATAAAAAAAAATTTTAAAGCCTCAATAGGATTAAACCCCAAAATATAAAAAATAATCCCACCACCAAATAATGTAAGAAAAATGGCCAAAACTGGCGTTAAAAAATAAATTGATCGAGATACATCATTACGCTTTTCAATTTTAATCAATTGAACCTCCGCCCATCAGAATTCCTAATTTTTCAGCAGTCACAGTATCTGCATTCATTATTTTAGATAGTTTACCTTTATAAATTACACAAATACGGTCACTTAATTTTAAGAGTTCATCGTTATCAGTAGAAATTAATATTGACGATTTTCCTTGCTCATTAATTTTAATTAATGTTTCATGAATGTAGTTGATCGCACCGACATCAAGACCCCATGTGGGGTTAAAACATACCAATAATTCAGGTGAAGTAATTAATTCTCTTCCTATAATTAATTTTTGAAGATTTCCACCAGATAAAAATTGACTTTTTAATTCAACATTGTCTGTATTTACTGAAAAATTAGAAAGTATCTTCTTTGAGTGTTCTTTTATTTTCTTTTCATTCACCAAGCCTTTTTCAAAAAAGTTTGATGACTTAAAATTATTTAATGCAACATTTTCATATATCTTTAACTCAGGAACTGCAGCTTGGGAGATGCGATCTTCAGGTGAAAAAGCCATAAGATATTCTCTTCTTTCCCTAGGATTCAATTTGCCAATTTCTTTATTTCTAAACATTATAGAAGTACCTTCAGTAATTATTTCTCCACTAAGTATTTGAAATAGTTCATTTTGTCCATTTCCTGAAATTCCAGCTATACCTAAACACTCTCCTCTTTTTAAAGAAAGGTTTAAATCATTTAAGTTTGTTTCATATGGGTCGTCACTTTTAAAATTTAGATTTGAGATTTTTAAAATTTCTTCACTATTTTTAAAATTATTAATTTTTTTTTTAATAGTGTTTAAATTTTCACCTACCATTTTATTAGCTAAACTTTCAATTTTTTCATCAATCGTATTACTAACAGAAACTACTTTGCCCTTTCTCATTACGGCTACCTCATCACAAAGTGACAAAACTTCTTTTAATTTGTGAGTAATGTAAATAATTAAAATTCCATCTTTAGAAAATTGTTTTAAAGAAATAAATAAATCATCAGTTTCTTGTTCAGTTAAAACTGATGTAGGTTCATCCATAATCAATACTTTTGGATTTCTAATTAAACACCTTATAATTTCTACTTTTTGTTTTTGACCTGCTGATAAATTTAGAACTGGAATATCTAGATCAATTTTAAAATTGTACTTTTTTAATATATCGTTGACTAAAACTCTTAGATCTTCATCTTTTTTGTCACTATCGATGCTTAAATTTTCAAATACTGATAAAGTCTCAAAGAGATTGAAATGTTGAAAAACCATTCCAATATTATTTTTTTTGGCGTCTAGGGGTGAGTTAAGTTTAATACTTTCATTATTTAAAAAGACTTCGCCATCATCAGGTTTTACTACTCCAGACAAGATTTTAACTAGCGTAGACTTGCCAGCACCATTTTCTCCCAATAAAGCGTATATTTTTCCACTTCCAAATTCTAATGATACTTTGTCGTTTGCAATGCATCCGGGATAGATTTTTGAAATTTCTGATACTTTGAGTTTTGTATTCATTAGAATCGGTTTGATAGTAATAAAAATAAAGAATTAAGTAATATAAATACATTATATTTACCTAATTTTGATGGAAAACTTATTTTTTTTTCAACTTTTAAGTTAATCTTTTGTCACATTTCAGTATTATAATAGAATAATGAAAATTAAATTCGCTATCATATTAATATCAATTCTTTTTTTTACTGCAGGCTGCCAAACTATTCAGAATAAAACTGACGAAGTTGTAGAAAAGGAAAATCAAAAATATGGATTATTTGTTGGTGGAGAAGTTAATAAAATGAAATTAGAATTAGGGGCTCCTAGCGAAGATATGGTCAATGATACTGGTAATGAAGTTTTAATTTATAAAACAAAAAAATACGGTGTACCGTGTGAAAGAAGATTTGAGGTTAACGCAGGTGGAACTATTATTGCTTTCAGTTCTAGTGGATGTTTTTAAACTTGTGGGGCGAACCCCACAAGCAAGGTTAAACTTTATTACTTAATATCAATAAGTCTTTTTTTCTTGTGATCTGGTAAAATTCTTTCACAAGCAATTGTCAATAGACCGTCCTTAAGTTCAGCTTCATTTACTTTTACATCATCTGCAATAGTAAAAGATCTTGCGAATTGTCTTTGTGATATTCCTTTGTGAATTATTTCACCGTCTACATTTTGATCCTCAGACTTATTAACCTGTTTAGTTCTAACAGTTAATATATTATCTTCGAACTCAACTTCGACATCTTTTTTATTAAAACCAGCTAACGCAACTTCAATTGAATAGTTGTCTTTGCCAGTTTTTCTTATGTTGTATGGTGGATAATTTGATTGCATTGTCATGCCACCATTTCCAAGCATACTTTCAAATTGGTCAAACATATCGTCGAAACCAATAGAAAAAGGTCTTAGTGAGTTAAAGATTGATAGGTCCTTACTTGTCATATTTACTCCTTTTGTTTAAGCAAGTTAATTTATGCAAGCCCCATAAGGCGACTTACAAGTTTTATATGGTAACTAATTACAAAATTTCAACTGAAAAATTATCAACCTTTTTCTGCAATTTTCAAAGCAAATGCATAATCAATAGCTATTTCTTCTATTGCTCCATCTCTTCCAGATTTTCCGCCATGACCTGCATTCATTTCAGTTTTTAAAAGCAATAAATTATTATCTGTTTTATGCTCTCTAAGTTTTGCAGTAAACTTTGCTGGTTCATCAAAAAGAACTCTATTATCGCTGAGACTTGTAGTGATTAAAATATGAGGATAATCCATTTTTTTTATGTTGTTGTACGGAGCGTATGAGTAAATATAGTCAAAATGATCTTTGTTATCCTTCGCATTGCCAAATTCGTCAAATTCACCAACTGTTAAAGGCAACGAATGGTCAAGGTTAGTTGTTAATGAGTCTACGAATGGAACGGCCATTATTACACCTAAAAATAGTTCTGGCGCTTGATTTACAACTGCTCCCATAAGTAATCCACCTGCAGAGCCACCCATTCCTAAGATTTTACCCTTAGATGTATATTTTTTTTCAATTAAATAATTTCCGACAGCGATGTAATCTTCAAAGGTATTTTTTTTATTTAATAACTTTCCCTCCTTCCACCATTTCATTCCTCTTTCCATTCCTCCTCTTATGTGTGCTGTGACCCAAATAATATTTCTATTTATTAAACTTAAACGAGTAGATGAAAATCCTGGAGACATAGAATTTCCGTATGATCCATAGCCGTATAGTAAAAGATTAGATGATCCATTTAGAATTGTATCTTTATGTCTTGTAATAGTAATTGGCACCATTCTTCCATCATGAGATGGGCACTCAAGACGTTCAACAATATAATTATCTGGATTATGTCCAGATGGAATTTCCTGTTCTTTTACAAGTTTTTTTTCTTTTGATTTTAAATTATATGAAAAAGTTCTTCCCGGTGTTTTAGGAGAAGAGTATGATAAATATACTTTGTCTGTATTTTTATCTTTTTGAATTAAAGATATACTAGGCACTATAACCTTTTCATCACTGAAGGCAATTTCCTCCTCAGCATTAGTTTTTGGGTCTCTTAAAATTATTTTACTAAGTGCATTTGACGTTTCTGATCTTATAATCCAATTATTTAAAAATACTAAGCCTCCAATTAATACTTCATCTTTAGCTTTAACAAATGGTTCCCATTTTTTTTTTATTAAATCATTACACCTATCAATTTTAAAATCTTCAGCATTTTCATTAGTATGTTTATAAAAATAATTATCCCATGAATTTATTGAATAAATTATCCCTCTTTGTCTTTTTTGGATTAATTGAGGATTTGGAATATCTTCATCTACTTTGAAAAAATATTGCTCAGAAGTGTTATGATCAGAGCTTGAAATCATAAAATATTTTTCGTCTGAACTTAGCCCAATACCCACTGTAAATGCCTCACTCTTTTCCTCAAAAATTAACAAATCTTCTTTTACTGGGGTACCAATTTTATGTCTGTAAATTGTTCTGGGTCTATGATGTTCATCTAACTTAGAATAAAAAATATATTTATCATCTAAACTAAATTCTATACTACCACTTGTTTCTTCAATTTTTTCAGTAATTAAATTTCCTGATTTTATATTTCTTATATAAATTGTGTAGTACTCAGATCCTTTTAAATCTAAAGAGTATCCCAGATACTCATCGTTAAAGCTTACCTCTAAGTCCCCTAATCCAAAATACTCTGTTTTATGCTTCTCTTTTTCTTTATCTCCATTCCAAATTTCCTCAACATTTTCTTCACCAATTTTTTTTCTTAATTTAATTGAATAATTTCCTTTTGCTGTGGTTTTGGTCCAATACTCATAATTTTTATCTATGTAAGGTAGCGACTCGTCGTCCAATTTAATTCTTGCTTTGATTTCATCAAAAAGTTTTTTTTGAACATCATGGGTGTCTTTCATTTGGTCTGAAAAAAACTCATTTTCGTCTTCTAAATATTTTCTTACTTCTGGCAAAAGTTTTGAACTATCTCTTAAAACCTCTAGGATATTTGGTTGATGTATCCAACTATAATCATCTGTCCATGTCTTGTTGTGACAAGATTTTATTTCAGGTTTCTTTTCAAGCTGTGGTAATTTCATTTTGAATTGAATTAATATATGAATATTTTTTTTATAACACTGATTATTTTTGTCATTGTATATGTTCTTCTGACTTGGTTTGCTAGGACCTCAGCTAAAAAAATTTCAAAATTTATAAGAATATTAATTATTTTTTCAGCAATAGTATTGGCTGTTATAATGGCCTATGCTGGAAGATATATATTTTCATTACCTTTTGTACTCGCAATCTTACCACTGATAAAAACTAAAGCTGGAATATCTTTATTTCAACTTCTAAGATTATGGGGCCTTTTTAGAGTGTTAAGAAATTCGGGAAGGTTTAATTTTAATAATTTTAATCAATCAGTAAACAAACAAAGCTTATCATTAGAAGAGGCTTACAAGATACTAAATTTAAAATCTGATATAAAATATACCAAAACTCAAGTAATGCAGTCATATAAATCTATCATGAAAAAAATACATCCAGACGTAAGCCCAGAGCTAACTAGGCTAGCCTCAATAGTGAATGAAGCGAAAGAAATTGTGATAAAAAATATTAGCTGATAATTGATTTAAATTTTTTAAAAATTTTCTCTGGATTAATTTTCTCTTTACCCCTTGAATTATGGTAAACATTCTCCATTCCATCAGGAATTATTGGATACATATTTGGACTGTAACTACCATACATTAACGGGGTGTCAGACATCAAAACTATTGTTGGAACATTTAAAGCAGCAGAGAGGTGACTAAAACTTGAATCGTTACAAATCGATATTTTACAATTTTTAATAATTGGTAGTATTTCTGAAATTGAATTATTATCTAAAGAAATACAAATCTCTTTATAAGATGACAATATACTTTTAAGTATTAGCTGTTCTTCTTCATTTTTACCTGTTGCTAAATAAAAAATACAGTCGTGATCCTTTATAGTTAATTCTATAAATTTTTTAAATTTATTTGCTGGTATCCTTTTCGAAGAACCAGAGCCACCAATTCCTAATAAAATATTAATTTTATTTTTTGAAATGGATAGATTTTGCTTAGCTAATTTAATTAAACTTTCATCAACTTTAATTTGAGGATTACTTTCTACTTTTAAATCAATCTTTTCTAACAATTTTTGAGCAGCTTCAATTACATGTTGTTCTTTTTTTTAAATAGGGGATACTGAAATATACTTTTAATACCTGCGATTTTACAAATAAGTCTGTATCTTACAGATGAATTAAAAATAAAAACTTTATCAAATGAATTATTTTTAATCTCATTTTTTAAATTAAAAAATCCCAATAAACCGCTATGAAAATCATTTTTGTTATCTCTTTTTAAATAAATTATTTTTTTAATAAAATTTAAATTATTTGTATATTCTCTAGCTTTTGTACTTTCTTTTATTAAAAGTGTTATAGATGTATTATATTTTTTTGAGATTGCTTCAACGAAAGGTAAGAAAATTACCATGTCTCCAATACCCATACGGTTTTGTATAACAAGTATATTCATATGTTTTTATAACCTTTACTAATTTGAATTTTTATATAAATTTTAGCTATGGAACAAATTAAAGGTGTATTTGCTGCAGGATTATCAGTGCTGGATGAAAATCTTGCATTAGACGTTAAAAATACCATTAAACACGCAGAAAATGTTATTGATTTAGGTTGCCATGGAGTCGTTTTCTTTGGAAGCACTGGTCAGTCTCAACTGATATCCCTAAGTGAAAAAATTCAATTAATAAATGAGCTACCCAATAGTAAGTATAAAAATAAATTTATAATTGGAACTGGTCTAAATTCTTTAATTGACACGATCAATTTAATGAAAATTTCGAAATCAATGGGTTTTAGTAATTTTTTAATTATGCCTCCTGCTTATTATAAATATGGTGATGAAGAGGTAATTAATTTTTATTCTAAAATAATAAATGAAATCAATGATTGTAAGATTATCTTATATAATTTTGAAAAGCTTTGTGGATATAAATTTAGTATTCAATGTGTTGAAAATTTAGTCAAAAAATTTCCTAACCAAATCGTTGGAGTAAAAGATAGTAGCTATAATTTATTTGAAACTTTAAAAATAAAAAATTTTTCAATCTTTCCAGGATCTGAGGCAAAATTATTAAAAGGATTAGAGCTTGGATGCGATGGGATAATTACAGCAACTACAAATGTTACGGGTCACCTAGCTAGAGAAATTTATGATAATTTTAATAATAATTTATCCCTGGAGGCCAATCAAAATTTGTGTGCTGTAAGAATGTCATTTGATAAATATAACTTAATTTCAGGACTTCACACTCTAATGTCACAAAAAAATTCAATCTATGAAAATCTTTTACCTCCACTAAAAATATTAGATGAAGAAGAAAAAAATAATCTTTTATCAAATTTAAAAAAACTTAATTTTAATATGGAGAGATTAAAAGCAGCATAAAATGAAGTTAGTAAGTTTTTTGAACAGTTTAATCAAACATGATGGTTTCGAACTCATTGATTCAAATTCAAAAAAATATGTAATTGGAAAACCTATAAAAGAAAAACCAATAGTACTTAAATTACTTGATCAAAAATTAATGCAAAAATTACTTTTATATCCTGACTTATACTTTGGTGAAGCTTATATGGATGGATCACTAGTAATTGAAAATGGTACGATTACAGAATTTTTAGATTTAGCATTTAAAAATATTGGTAGAGGAAACATAAATTC
>JBJLDU010000004.1:0-49001 GCA_045566995.1 Candidatus Pelagibacter sp.
TTTATTAAGTAAATATAATATAGTATTTTTATTATCTAAACAAAGATATCCGTGAGCAAATCCTTTTGGAATAAACAAAATATCATTTTTTTTTAATGTGTTATAAAAGATTTTACCATAGTTTTTACCTTTATTGAGATTGATTGTTACATCAAGTATTTTACCCTCTAAAATATAAACTAATTTTTCCTCATCCTTTTTTTTATTATAATGCATCCCACGTATTACATTTTTCTTTGATTGCGTTATAATGCTGTAATTAAATCTTTTTTTTATTTTATTTGGAACTACCTCAACTAAATATCCTCTATTATCTTTATATTTAATACTTTTAATTTTAAGAGGCTTCATTAAGGTTAAATTAATTTTCGTAAATATTTAGAATAGTTTGTATTTCCACAAAACTTAATCCTATTAACAATATTCTTTTTTTTAATCCAATTATTATTAAATGCTATTTCTTCAACACACCCGATTTTATAATTTTGTCTCTGCTCCACATTTTGAATAAAGTTACTTGCACTTTGCAAATCATCAAAATTGCCAACATCCATCCATGCCGATCCACGTCCAAGTTTTATAGTCTTAAGTTTATTCTTATTTTTATATAAATTAATTAAATCAACAATTTCCAGCTCTTTTCTTTTAGATGGTCTTAATTGATTTGTTAATTCAACCACATTCTTATCAAATACATAAAGTCCTGTTATTATAGAATTTGAATTTGTTTTTTTTGGTTTTTCTATTATTCTTTTTATTTTATTTTTTTTGTTAAATTCCACTACACCATAGGATGATGTTTTATTACTTGGATAGAGATAAATATTACATCCATTTTTTAATTTAAATGACTTCTTAATGAGCGGTGATAACATACTTCCAAAGAAAAAGTTATCGCCCAGTATCATTGCCACTGATTGATTTTTAATTAATTTTTTAGTAATTGTGAATGCTTCTGGCAAACCTCTTGGTTTTTCTTGAATTACAAATTTAACTTTAATTCCTAAATCATTTTCATTTCCTAATGCTTTCTGAAAATTATCTTCCTGATCTTTATTTATAATAAATACGTAATCTTTTATTCCGCACAACATCATTAAAGACAGAGGATAATAAAACATTGGTTTATCTAAAATTGGTAAAAGCTGTTTATTTACTGAATGAGTAAGTGGAAACATCCTTGATCCTGTACCTCCACAAAGAATTATTGCTTTTTTAATCAATTAATCCCTGCCTTTTATTATCATATGATCTGTTAACATTTTTTATCCATAAATCATTTTCGATGTACCAATCTATGGTATTTTCTAATGTTTTATATAAATTATTTTGAATTTTATATTCAATATTTTTTTTAAAAAAGGTCGTATTCAATGCATATCTTTCATCATGTCCAGGCCTATCTTTCACCATTTTAATATAATCCTTACTGCTTAGGTTAGTTAATTTTTTATTTTTCATTATTTGAAAAATTTTCTTTGCAATTTCTAAATTATTTAGTCTTATGCCAGATCCTAAATTTATCTTTTCAAATTTTTTATTTGAAATTATGACTTTCCAGATAGCATTACAGCTTTCTTTAACATACATCCATTCTCTGATATTTTTTCCTTTACCATAAATAGGAGCTTTTTGATTTTTTAAAAAAGATGATATTAGAGTAGGAATATATTTTTCAGGAAATTGATATGGTCCAAAATTATTAGTCAAACATAAAATCTTTATTTTACAACCAAAAGTTTTATTAAAAGCTGTTGCAATCAAATCACTTCCACTCTTTGAAGCCGAGTAGGGAGAGGAAGGATTATATGTATCATGCTCTCTGAATTCTCCCTTCTTTATTGAACCATAAACTTCGTCTGTTGAAATATGAAATAATTTAATTTTTTTTAATTTATAATATTTGTTATAGGCGTGGAAAAGATTTGTAGCTGAATTAATGTTGTTTTTAATAAAATATATTGGATCATCTATTGATCTATCAACATGACTTTCAGCTGCAAAGTTTATAATATAATCTGGTTTATACTTCATTAATATTTGGTATATTTTTTTTGTATCATTTAAGTTATCCTTGATAAACTTATAATTGTTTTTGTAAAATATTTTTTTAAATTTTTCAGGAGATGATACTTTAGAAATTTTATCTATATTGAGAATCTTAATTTTTTTTTTTGACAAAAAATTTATAAAATTCGTTCCTATAAAACCTGAACCACCAGTTATTAAAATTTTTTTCATTGGTTATCAATTTTAGGTCTAAACCAAGATTTTCTTAGAAGGTAAGAATTATATAGCCCACTCATTCTTGCAAAGTATCTTGCCTTTTTTTCTGGTTTTTTAAAATGAATTAAAATTTTTATAAAGGATCTAATAAAATAAGGTAAAGTAGTTATTAGACCATAAGTATATCCAAAATGTTTTTTTCTAAAATAAAACTTAGACCACATGTAATGCCAATTTCTGTTAATTTCTATTGTATAGTTAAATTTTTTATCATGCGACCCTAAAAAATTAGAATATTTAACAGGCACTTGATAAACGTCATGATTATAATTCATAAAACGTTTTACTAAATCTGTATCCTCGTAATAAAGAAAAAAGTTTTCATCAAATCCATCTAAACTTAAGAATATTTTTTTTTTTACAAAAAAACATGATATTCCGTGGGGTTTTTTAATTTTCTCCATTTCCGGAGAGTATTTATATTGATCTTTTAATACTAAAATTCCAAAATTTTCATTTAAGTTACTACTTATATTTTCAAGCTCATTAATTGCATTTTTTTCCACATAATTATCAGGACTACAAAAAAAAATATATTTTGTTTTAACTAAATTAGCACCAAGGTTAGCTGCCTGCCCAAAACCAGAGTTTCTATTAAGTATAACTTTTACATTTTTAAAATTATTTTCTATATCTTTTTTTAAATTATTATTATTAGAGTTTTCAACAATTATTATTTTAGTTTCTTTGTCAAATTTTTTTATATTTTTTTCAATTAAATGTGCACTTTTATATGAAACAATTATAACTGTAGTATCCATAAATTTTATATCTTATATTAAAAAATAATTTAAATTTTATAACAAAATTAATAGACTATAAATAAAATATTTATTTTAAAAATGAATAAAATTTTAATAATTGATCCTGGAAAAGGTTGGGGACATTTTGTTTCAAAAATGTATTGTTATCAAAAATTGTCTGAATACTTGAATTCTAAAATAGTCTTTTTAACAAAGAGATCTACACAAGCAGCTGATTATTTAAAATCAACAAATTTTTGTGAAGATGTTATATATCTTAAAGATTCAAAAAAAGGAATTTTAAATACATTAGATTACTTAAAATCTTTTATTGATAATGTAAAAAGTATAAAAAAATTTAATTATAAATACTGTTTTGTTTTTCATCCATCTCTGAGATATTTATTAATTGCAAACTTTTCACATTCTAACGAAATATGGGGCTTAGGTTTAAAATATCAAAACTTTTTTATTAAAAATGATAGAAGGTTATATTCAAATTTTTTTTCAAAAACTATTAATGATAGTGAAACATATGAGTTTGTTAAAAAAATTACGAACTCATCATCAATAAAATTTAAACCATTATATAGTATAAATAAAAGTTCAAGGGATACTATAGGAATAATTATTGCAGCATCTGGTCATGAAAAAAAATGGTCAATCAACAATTACTTAGAGATAATAAATTATTTAAAAAAAAAAAATTACAGAAAATTTTTAATTGTAAGTGGAATGGACCAATCAAAAGAAGAGGAGTTAATAAAAGAGAC
The DNA here is from genome assembly GCA_045566995.1 of Candidatus Pelagibacter sp. GTDB lineage: Bacteria > Pseudomonadota > Alphaproteobacteria > Pelagibacterales > Pelagibacteraceae > Pelagibacter. The sequence goes on from JBJLDU010000004.1 coordinate 3,803, forward strand.
TTTTAAAGATGGATTAGAATTTACTTTTACTGCATCTAAAAAAATTGACGAAGTTATTACTTATTTGAAACATTGTAAATTTTGTATTGGAAATGATACAGGTTTTTCTCATTTATCTGTAAATTTAGATGTTGAAACCCTAATCATTTATGGAAATTGTATTCCTCAATCTTATTCTAGTTTAATACATCATATTGATATTGATGAGGATATTAAACGAAGTTCATCATCGATTAACACAATCACAACTGAAAAAGTTTTAACAAAATTGTCAGAATTTTTGCATAGGAGAGGTGGCCGAGCGGTTTAAGGCGCACGCTTGGAAAGCGTGTATAGGGGAAACTCTATCATGGGTTCGAATCCCATTCTCTCCGCCATTAATTTTAAATCTAAAAATGGCTTTTATTCAAAAAAATCTAAAAATAGAAAATATTTTTTAAAAATCCAAAATTATCCTTGAAAATAGTTACTAATTTAAGCTTACAGTTATAAGAGATTTTATTAAAAATTTTAAAAATGGTATAAAAGACTACTTCCTTATAAAAATTAATGACAAAAAATAATACAAATACTTATCAAGCAGACTCCATTAAAGTTTTAAAAGGTCTTGAAGCAGTAAGAAAAAGACCTGGCATGTATATTGGAGATACAGATGATGGAACTGGTTTACATCATATGGTCTATGAAGTTGTAGATAATTCAATTGATGAAGCATTAGCAGGTCATTGTAAAAAAATTGAGGTAAGTATAAATTCTGATGGGTCAATTACAGTTGAAGATGATGGTAGAGGAATACCAGTCGATTTTCACAAAGAAGAAAAAAAATCAGCAGCTGAAGTTATAATGACACAACTGCATGCTGGTGGAAAATTTGATCACGATTCTTATAAAGTTTCAGGAGGTCTACATGGTGTTGGAGTTTCGGTAGTCAATGCTCTTTCACAAAAATTAGAATTATATGTTGAAAGAGATGGAAAAAAACATTTTGTAGAGTTCCTTAATGGCGAAACCAAAATACCACTAAAAGTAACAGGCAAGTCAAAGAATACTGGCACAAAAATCAATTTTTTACCTTCTAAAGATATTTTCTCATCTACAAAATTTAGTTTTTCAATTATTCAAAAAAGAATGCGTGAATTAGCTTTTTTAAATAAGGGAATTAAAATCATACTTAATGACTTAACTCAAAAAAAAATTAAAACTCATGAATTTAAATTTGAGGGTGGAATAAATGAGTTTGTTGAATTTTTAGATGAAAAAAGAGAAAAATTAAAAAATAAGAATGATAATGATTTGTTTAGAAAGCCAATATATATAGAGGGAGTAAAAAGTAATATTGATGTTCAATGTTCATTAAAATGGAATGCAGGATATAATGAGGATGTCTACCCTTATACTAATAATATTTATCAAAAAGATGGAGGAACTCATCTTTTAGGATTTAGAAGTGCATTGACAAGAGTTATAAATAAATATGCATCAGAGCAAAATTTATTGAAAAAAAGCAAAGTTTTACTATCTGGAGATGACGTTAAGGAAGGTTTGACATGTGTTCTTTCTATAAAAATTCCAGATCCTAAATTTTCTTCTCAGACAAAAGATAAATTAGTTTCTTCAGAAGTAAGAAATATTGTTGAAAGTATAATTAATGAAAAATTATCAATTTGGTTTGACCAAAACCCATCTGTTTCTAAAATAATTTTAACAAAAATAATTCAGGCTGCAGTAGCAAGAGATGTTGCTAAAAGAGCAAGAGAAAACGTTAGAAGAAAAGGGGCTTTAGAACTTACTGGATTACCTGGAAAATTGGCAGATTGTCAAAATTCAAAACAAGAGGGAACAGAATTATTCATTGTTGAGGGAGACTCAGCTGGAGGATCAGCTAAACAGGGAAGAAATAGAGAGTATCAAGCAGTATTACCATTAAGGGGAAAAATTTTAAACACATATACTGAGATGAACGGGTCAAAAAAAAATGGAAATCAAAGTGACTTAAGAACAAAATCATTATCAAAGATGATTTCTTCAAATGAAATTGTTACATTGATAAATGCTCTTGGATTAGATCCTAAAACGGAGGAAATTGACTTAGAGGATTTAAGATATGGAAAAATTATAATCATGACAGATGCAGATGTTGATGGTTCACATATTAGAGCCCTGCTTTTAACTTTTTTTAATAATATCCCTTTTAATAAATTAATAGAAAAAGGTCATGTCTATTTAGCCCAACCACCTCTTTTTAAAATAAATAAAGGCTCCAAAGGTATTTATATAAAAGATGAAAAAGATCTTGAAAATTATATAATTAAGAATTCTAAGGATATAAAAAAAGTTAAGAAAAATTCTGAAGAATTTGATAAAATTATTCAATTAGAAAAATCTAAACTAAACATTCAACGATTTAAAGGTCTTGGAGAAATGAACCCTGAAGAATTATGGAATACTACTTTAAATCCAGAGACAAGAAATTTACTTCAAGTTCAATATTCAAAAAATCTTCAAAAGATCAAAACCTTATACAAACATTAATGGGTAACGATGTTGCTTCTAGAAAAGATTTTATTGTAGATAACGCTATAAATGTTGTTAATTTAGATATTTAATTAATGGAGTTAAGTAGCAATTCCAAATCATTGTACCTAAATAAAATTACATACGTTAATTTAAGATGGATAGGTGTCATAGGTCAATTTATTACAATAAATGCTGTTGAATTCTTATTTAAATTTGAATTTAATTTTTTACTAGCAAATATTATAGTTTTATTAGGTGCTTTAAGTAATATTTTCTTATTTTATTTTTTTAAAAAAAATCAATTACAAGAAAAAATATCTTTAACCTTTCTTACCCTTGATATTATACAGTTGAGTTTTTTGCTTTATTTAACTGGTGGCACTATAAATCCATTCTCAATATTCTTAATAATACCAAGTATATTTGCCTCAAATAGCTTAAGTATTAGAACAAATATCTGGTTAATATTTTTGACAATCTCTTCAATTATTTTACTTACTTTCTATCATCAAGAATTACCCTCACCGTTAGATGAATATACTTTTAGTAATTACTATTATTATTCAGTCCCTTTAGCTTTAATTATTGCACTTATCTTCCTGAGTTTTTTTGCTTTAATATTTGGAAATGAATCAAAGGTTAGAAAAGATGCATTAGATAAAATTCAGGAAGTTATTTCTAAAGAGAATGAATTAGTTTCTTTAGGTGGACAAGCAGCAGCTGCTGCTCATTCTTTAGGCACCCCCCTTTCTACAATTAAAATTATTTCTCAAGATTTGTATGATAATTTTAAAAATAATAAAGAATTAAAAAAAGATGTTGAATTACTTCAAAGCCAAGTTGATAGATGCAACGTAATATTAAAAAAATTGTCTTTAAACCCTGTAGTTGAAGATGATTTTATAGATAAGGACATTACTCTGAATAACTATGTGAAAGAAATTGTGAATTCTTTTAAAGAAATATCAGATAAAAATTTTATCATTAATACTGAGCAGAATTATAATTCTTTTGAAATTTCTAAATTAATTGAAGTTATTTATGGTATAAGAAATTTTATTGGAAACGCAAATAAGTTTGCAAAAAAAAATATTTATATTTCAATAACAAGTGACAGTGAAAACTCTTCGATATCTATTGAAGACGATGGTTTTGGATTCCCAAAAGATATATTAACCAAAATTGGAGATCCATACATAAAATCATTGCAATCTAACGACAAATCAAGAGCAGGGTTGGGCTTAGGAATATTTATAGGTAAAACTTTATTAGAAAAAAATAAGGCAAAACTTTTAATTAGGAATTCAGAGACAAGAGGTGGTGCAGAAATTAAAATAGAGTGGTCTAATAAAGATCTAATTAGTCTTTAGTGAAGCTTTTTATTTTCAAATAGTCCACTTAATTGATCAATCATTACATCCCCTAGCTCTTGCACATCGGAAATTTTGATAGCTTTTTTATAATATCTGGATACATCATGACCAATTCCTATAGCTAATATTTCTACCTCACTTTTATTTTCAATAAATTTAACAATTTTTTTCAAATTTTTTTCTAAAAAATCTCCTGAATTAACTGATAAAGTTGAATCGTCGACTGGTGCTCCATCTGAAATAACCATAAGGATTTTTCTTTCTTCTTTTCTTTTTTTTAATCTATTAAATGCCCACGTTATAGCTTCACCATCTATATTTTCTTTCAATAAACCCTCTTTTAGCATCAATCCTAAATTTTTTTTTGATTGTCTCCAATGAGAATCCGCACCTTTATAAATTATGTGTCTTAAATCATTAAGTCTTCCAGGATTTTTTATTTTACCTAATCTATTCCACTCCTGGCGACTTTTACCACCTTTCCAATTTTTCGTGGTAAAACCGAGTATTTCAACTTTAACCGAACATCTTTCCAAGGTTCTTGATAAAATATCAGCACATATTGCAGCTATTGTTATTGGCCTACCTCTCATTGAACCAGAGTTGTCAATTAAAAGTGTTACAATTGTATCTTTAAAGTCTAAATCTTTCTCTTTTTTAAATGATAAGGAATTATATGGATCAATGATAATTCTAGGTAATTTTGAACTATCTAACAATCCCTCTTCTAGATCAAATTCCCATGATCGATTTTGTTTTGCCATTAATTGTCTTTGTAATTTATTTGCTAACTTAGTAATTAAGTCTTGAAAACTTGTAAGCTGTTGGTCTAAATTTTTTCTCAGTTTTTGAATTTCCTCAGCTGAATCCAAACTTTCTGCTTTTGCAACTTCATCAAATTCAGTAGTAAATATTTTGTATTCTTTATCACTTACACTTAAATTTTTTTTTTGTATTACATTCTCTGATTCTGTGTCCTCGTTATTTTCACTACCAAGCTGGTCTTCAAGTCTAAACTCATTTACGTCATCCTCGCTATCCATTCCCTGGCTTATATTTTCATCTTCACTTGTTTTGCTAGAGTCATTATTCTCTTTATCATCATTGTTATTAGAATTATTTTGATCTTGCGTATCATCATTTTCTTCATTTTCTTTTTCAGTTGTGTCATCATTTTCAAATATATCCATACTTTCTAAAATTTCAGAAAATTTAGCATTATAAACTTCTTGATTTTCTAAATTTTGCTGTAAAAATTCAAAATGTTTGTCTATTGACTTATTAAAATCTTTCTCCCAAAATTTAAGAATTTCTTTATTTTCTGGGTACAATTCGACATTAAAAAACTTGCTTGTCATATAAATTTCAAAAGCATCAATAATATTCGTATCTTCTTTTTTTGTTATTTTTTCTTGTTTAAGATGCTGAAGTCTATTTTTATAATTTTCTTTAAAATTTTTGGAAATTCCTTTTAGCATCTCTGAACCAATTAATTCATACCTTACCTTTTCTGCAAGTTGGTAGAGTGATCTACACGAAGGATTTTGTGGGTTATTTTTATCTAATAACTTTCTGTTTGAAAATCTTCTTTTTAAAGCCTCAGAATCTGTTTCAGCTCTTAGTTTTCTAAATTGATTTTTATCGTTAATATTGTCAATTTCTCCAATATCATAAACTTTTTCATCATTTTTTCTATTTTTAATAACTTTATAGTCATCCGAAATAACTTTGTATGTTGATTGAAGTGCTTGTTTGAATTTCTCTTTAATACTATCTTCTTTATTCATCAAATTTGAATATTTATCATTGATTCTGGCAGTTCATCCCCAAAACATCTTTGATAATATTCGGCAATAGTATTTTTCTCAGCATCATCGCATTTGTTTAAAAATGTTACTCTAAATGCATATCCGATATCTTTAAAAATTTCAGAATTTTCAGCCCAATGTAAAACTGTTCTAGGACTCATTACTGTCGATATATCACCTGCCATAAAACCTTTTCTTGTAAGTGAAGCAACTTTTATCATGTTTGAAACTTGTTCTTTACCCTTAGGATTATTTAAATTTTTGTTCTTACCTAAAATAATTTCCATTTCTTTATCTAAACTAAGATAGTTTAAAGTGGATACAATATTCCATCTATCCATTTGACCCTGATTAATTTGTTGTGTCCCGTGATATAATCCGGTTGTATCACCTAGTCCCACAGTATTCGTTGTTGCAAAAAGCCTAAAAAATTTATTTTGTTTAATAACTTTATTTTTATCTAGTAAAGTAAAGCTACCTTCTGACTCGAGCACTCTCTGAATAACGAACATTACATCTGGTCTTCCGGCGTCATATTCATCGAAAACTAAGGCAACAGGATTTTGAATTGACCAAGGTAATATTCCTTCTTTAAATTCAGTGATTTGTTTACCATCCTTAATTACTATTGAGTCTTTTCCTATCAAGTCTATCCTACTAACATGGCTATCAAGATTAATTCTTATACAAGGCCAATTTAATCTCGCAGCAATTTGTTCGATATGCGTTGATTTCCCAGTTCCATGGTATCCTTGAATTAAAACTCTTTTGTTAAAAGAAAATCCTGACAAAATAGCTAATGTTGTGTCTTTATCGAACTTATAAGTTTTATCAATTTCTGGGACGTACTCACTTGTTTTTGAAAATGCATCAACTTCCATGTCACTTTCAATACCAAAAGTTTGTTTAATAGATAACTTAATGTCAGGGGTATGATTAATATTTGGTGTCAATTTTATCCTTATATGTATTTTTCAATTGAGTATAAGCTAAAGTTATTACTTTAAGCTTGTCTTCAAATTTTTTATTTCCAGAATTCATATCAGGGTGAAATTTTTTGACAAGCTTTTTAAATTTTTCTTGTACTTTTTCCCATTTTAATCCAACACTGATACCTAATATATTAAAGGCTTTTAAATCATTATTATTAAATTTAAACTTATTCATATTATTAAAATCATTATTAAATTTAAATTTATCCATCTCATCTTTTAAAGCATTGCTCCAAAGAACTTTAAAAAAATTATCAGATGAACTAAAACTTTGTGTTGGTTTGTGCCAAGTCATGTCAGACCTTAAAAAATCAACTATTTGTTGATCACTCATACCTGTAAAATAATTCCAACTTTTATTAAATTCTTTAACATGGTTTAAACATAGTAATCTATAATCTTTGCTATTGTCTCTTTCTTTAGGTGCTTTAAAAAGACCTTCCTCTGAGCAATTATTCCAATCACAAATATTTTTCATGATGTATAATACTTTATAAAATGAATATTAATCAACTAATGGAAACTGTAGAAAAAAAAATTTTGTCGCAGGATTGTATTTCAAAAGTTTATATAGAGGATAAGTCATTTTTGCACAAAAATCATAAATCTAATGAAAATGGAAAATTTCACATTGTTCTTTCGATTGAGTCTGATGAGTTAAAGAATAAAAGTAAGCTATACTCAACAAGGTTTATCTATAAAATTTTAGATAATGAATTAAAAAATTATATTCATTCATTGCAGATCAAATTAATTTAAACTGTTAGAAATATATTTTTTTAAATTTGAAGGACTGATCTGAAAGTCAACTATTATCTTTCCAAAATCTTTTATTAAAATTAGGTTAATGTTGTTTGAATTATTTTTCTTATCGCTCCTCATATAATTCATAATTTTAGATACATGTTTTTTTTTAAACAATTTTTCAATTTTTGGTTTCATCTCAATTTTATTAATATGATTTATAATAATATTAAATTTTTGTTTTGATAAAAATCTTCTTTTAAAACTAAATTCTACCGCATTTTTAATACCTAAAATTACAGCTTCTCCATGATTTAATTTTTTAGAAAAGCCCAAAGTAGACTCATAAGAATGAGCAAAGGTATGACCTAAATTTAATACTTTTCTATAGTTCTTCTCGTTCTCATCTTTTTCTACAACTCTTTTTTTTAAATTACAGCTTTTAATTATTGCTCTTTCAATAAAAGGTGATTTTAATTTTAAAATTTTATTTAAATTTTTATCTAAATAGAGAAAATTATTTAAATTATCTATAATACTACTTTTTAATATTTCAGCATATCCACAAATAATTTCTCTTTCTGGTAAAGATGCTAAAATATTCATGTCAGAAACAACTAAATCAGGCTGATAAAAACTTCCAATCAAATTTTTTCCAAATTTATTATTTACACCTGTTTTGCCTCCTATGGATGAGTCTACTTGAGATAGTAAAGTTGTGGGAATATTTATGAATTTCATGCCTCTTTTAAATGTACTAGATGCGAAACCAACTATATCTCCAATAATTCCTCCACCAAAAGAAACAACACAGTCTTCTCTATTAAACCTATTTTCAAATAAAACTGTATGAATTTTTTCAATTGTTCGGTAATTTTTGTTTTTTTCTGATGCTGTTAATTCTATTTTAAAAAGTTTATTTATTTTTAACTTTTTGTATAAAATTCTTTTAAACTTTTGAGGAATATTTTTGTCTGTAACAATTAAACATTTATCAAATTTTAAATGATTAGCTTTTAAAATTTTATCAATTTTACCTATTAAATCTCTTCCAATTACAATTGGGTAGTTCTTAGTGCTTGTTTTAATTGAAATTTTATTTGTATTCATAAATATTTAATATCTTATTTATAATTTCAACTTTGTCTAATTTATCACAATTAATCCTGTAATTCGACATGCTATAAAATTTTGATCTTTCTTTTATTAAATTATTAATTTGAGTCTTAGTAAGATTTATTGCCAATGGTCTTTTCTTGCTCTTATATATCCTTTTTATTATTGTTTCATTTTTCCAATCTAGCCAAAAAGATAAACAATTTTTCTTACACATTTTTCTGATTGAGGCATTTATAAAACCTCCTCCACCTAAAGATATTACAGAATTTTCTGAACTAAGAAATTTTAAAGATATTTTTTCTTCAATTTTACGAAAATATTTCTCTCCATATTTAGTAAAAATTTCTGATATTTTAGAATCTTCAGTTTCTTCAATTTTTTGATCAATATCAATAAATGTTAAGTTTAATTTTTTTGACAAAATTTTGCCAATTGATGATTTTCCAGATCCCATCATTCCAATTAATACAATATTTTTATTTGATTTCATGAGTTTCTATATTGAAAAAACACAAATATGTCTTATTTTGAAATTATTAAATTATATGCAATTTACAAAAAATACAAGTAAAGACAAAATTTTTAGCTTAGGGACAATTTTAAAAATTATAATTGCAATTTTCATAATTGTATTTGGCATTATTATGATTAACCAGATTAATTTGCCCGCTCCAGACAAACAAATTGAAAAAATTCTACCAAATGAAAATTTCAAAACAATTAAGTAAGATTTTAATTTCTGCTTCTTTTTTTTTGATTGTTCTATCAGCTCAGGCTCAGGAAGTTAAAGAGATTTGGTCAGAAATAGAAAAAAAAGAGATTAAAAATACTGAATCAAAAAATAATGTAGGTACATCTATTAACACAGGTCAGCTTGAAGGTGTTAAATTAAAACTTTCTGATGAGAATATTGTAGTAGATCAAAATTTAGATAATTCTAATATTTTATTAGCTGGATTATTTGACCCTGATGACAATGATCTAAACCTAGATATGTGGTCAAAGACTGATGGAATAAAAATTAAAAAGTTACTGGAAAAAATACAGTCTAAAAATTTATCAAGTTTCTCTGAAAGGTTAATGGATGTAGCATTGTTAACAAACTCTTATGTTCCAAATCAAAATTTTTCATTAAATGAATTCGAAAATTTTACACTTGACCATCTAATTAAAAAAAAAGATTTTGATTTAGTTGAAGAATTTATTCAAAAAAATTCATCAATAAAAGATAAAGAAAGACTCATAAAACATGTAGCTGATTATTATTTGTCATTAAACAAAATAGAAAATTCATGTTCTGCTATTGATAGTTTAAGTTTAATAACTGATGAATACTTAACATATTTCAAAATTTATTGTTTAATAACTCAGAATAAAAAAGATGAGGCTCAGTTGTTGTTTGATCTTAACTCTGAGCTAGATTCTTTGAATGACTTTTTTGTTAAAAAGTTTGAAGTATTGATGGGATATGAGGATAATAACTTTATATTGTCTGATGAAAATGTTCTTTATTTTCACCTATCTCACAAAACAGATAAGAATTTTTTATACTATCCATCCGTAGATTCTGATGAATTTATTTGGAAATATTTGTCTAACTCGAATTTGCTTAAAAATTTAAATGATTTTAATCTCAGTGATATTGATCAGGTTAAGTTTTTAGAGAAAGCAACTAGTGAAGGTATTTTTGATGAAAGCGATCTGTTGAACTTGTACAAAAAATTCCAATATGAAATTGATGATCTTATTAATTACGAAGACGCATTAAAAAACTTACCAGATTATGAAGGAAGGGCTTTAATGTATCAGAGGTTTTTATTAACAGATAATCTAGAAAATAAACTCTCATTATTGTCAAAATTGAATAATTCCTTCGAAAACTCAAATTATAAAAAATCATTTGACGATGAACTATCTAAGTTATTAAAAAAAATGGACAAAAAAGAAATTCCCCCAAAGTTTTCTGACTTCTATCAAACCAATCTAATTACTGAGGAAAATAGAAAAAATAAAATTAAGTTTAATAATGAAGTTTTTCATCAATCAAAAGTATTAAATTATTTTTTGAACAAGCAAAGCTTACCTAAAACACAAAAATTAACTGACAATTTGTTATCAAAGATGAAAAAAGATAAAAATTACTCTTTTAACTTTAAAGATGTTGTATTACTACAATCATTGAGATCAGATGGAATTCAAATAGATCAAATTGATGAACTTTCTCAATACAAATCTGAATTAAATTCAGAAATTGACAAAATGATTGAGAATAAGGAATCTGGCATGATACTATTAAAATTAGTTGAGATTATTGGTGAAAAAGAATTGAATGAATTAAACAGTGAGTCACTAAATTTTGTAATTGAAATTATGAATAGAACAAAATTAATTAGCTTGAGAAACGAACTATTGTTGGAAATTCTTCCATTAAAAGTTTAAAATACCTCAATCAATCATGACAATAAAAACTATTATAACTGAACCTAATGAGATTTTAAGACAAGTCTCAAAACCAGTGTTATCTGTGGGTAAAGAAGAAAGAAAGTTAATGGATGATATGTTGGAAACAATGTATGCAGCTAATGGTATTGGATTAGCAGCAATTCAAATTGGTATTCCCAAAAGGATTATAGTAATGGATATTTCAAAAGATGGGGAGAAAAATCCAATGTATTTTGTAAATCCAACAATTAAAAACAAAGATAAAGAAAAAACAACATATGAAGAAGGTTGTTTATCCGTCCCAGATTATTTCGCGGAAGTTGATAGACCTAAATATTGTGAGGTTGAATATTTAGATTATAATGGAGAAAATAAAATTTTAGAAGCCGACGGGCTCCTTGCAACTTGTATACAGCACGAAATGGATCATCTTGAAGGAATTTTATTTATAGATTACTTATCAAAATTGAAAAAAACAATGATTGTTAAAAAATTATCAAAAAGAAAAAATCCTCCTGATAGAATTATTGTTTAATGAGCAAAAAAATTGCTTTCATGGGTACCCCCACCATTTCTGGGCAAATACTTAAATCATTGTATCAAAATGGTTTTGATATTGAGGTTGTTTATACTCAACCACCTGTAGCATCAAATAGAGGGCACAGATTAAATAAGTCACCCGTTCATATAATGGCTGAAATATTAAATATTCCTGTTAGAACTCCAATTGTATTAGATAATACTGAAGAAAAAAACTTTCTTCATAAACAAAATATAAGTTTAGGTATCGTTGTTGCTTACGGGCAGATTCTTAAAAAAGATATTTTAGAAATTCCAAAATATGGATGGATAAATATTCATTATTCACTTTTACCAAAATTACGAGGTGCAGCTCCCATTCAAAGAGCAATTATGGAAAATGAAACATCAACAGGTATTTCTATAATGAAAATTAATGAGGGTTTAGATTCTGGTCCCGTCTGTAATCAATATTCAATAAATATTTTAGAAAATGAAAATGCTGAGGATTTATCTCAAAGATTAAGTAATTTAGCATCTGAAAAAATACTACAAAATATTGATGATATATTTGATAACAAAGCACATTTTAAAGAACAAGATCATAGTAAATCTACATATGCAAAAAAAATTAAAAAAGAAGAAGGAAAAATAAATTGGGAGGACAGTAATTTAAAAATAATAGGAAAAATTAATGGTCTATATCCTAATCCAGGAGGCTGGTTTGAATTTAAAGGGGAAAGATACAAGATACTAAAAGCAGAAAAATCAATTTTAAGTGGAAAATCAGGATATGTCTTATCAGATAATTTTGAAATTGGTTGTGGTGAAAATTCAATAAAGATTATTGAGATACAAAGACAAGGTAAAACAGTTCAAAAAACTAAGGAATTTCTGCGTGGTAGCCAAATTACTAAAGGCACTGATTTGAATTAAACATGTTTAGATATCAAATTCTAATCGAATATGTTGGATCTTCTTTCATAGGTTGGCAGGTACAATCAAAAGGCAAAACTATACAAGGATTAATTCAAAAAAAAATTTCATATCTTTTAAATGAAAAAATTACACTTATTGGTTCGGGAAGAACAGATACCGGAGTTCATGCAATTGAACAATCTGCACATTTTGATGTCACTGAAAAAATACAAAATTTAAATAAATTTTTAAAATCAATTAATTATTTTTTAAATAAATACGAAATAGCCATTTTAAAAATAAAAAGAAAAAATATGAAATTTCATGCACGTTTTTCTGCAAAAGAGAGAGTTTATAAATATGTTATTTTCAATCAATTAAGTAAACCGATCCTTCAAAATAAGCGAGGATGGTTTGTTATTAAAAACCTAGAATTAGAGATAATGAAAAAAGCAGCAAAAAAGTTAATTGGAACTCATGATTATTCAACTTTTAGAGCATCTGGATGTAATGCAAAGAGCCCAATAAGATCGATTAAATTAGTTAAAATTAAAAAGACAAAAAACAAAATTGAATTAGAGTTTAGATCTCAATCATTTTTAAAACAACAAGTTAGATCAATGGTTGGTTGTTTAAAATATATTGGTGAAAAAAAATGGACATTAAAAAAATTTACAAGCGTAATTAAATCAAAAAATAGAAATTTATGTGCACCGCCAGCACCAGCAGAAGGATTATTTTTGAAAAAGGTTTTATACTAATTTTTCCTATTACCCATCGAGAATTTTTTATTAATTCTCCACCTTGATTCTGCTCTTACAATATAGCCACAACAATTTTTTGACTTACATTTACAAGGAAATTGTTTGTAATCTTTGTCATAACCAAATCCATAGTCACAAGTTAATTCCTCACCTTTTTTAATATCTTTTATAGCCTTAACCCAAATTTTAAGCCCCTTGCCATCGTAGTCACAATTATTTTCACATGAGTGATTTATTAGACCAGCTGTATTCCATGGGAAATCCCCATCGAGATCATATCTTTTATTTACTGTAAATAAATATATTGGCTTACTGTTATCGTATTTGTCAGAATTCTCAGTTTGTTTTTTGGTAATTAATTTTCCAATATAATCTATTATTTTTTCACCTTCCTTTATATCTCTTGTGGCGTAAAGTCCTTTACCTTTTTTATCAATATCAGATTTTTTAATCTTATATAGTTTCATATGTTTGTGTTTAGTGCTTAAAAAAATATTATCAATTAAATTCTAACAACGCATCAACATGCCTTTGAGTACTATTTTGTAAGGCTTTAAGATCATAACCACCTTCAAGAATTGAAACGACCCTACCATTACAAAAAGATTTAGAATATTCCAAAGTCCTTTTGGTAATTTTATAAAAATCCTCTGTACTTAATCTCATTTGTGCTAACGGATCGTCAATATGTGCATCAAAACCCGCTGAAAATAACAAAAATTCAGGTTTAAACTGCTTTATTTTAGTTAAAACATTTTCATAAGCATTCAAATATTCTTCAGATGTTGTTCCAGCTTCTAATGGAATATTTAATACATTATTAAATTTTCCATTTTCCTCATTTGAACCTGAGCCGGGGTAATAAGGGTATTGGTGAGTAGAAATATATAATACCTTTTCATTATCATAAAAAATATCTTGAGTTCCATTACCATGGTGAACATCAAAATCAATTATTGCAATTTTTTTGTATTTATACTTTTCAATAAGATAATTAGCACCAACGGCTACATTATTGTAAATACAAAATCCCATAGCTTTTTCTTTTTCTGCATGATGACCGGGAGGTCTTACAGCACAAAAAGCATTCTTAAATTCTTTATTTTGTACTCCATCTATTGCTGTAATAATTGAACCTACGGCATCTTTAGTAGCATCTTTACTACCAGGGGAAACAATTGTATCACCATCTAAAAATACTAAACCTTTTTTTGGAAAAGACTGTTTAACATGATTAATATATTCTATTGAATGGGTTTTATTTAAAAAAAATTCATCAAATTTATTTGGTTTTTTCCATATAAGATTTTTGTTATCTACTTTTTTAAAGTTATCAATTATTGCGGTAACCCTATCAATTTTTTCTGGATGGCCATTCCCAGTATTGTGGTTTTTATAAGTATCTGAAGTGATTAGACCAGTCTTCACTTAAAATAATTTTTTAAAACTTTTGAATATATTAAACTTAATTTTTTTAAATCGGTTAGTGAGACAGCCTCATCAACTTTATGCATAGTTTTTCCTACTAAGCCAAATTCTAAACAAGGAGCTATTTTCCTAATGAACCTTGCGTCTGATGTGCCTCCAGTAGTTGAAAGTTTAGGTTTTATTTTAGTAACTTTTTTAATAACATTTTGTATCATAAATGTTGTACTATTAGGCTTTGTAAGAAAAGCTTCACCTGAAACACTATAATCAATTTTATATTTAGATTTAGTTTTATTACATATTTTTTTCAAAATTTTATTAATTTTTTTTTTAATGGAATTTGAAGTATGCATATTATTAAATCTTATATTAAATGAAGCATATGCAAGACCTGGAATTACATTGTCTGCGGTATTATTTATATTAATTTTTGTAATTTCAAGATTTGTGGGTTGAAAATCCTTCGTGCCTTTGTCAAATCGTAAATCTTTTAGTTCTTTAAGTATTCTCACTAGAGCAGTTGAAGGGTTATTTGCTCTATGAGGATATGCTACATGCCCTTGAACTCCTGTAATTGTTAATCGACCGTTCATACTTCCTCTTCGACCAATTTTAATCATTTCACCTAATTTATTAGGATTTGTTGGCTCTCCAACCAAGCAAAAATCTATTTTCTCTCGTTTCTTTTTTAAATAGTCTACAACTTTTTTGGTTCCATTGATGGCAACACCTTCCTCATCTCCAGTGATTAAAAGACTTATCGATCCATTAAATCCTTTATTTTTCTCAATAAAAACGCTTATAGCAGAAACAAATGCAGCTATTGAGCTTTTCATATCATTTGCACCTCTTCCAATTAAATGTCCATTTTTAATTGATGGTTTAAATGGATTTACTGTCCAATCTCTTAAATTTCCAGCAGGAACAACATCAAGATGTCCAGCATAACAAAAATTAGGACTCTTGCTCCCTAATCTTGCATATAGATTTTTAACTGGAGCATTTCCTTTTTCTTTGAACTCTAGAATTTTAGTTTTAAATCCAAGTTTTTTTAATTTTTTTTCCAAAAATTTCATTATTCCAGCATCTATAGGAGTTACAGTTGGAAATCTAATTAGCTCTTTAGCTAACTGAAGTTCATTTATAATTTTCATCGAAACTATTCTCTCAAGAGATCGTTAATAGAAGTTTTAGATCTTGTCTTTTCATCTACTTGCTTAATTATTACAGCACAATATAGTGAAGGTGCAGTTGGGTTATTTTTATCAGGAAGTGAACCTGGAACCACAACTGAATAAGGAGGAATTTTTCCATAAGTAATTTCTCCAGTTTTTCTATTAACAATTTTTGTAGATTGTCCTATGTACATGCCCATACTCAGTACGGATCCTTCTCCTACAATTACACCCTCTACAACTTCAGACATCGCGCCTAAAAAAACATTATCCTCGATAATAGTTGGCAGAGCTTGCGCGGGTTCTAATACTCCACCTACACCTGAACCTGCTGAGATATGACAATTTTTTCCAATTTGGCTACAGCTACCTGCTCTTGCAAATGTATCAATCATTGTTCCTTCGTCTATGTATGCCCCAATGTTAACGTAGCATGGCATTAAAACTGCATTCTTGCCAACAAAACTTCCTTTTCTTACTGGTGAGTTAGGCACCATTCTAAAACCCGCTTTCTCATGATCTTCTTTTGTCCATCCTGCAGTCTTACCCTTTAGTAAATGAGCTTTATCATACCAACTACTATATGGACCATTCAAATTCTCCATTGGATATAATCTAAAACTTAACATGATTGCTTTTTTCAAATGTTGATGAGTTATCCATTCACCATTTATTTTTTCAGCAACTCGTGACTTTCCACTATCTAAATCATCAATAACTTGATTTATGGTATCTTTTAAAGACTGATCTGAAGCAGGATTTATTTGATCCCTTTTTTCCCAAGCTTCATTTATTACATTTTCTATACTCATAATTTATGAGTTTTTTAATAACCTTATTTCTTTTAAAAATAAAGAGAGATTTTCTATTTTATAGTCAATATAGTCTTTATCAGATTCTTTTTTACCCCAATATTCATTATTGATTAGCCAGACTGTCGTAGCTCCTCTTTCTTTACCAATTGACAAGTTTTTTGCAATATCTTCAATATAAATTGTTTCTTTTGGGTCGATATCAAATTTTTGTACCATCAGATCGAATGCTTTCGCTGCAGGTTTTGGGTTATATTCCGCATCAACTATATCAAATACATTCTCAAAGAGATCATCAATCCCCAAATGTGTAGTTATATTACTAACATGCTCACTAGAACCATTGGTAAAAACGAACTTTCTTAAATCCAACTTTTCTATTTCACCTCTCAAAACTAAATCCTTTTCCATAAAAGATAGGTCAATGTCATGTACAAAATTTAAAAACTCTTTAGGAGGAATATCGTGATGTATCATTAATCCATTTAGACTTGTATTATATTTATGAAAGTAGTCAGTTTGTAATTTTTTAGCTTCAACTAAGTTAATTTTTAATTTTTCAGAAATGTATTGTGTCATTCTTTTACTTACTTGACCAAATACAGATTCTAAATCCTGATAAAGAACACCATCACAATCAAATAAAATATTTTTTATATTTTTCATTTTCTTATTAATGTACCAGCACCCTTATCTGAGAATAATTCAAAAAGAATTGAATGTGTTTTTCTTCCATCAATAATTCCAACACCAGTAACTCCATTCATTACTGCATCTAAGCAAGTATTGATTTTAGGAATCATACCCTCTGTTATAATTTCATTATTTATCATCTCTAAAATTTCAGATGACGTAATTTCCTCGATGAGCTTTTTTTCTTTATCAAGTACACCTTCAACATTGGTCATTAATAATAATCTTCTACATTTCAAAGATTTAGCTATAGCACCAGCAGCCGTATCTCCGTTAATATTAAATGTTTGATTATTTTTACCTAAACCTAAAGGTGATATTATTGGAACTGAACTTTCCTTTATTATATCTTTTATTATATTTATATTAATTTTACTTGGCTTTCCAACGAATCCAAGTTCCTCTGCTTCTGGAATAACTTCAATAACATTATTTTTTTTTGTGTTTATAGAGACTGCATTTGATCCTTTTTCAATTAAAGAATTAACAATGTCTTCGTTGAAATCAATAAGGACATCCTCAACTATATTTATAATTTTTTCATCCGTAACCCTTAAACCTCTAATAAATTTTGATTGAATATTTGATTTTTCTAACTCTCTTTTAATTCTAGGGCCACCTCCGTGGACTATTATTATTGATAATCCTAACTTATTTAGAATACTTATATCTGAAATAAAATTGTTAAAAATATTTCTATCAATAAAAACGTTTCCTCCATATTTAATAACTATTAATTCATTTTTATATTTATCTATATATTTTTTAACCTCTTCGATGGAAGGACCATCTTTTGGTACTATTTTTTCTATTTCCATTTCTATTAAACAGTTTTGACAGTCGTTCTTTTGATTATTATGTACTGTTGTGCCATTGTTAATATGTTATTTATAGTCCAGTAAATAACTAGTCCTGCTGGGAAAGGAGCTAGTATTACAGTCAAAAATAACGGAAAGAACATAAATATTTTTGCTTGAACAGGATCGGGAGGTGTTGGATTTAGTTTTTGCTGCATCCACATTGAAACACCCATTAAGCAAGGCCATACACCTATTAGCAAAAAAGAAGGAGGATCCCATGGAATTAGTCCAAATAAATTAAATATAGATGTAGGATCTCTTTCACTTAAATCTTTTATCCAACCAAAAAATGGTTGATGTCTCATCTCAATTGTTACAAACAAAACTTTATAAATTGCAAAGAAAAAAGGTATCTGTATAAAAATTGGAAGACACCCGCTTATTGGATTAACTTTTTCTCTTTTGTATAATGCCATCATTTCTTGTTGGAGTTTCATTTTATCCTCTTTATGCAACTCTTTTAGTCTTGTCATTTCTGGCTGAAGAACTTTCATTTTAGCCATGGACCTAAATGAGTAATTTGCAAGTGGAAAAAATGCTAATCTTATACAAGCAGTTATCATTATAATTGCTATTCCAAAATTGCCAGCTAGATTAAAGAAATATTGAATTGCAAAGAATAAAGGTTTGACAATGAAGTAAAACCATCCCCAATCAATTGCTAAATCAAACTTATTGATATTTTCACTCTCAGCATATCCATCAATAACGTTTACTTCTTTTGCTGCAATTATTAATCTAATTGAGTTACTTTTTGTCTCGTTTGCGCCAACTTCTGTTGCATTCGTCTCAATAAAATTTGCTCTGAACTTATTTTTGTAATCAAAATCAGATCTAAAACTTTTATCTTTTTCGGGTATAAGACTAGTAAGCCAATACTTATCAGTGATACCTAGCCATCCAGATTGTGCATTTTTAGAATATTTTTTTTCTTCAATATCATCATAATCCTCTTCAACTAATTGATCATCAAAAACTCCAATTAAACCCTCGTGCAAAATATAAAAATTAGTTACATCAGGGGCTACATTCCTAATAATTTGTCCATATGGATAAAAGTTATAAGTTTTATCCGAACTATTAATTATCGTTTGTTTGATGTTAAAAAGATATTGTTTGTCTATGCTTATTTCTTTTAAGAATTTAATATTTTGATTGTTAGTCCAACTTAATATCACTGGCGAACTAGGTGTGAGTTTGTTACTTCCTTCAATGCTCCAAAGAGATTTTGAGTTTGGTAAATCAATATTTTTGTTGGTAGTTGCCCATCCAGTCTCTACATAATATCCATTATCAGACTGTTTAGGATTTAATAAGATTACATTATCATCTCCATTTAAAGTATTTGTATAATTTTTAAAAGTTAAGTCGTCTATTGAAGATCCGATTAATGAAATTGAGCCTCTAATTTTATCATTTTCAAAAAGAACTCTTTCATTTTCTTTTAATGCCTCATTTCTAGATATTTTAATTGTTTCCTCGTCCTGAACTAATGATGGTGCATCCGTTGAAGAATTTTCATTGGTAATATTTTTGTCATTAGAAATATCTTTTTGGTCTATTACTGCTGGAGCAAAAAATAGACTATAGAGTATTATTACGGCTGCACTCAGAGATATTGCGGCAATTACATTTTTCGTATCCATAAATTACTTTTTCTTTTTAACTGGATCAAATCCTTCTCCGCCGCCCAAAATTTTTATCGGATGACAACTTAGTATTCTTTTAAATCCATTAATACTTCCTTTTAAAATTCCATTCTCTTTTATGTTTTCAATAAAATAATCAGAACATGTTGGAAGATATCTGCAATTATTACCTAGATGCGGAGATATAAGTATTTGATAAAACCTTATAATCTTGATCATTAAAAATTTAATAAAATTGGTCATTTAATTTTTTTAAAGTCTTCTAGTGTTGCGTTTTTTATTGTTTCATAAGGATCTTTGCTAACAGATATCCTTGCAATCAATAAGTAACAGTAATTAAGATTAATGTTAATTGATTTTACAGCTTCGTTCATAATATTTCTTAGTCTTCTTTTAATTCTGTTTCTTGTTACTGCATTTCCAATTTTCTTTTTGGCTACAAAACTAATATTTAACCTATTATTATTTTTATCAGAAAGTTTTTTAAAGAAAATTGTTAAGTATTTATTAGAAATTTTTTTTCCGCTCAGAATAGACTTAAAATCCTCATTTTTAGAAAGGCTAACAATCTTGTTTTTCATTAAGCGTTTGTTAATTTTTTTCTTCCTTTAGCTCTTCTTCTTTTTAATACTTTTCTTCCACCCTTTGTCTTTTTTTTAGCTCTAAAACCGACAGCCCTTTTTCTTTTTCTATTACTTGGTTGATATGTACGTTTCATTGTTGTTAAATTAATGTTAAATTTCGGTAGTTATACAAATATATATATATAAGTACAGCGATTTTTAATAAGTTAAAAATCAATGAATAGAGAAAAAAAAATTAAACTATTTTTAGGCTCTGCCTACATTTTGATAGTATGTGTTTTTTTATTGATTTTTTTTAACAACTTTTCCTTTCAGGATTTCTCAAGTTATGAATTAATAAGAGAAAATAGAGAAGTTTTAGAGAATATTAAAAATAGTAATATTTTTTTATCAAGTATTATTTTTTTAATAGGTACCATAGTCTGGGTCCTCTTATTAGGTTTTGGATCACCAGTATTTCTAGTTGGCGGTTTTATTTTTGGTAAGTGGTTAGGAACTTTACTAGTAGTTTTTGGATTATCTATTGGTGCAACATTTCTTTATATTTTTGCAAACTATTTTTTAAAAGATTTGGTTGAGGAAAAATTTTCATCTCGTTTTAGCAATTTTACTGAGAAGTTTAAAAAGAATGAGTTTGTTTTTTTTCTAATCTATAGATTTGTAGGTGGCATTCCTTTTTTCATTTCAAATATTTTACCTACAATATTTAATGTTAAGGTTAGAAATTTCTTTCTAGGATCAATAATTGGTATGACCCCACAATTATTTGTTGGAGCATCTCTTGGTGCTGGTTTGAGTAAGATATTGGAGGAAAATTCTGAGTTACCAAGTATTTTAGAATTAATTTTTTCTCCTGATATTTATTTACCAATTCTGGGAATTATAATTTTAGTTATAATTGGGTTTTTGTTAAAAAAAAATTTTTATACAAAATAATAGTGGTGCCCCCATCCAGAATTGAACTGGAAACTCATCCTTACCATGGATGTGTTATACCATTTAACTATAGGGGCAATATTTACTTAAATTAGTGTATAAATTTAATTTTTTCAAATTATTGCCTTAATTTTTTTTTAAAATACGTTATATCTATTTGAGGAAAATGTTATGGGAATTCACTACACATATGGAGCTAATAAAAATGCAAAGCTCATGGAAAAAAAAGCTAAAAGAGAAAAAAAGCTTGCAGAAAAAAGAGCAAAAAAACAGGTGAAAACTGGCCCAGTAAAAATTGAAGAAGATAAAACAATTCCTCTTGACCAGGTTATAACGCTTGACCATCTTACAAATCCTGACAAAAAATAAATAATGAGTTCAAAAAAGAATAATTTTAGTAAACTTGAACTTGCCTTAAGAAAAAATTTAAAAAAAAGAAAAGAATTCCAAAAAAAAACAAAGAAAAAAAATAAATAATGTCGGTCCAATCTGATAAGTGGATTATACAAATGGCCAGAGATAATGATATGATCTCTCCTTTTGAAGACAAACAAGTTAGAGGAGATAAAATATCATTTGGTGTTTCTTCATATGGTTATGATGCGAGAGTTTCTGATGAATTTAAAATTTTTACCAACGTAAATTCTGAAATTGTAGATCCAAAAAATTTTAAATCTTCAAATTTTATTACAAAAAACTCATCTGAATGTATAATACCACCCAATTCATTCGTATTAGCAAGGACTGTTGAATATTTTAAGATTCCTAAAAATGTTTTGGTTATATGTTTAGGAAAATCTACATATGCGAGATGTGGAATAATTGTCAACGTCACACCTCTCGAACCAGGCTGGGAAGGACATGTAACATTAGAATTTTCTAATACAACACCGTTGCCGGCAAAAATTTACGCTAATGAAGGAGTTGCTCAATTTGTTTTTATTAAGGGCAATGAGGATCCAGCTGTTTCGTATGCAGATCGAAATGGTAAATACCAAGGTCAAAAGGGAGTTACACTTCCAAAAATATAATAATGGACAAATTTATTGTTAAAGGTCCTTGCAAAATAAAGGGCGAAATTTCAATTTCGGGTTCAAAAAATGCTGCCTTACCAATTTTGGCATCGACAATCTTATTCGAAAAAGAGGTCATAATAAAAAATTTACCTCGTGTTAAAGACATAGATACAATGATAAATCTTTTAAAATCTCTTGGCTCTGAAATAAAATTTAATAAAAATAGAAAAATTGTTAAAATAACAAAGAAAAAAAAGCAAAATTTTTTTGCATCATATTCACTTGTTAGAACGATGAGAGCTGGAATATTAGTTTTAGGAGCACTTGTTGCCAAACATCAAAAGTCTATTACTTCTTTGCCTGGTGGCTGCCTTATAGGGGCAAGACCTGTAAATTATCATTTGAATGCACTTAAAAAACTTGGAATGAAATATGATATTAAGAAAGGCTATATCCACGCACACACAAAAGAAAAACTCAAAGGTGCAAAAATCAGATTTTCAAAAATTAGTGTTGGAGCAACTGAAAATACAATTATAGCCGCATGTTTAGCAAATGGGATTACCATTCTTAGAAACTGTGCAATCGAACCAGAAATAATTGATTTAATAAATTTTTTAAAATCAGGTGGTGCAAAAATAAAATTTATAGGCAAACGTACTGTGAAGATAGAAGGTATTAAATCTTTAGAAAGTACAAGTTATTCAGTGATGTCAGATAGAATAGAAACAGGAACTTTTTGTGTAGCAGCATGTTTAACTGGAGGTAATTTAAAAATAAATAATTTTGACCCAAAAATTATAAAAACAGAATTATCATTATTAAAAAAAGTTGGAGCAAAAATCAAAGTAGCCAAAAAACAAATTCATATATCTGGTCCAAAAAAAATTAAAAATTTAACCAATTTAGTTACTAAAGAATATCCAAACTTTCCTACAGATCTGCAAGCACAGTTTATGGTTCTTCTTTGTAAGGCTAAAGGCAAAAGTTCAATAACTGAAAGTATTTTCGAAAATAGATTTATGCATGTAGCTGAATTAAGAAGATTAGGTGCTGAGATTTTAATTAAAAAAAATAAGGCATTTATTTCAGGTGATACCAACTTTCAAGCCGCTGAATTAATGTCTAGTGACTTAAGAGCTTCTGTTGCATTAGTTTTAGCTGCAATAGTTGCCACAGGATCAACTACAATTAATAGAATTTATCACCTTGATAGAGGATATGAGAATATAGAGAATAAACTAAGAAAAGTCGGAGTAAACATTCGACGTGTTAATTGATGGAAAACCAGTATTTAAAAAAGATAATTGCACAAACTCCTGAAGATCTTCATATCATTTCAGCTTGCTGCTCTGAGGGTAAAGTTAATATTGACGATGTTAAATATTTAGCTTCTAACAAAATTTTCCTAATTTCAATAGCAAGATTTAGTAAAGAAGAGGAAAATAAAAATAAATTGATAAATAGTATTATCAAATTTGAATTTATTAATTCCTCAAAATCTAAGAATATAGACCAAAATGACACTAATCTAACATTGGAACTATTAACAATTGATATTTTTAAGAAAGGGGAGAATTTTGAAATAACTATGTTATTTTCGAAAAATAGAATTATAACTCTTGCCGCTGAAGTAATTGAAGTGACATTAGAGGATCAAAAAATAGCTAATGATAAAAATAATTAATTGTAATAAAAAAAATTACTTAAATGTTTTAACAAAATTTTTAGATCTAAGAAGGTCTGAAAAAAAAAATGAAAATAAAATAATATCTAAAATTTTAAAAGATATTAAGAACAATAAAAATAAAAGTCTTTTAAAATATGAGAAAAAATTTAGTAAAAATAGTCAAATTAAGCCAGGTATTAAGCAAATTAATAAAGCAATTAAATCTTTAGATCCAACAATTAAAAGAGCTATAGATTTTGCTTATAAACGTATACTTAAATTTCATACTGCACAAAAAACTAAAGACATTTTTTATAAAGATAATTTAAATAATAAAATAGAATATAAATACGTACCAATTCAATCTATCGGCATTTATGTACCAGCAAACTTACCATCAACTTTGTTGATGAATGCTATTCCAGCAAAAATAGCGGGTGTAAAAAGAATTGTACTAGCAAATCCAAAAAATAATGGAAAATTAAATCCTGCAGTTTTATATGCAGCAAAAAAATTAGGAATTAATGAAATTTATTCAATGGGAGGCGCACAAGCCATAGGTAGTTTAGCTTATATTCAAAAAGTAAATAAAATTGTTGGTCCTGGCAATATCTTTGTTGCTGGTGCTAAAAGACAAGTTTTTGGGGATGTAGGTATTGAAGGAATGATTGCCGGCCCATCTGAAATAACAATATTAGCAGATAGCAAAACTAATTTAAATGAAGTCACCACATCTATGATTGGGCAAGCCGAACATGACTCAAATTCACAGTGTATATTAATTACCAAGGATTTAAATTTGATTAAAAAATTTAAAAAAGATTTAGAATTAAAATTAAAACAGATACCAAGGCAAAGTATTGCCACTAAAAGTATAAAAAGTAATGGACTAATTTTAAAAGTATATAATGATAGACAAATTATTGATGCAATTAATGAGATAGCTCCTGAACACTTAGAAATAAATGTTGGCAATTATAAAAAGTATAAAGATAAAATTGTTAATGCGGGAAGTATTTGTATAGGAAAATATTCTCCTATGGCATTAAGCGACTATGCTGTTGGGACAAATCATGTATTACCAACTAATGCATCAGCTAAATTTTCATCAGGGTTAAGTTTAAGTGAATTTTATAAAAAAATTAGCCTTATAACTCTTTCAAAAAAAGGTGTTGAGAAAATAGGAGAATACGCTACACATCTCGCTGAGTATGAAGAATTAAAAGGTCATGCTTTGAGTATAAAATCTAGAATAAATAAGGAGTAACAAAATTTGTCGAAACAAGATTTATTGGAATTTAAAGGTAAAGTAATCGATTTATTACCTAATGCCATGTTCCGAGTAAAGCTTGAAAATAATCATATTGTTACAGCTCACACAGCTGGAAAGTTGAGGAAGAATAGGATTAGAGTTCTTCAAGGTGATAATGTAACAGTCGAAGTAACACCTTATGATTTGACAAAAGGAAGAATTATTTTTAGGTTTTAAATAATGGCTTCGTAGCTCAGTTGGTAGAGCAGAGCCCTGAAAAGGCTTGTGTCGCTGGTTCGAGTCCCGCCGAAGCCACCATTTTAGAAATAAAACCTTGCAGCAAAAATGCTTGCATTCAATTTTAAAATCTAATAACTATCCCGCTAGCTGAAGTTTAGCTAAGTTTAATATAATAAAGAAAGAGTAAAAGAAAAGTATGAGTACATTAAAAGGAAAAGTAAAGTGGTTCAACGGTAAGAAGGGCTACGGGTTTATAGAAAGAGAAGACGGAGAAAAAGATTGTTTCGTTCATGCAAGCGCAGTTCGTGAAGCAGGACTTCGTTTTTTGAATGAGAACGACGCTGTAGAATTTGAAATTCAGGATGGAGACAAAGGTCCAAGCGCAGTGAATTTAAAGAAAACTTCTTAAAATTTATTTCATTTAAAATTTTGTATAGGAATAAAAGTAGGTAAACCCTATGAATATTCCTATACAATACATACTTGCATTTTAAGTCTAAAATGCTATTTAACCTCCATGATTAAAAATAGTAAAATTTTAGTATCTCACAAAAGACATCATTTTCATGCTGGCTTGCAGCTAGCTATTTAACTATTTTAAAATTTAAATTTAACTCTAATTAGTATAAAACAATAACAGGCCCTGGTGGTGAAATGGTTATCACGAAAGTTTGTGGAACTTTAGTTTTTGGTTCAATTCCAAGCCAGGGTACCAAAAAATGAATAAAGAAAATAAATTAATACCTGGGTTACCCTCAGGATTTGAGGATCGTTGGGATAAGAAACTTCTTCTCAAAAAAAAGCTGTTATCAGTAATTGAGAATAATTTTATTAAGTTTGGTGCTGAACCACTCGAAACACCATCGTTCGAAATAAGTGAAAATATAGGATCTTTTCTAGCAGAAGATGAAGCTAATCCTATGTCTGATGTATTTTCATTTAAAGATGGAGATAAAAATATTACCCTTAGATATGACCTATCTAGCCCTCTAGCAAGATTTGTTGCTCAATATAATCAAGAGTTGCCTTCAATTTATAAAAGATATGCTATTCAAAATGTATTTCGTAACGAAAAGGCAGGCAATGGAAGATATAGAGAATTTTTGCAAGCAGATTTTGATATTGTAGGAAATGTTAGTTCATCACAAGCTAACGCTGAACTTTGTAATTTAATTTCAGCAACACTTTTTGAATGTGGATTAAAGAAAGATCAGTTTACGATCAATGTAAGTAACAGAAAGATAGTTCAAGGTTTACTTGATGAATTACAAATAACTGAGGAAAAACAATTAAAAGTTATTAGGGCAATCGATAAACTTGATAAGCCTGGATTTGGAATAAAAGGTGTAGAGGACCTTTTGAGAAAGGAAAGAAAAGATACTAGTGGTGCTATTACAAAAGGTGCAGACTTAAGTGATAAGCAGGTTTCACAAATATTAGATTATTTAAAAATTAAAGATTTAAATGAATTAAAAAAAAATTTAAAAAACTCATTATCGCAAGAAGGAATCAAGGAATTAGAGGACTTTTTTGAGGTCTTCAGATATGGATCAAACTTAGATCAAGTCAAAACTAACTTCACAATTGTCAGAGGCTTGGCGTATTACTCTGATTTCATAGTTGAAACTAATTTAAATTTTAAAGTTACAAATAATAAAGGTAAAGAAGTAGATATTGGCAGTATTTGTTCGGGTGGAGCCTATGCAAAACTTATTTCAAGGTTTAAAGGAGTTGATATTCCAGGTACAGGTATAAGTTTTGGTGTAGATAGACTTTTGTTTGCATTAATGCAATTAGATCAGTTTCAATTAGACGAACAAAAACCAGTTTTAGTGTGTGTGATGGATCAAAAATACTTAAAAAACTACTACGAAATTTTAGATCTTTTAAGACAAAACAATATTAATTCAGAAATATTTTTAGATACCAAAAAAAATCTTGGTAAGCAGCTTACTTATGCAAACAAACGCCAATTACCAGTTGCAGTAATCTGTGGAGAAAATGAATTTAAAGATAATACAGTGACCATTAAAAATTTAAAGGGTGTAAAGGGTGAGAACAACAAAACAATTCCCAAGAAAGATTTAATAAATGAAGTCAAAAAACTTATCTGAAAATATACTTAAATCTTTAAAATCAAGTGGATTTGATTATATAGATTTAGATACAGTAATTCCAACCAATCTAATTCTCGAGAGATCTGGGGAGTCATTTAGAAGTTTAATTTTTTCATTTATGGATCAGAATGGAAAGGAAATTTGTTTAAGACCTGATTTAACTATTGCTTCTTGTATCAAATATCTCAATCAAAAAAAAAAGAAATCTTCAAAAGTATTTTATAATGGTCAAGCATTCAGAAAAGTTCAGAAAAAAAATGAAAAAATTATCAGAGATCAAATAGGTTTCGAGATCATAGGATCAAAAGATGAAAAAAGAGATGATAAGCAAATAATAAATACTGGTATTAAAGTTTTAAATAAATTTAGATATAAGTCTGGGAGTATAACAATAGGAAATGTAGAAATATTTCACTTATTGATAAATAAATTAGATATTCCAAAAAGGTGGAAACTTAGATTACAAAGACATTTTTGGCGAGAGGCTTATTTTAATGAATTATTAAGACGTTTAGAGACTAATTCAGATGTTGATGAAACTATCGTTGAGTTAGATAAAAAAAGATACCTTAAACTATGTAAACAAAATCAAAACAGAAATATAGCAGGGCGTTCCTTAAGAGAAATACTGATCAGATTTGATAACAAAATAAAAGATCCTAGAAGACAAGTAAAAGGTCAAAATGTAGTAAAGATTATAAGGGAATATTTAAAAATTAATTGCAAAATGAGTAATGCAGCAACTACTCTTAATGCTTTTTTTAAAAAAAATAAAATAAATCTTACTGTTGGAAAAAATTATTTTCCAATCACAAAAGATAAGGTCTCAAAATTAAATGTAAATTTTTCATCTTCTTTTGGAAGACATCTGGAATATTACACTGGGATGGTATTTAAAATTATAATAAATTCAAACTCTAGAAAAATTCAGGTTAATGGAGGTCGTTATGACAATCTTATTTCTGATTTAGGATCTTCAAATAAAATACCGGCAGTTGGAGGTGCAATAAGTTTAAATGATTAAAATTGGCATTCCAAGCAAGGGTCGATTAAGAAAAGATACTTTAAATATATTTAAAAGCAAAAAGCTCAAAATTTTATCAGAAAGAGGCGATAGGGACCTCTTTGGATATATAAAAGGAAATAAAAATATTAAAATTATTTATTTACATGCAAGAGAAATCATAGAAAGATTGGGTGATGGATCTCTAGATATTGGTTTTTCAGGATATGATTTATTAAAAGAATCTGAATTAAATATACAAAATAAAGTTACTATTGCCAAAAAGTTAGAATATGGACATGCAACTTTAGTATTAGCTGTGCCAGACGAGTGGATTGATATTCAGACACTTGCTGATTTAGAGGAAATTTCCTTTGATTTTAAAGACAAAAAGAAAAGTAGAATGAGAGTTGCAACAAAATATCCAAATCTAACTAGAGAGTTTTTATTTTCAAAAGGTGTAACTCAATTTAAATTAGTTCCATCTCTTGGGGCAACGGAAGTATATCCATTCACTGGTTCATCAGAAATTTTATCAGATATAACTAGTACTGGCGAAACTTTACGAGCGAATAATTTAAGAGTTTTAAAAGATGGAAATATTCTTAAAAGTACTGCAATTTTAATGTTTAATAAAAAATTGAGTAACAAAAAAGGTTTGAAGAAAATTTTAAACTTGCTTAGCTCTTAACTCTCACTATTATCTTAAATCTATGGATACGATTCTATTGATAATCTTGCTTTTATTGTTTGGTGCAACTTTAGGGATTTTGTATCTAAACTTAAGGCCAAAACCTAAAGAAGAGAACGAAAATAAAGATGTTGAGGAAATAGCTAATTTAAAGTCCGAAATCGTTTCTCTAAAAGATACTTTAAATAATACTATTAATAATTCATTAGGCTCAATGTCTACTTCATTTAATAATCTTTCTACAGGTGTTACTAAAGATATGACGGAAGCTTTAACTAAAGTAGATGAAAAAGTTGGCAATTTTAATCAACAAGTACAGTTATTGAATCAAAGCCAAGAAGGTATAAGTAAAATTTTAGCAGGTGTTAAAAAATATGGAACACTTGCTGAATTTAGTTTGGATGCTTTAATTAAAGATTTATTACCAGCCTCTCAATTCATGACCAATGTTAAAATGAAAGAAGATACAAGTGAAAACGTTGAATTTGCAATTAAACTTCAAGGTGATGTAATGGTTCCAGTTGACTCCCATTTCCCAGTTGAAAAATTTAAGGCAATCAATGATGGTTATGATACAGATGATAAACGAGCTGTTGCAGACGCTAGAGCAAAATTAGCATCAGCCTTTAAAGTTAAAGCTAAAAGTGTAAATGAAAAATACATCGTCCCACCAAAAACTACAGATTTTGCTATCGTTTATGCACCGACTGAAAGTTTGTATAAAGAATTGACTGAGTACCAAGATCCAAGCACAAAAGAATTATTAACCCAAGAATTAATGAGGAAACACAAAATTGTAATTTGTGGACCAAACACTTTATCTGCTTACCTGCAGTCTTTGCACATGGGTTTTCAATCCCTCAAAGTTCAAAAGGGAGCAACTGAAATATATACTCATTTAAAAACGATTAGCACACGGTTTTCAAGACATTTTGATAATATTATAGTCTTGAATAAAAAACTAGAAGAGGCAATGGCTGTTGTTAATAAGTTTGGAATGGATGCAAGATCTATTACGAGAACTTTGGAAAACATAAAAGATCCAGAGCAGTTCGAAAAAGCTCTTAAAACAGATAATGTAGAAAAACTTGAAGATCTTCCTAGACAAGCCAAAAAATAAATTTAATTTAAATATAATTTCTCATATAAGAAATGCATGAAATGGAATAATAAATTTAATTATCCGAGGTCCACAAGATCAATTGAGGATGGCTATAGAAAATATTCTTTAGGTGAAGAAAAACTTCCAAGTGTTACAACAATATTAAGTATTACTAAATCTGACGAAGAAAAAGCTGCTCTAGCGAACTGGAGGGAAAGGGTAGGCTTTAAAGAAGCTAATAGAATTAAAACAGAAGCATCTTCAAGAGGAACATCAATGCACTCATATATAGAGGATTACTTAAGAGGTAGAATTAATGAAAGTTTTTTTGAAAGTAATGAACAATATAAAAATATGGCTAAAGAAATAATTGAAAAAGGTATAGATAGTAAATTAGATGAAATCTATGGAATTGAAGAAACTTTGTATTATCCCGAACAATATGCAGGCACAGCTGACTTAATTGGTATCTATCAGGGCAATGATGTTGTAATCGATTTTAAACAGAGCAATAAACCAAAAAAAACAGATTATATTCAAGATTATTTTTTACAACTTGGAGCATATACTCTAGCTCATGATGTTGTTCATGGAACAAAGATGAAAGCTGGGATAATTTTACTTTGTACAAAAGATATTTTGTTCCAAGAATTTAAAATAGAAGGTGCAGAATTAGAGATGTATCAAAATTTATTCTTAGGAAGGGTCAAAAAATTTTACGAGATGAATAATATAGCTTGACTTTAACAGACCATTTCATAGAAGAGATAAAACTAACTAGAAGCTACTTGTTTAGATGCAACGGTTTAGTCCTAAAAAACTTTCCAAAAACCCATCAAAACATAGCTAATTTAAGTTTAAAAATATGAATTTAGCAATTTGGGATATAGAATCATCAAGTGCCAGCACTGATTTCGGTAGTATTATTGAGATTGGTGGAATTTTAGTCGATGAAAACTTTAAAGAGAAAGACCGATTTAATTTAAGGTGCAGTCTGCCTGAAGGAGAGATATTTCAGGCTATGGCCTTAATAGTCAACAAGACATCAATAAAACAACTAACTCAAACAAACTTGAGTCACTATCAAATGCTGGGTGAAGTTGAAAAAATATTTAAAAAATGGAGTCCCGCAATATTTTTAGGTTGGAGCAGCCTTAATTTTGATGAAGAGATGATAAGGAAAGAGTTTTTTAAAAATATTAGATATCCTTATATTACTAATGCAGCACCTAATAAACGACATGATGGTATAAACATTGCACGAGCTGCTTATGCTGTAGATCCAACTATCTTAGAAACGGAAATTAATGAAAAAAATAATCCTGTATTTAAACTTGCATCTTTAGCTCAAATGCAGGGTATTGATGCAAGTGATGCTCACTCAGCACTTGCTGATGCTGAATTGACAGCAAAAATTTTAAAGATTGTTAAAAACAAACAAGAGCACACTTGGGAATCTTTTTTAAGAACCGCAAATAAATCTGATACAGAAACCATAATGAAAAAAGGGGAAATTGTTACTTTAAATGAATATTATTATGGCAAATCCAGACTTCATTTAGTTGTACCATTACATCAAAAACATTGTATGCACCCAATTTACCAAGGATGGTATTACTCCATAGATTTGAGAACTGAAATTCAGCCTTTAATAAATAAATCAATAAACGAATTAAAATCAGAAATGAAAAAGTCTCCAAAATTTTTAAGAACTATACGTGCAAATAAAGCACCTATTATAATTAACGCGAAGTACGGAATGAATGCTGAACCCTATAACAAACTTGATAAAAACGTAATTAAAAAAAGAGCAGAATTTGTTCAAAATAATGAACAATTTTCCCAAAATATTTTGACAGCTTTAAGAGAAGTTGCAGAGGAAAAAGAACAATCGAAATCCCAAGAAGATATATATGCAGAAGAAAGTATTTATACAAAATTTACTTCAAACAAAGATACTGCTCTTTTCCCAACTTGGCATGCAGCACCATGGAAAGAAAAATTAAATTTATTAGATAAATTTGATGACGATAGATTGGTTGGATTTGGTAAAAAAATAATATTTCAAGAGGCCCCAGAAGTTTTGCCGGAGACAATGTATAAATCTGTTAGGAGAGAGATTGCAAAAAGAATATTAAGTGAAAGAAAAGAGAAATGGTGGACAATACCTACTTTATATAATGAAATTGATACTTTAAGAGAAAAATACACTAATGAAAATGATAACGAAAAATTAGCTCTGTTAGATGAATTTAATACTTATGCAATGTCTATTCAAAAAAAGTACGAGAATGTTTAATGTATAAAATTCAATTTACGCATTTTTAACTATTGAATAAATAAAATTAATTTATATAAAACTTATATGGCAACAGTAAAATCTACAGACGAAAGTTTTGATCAACTAGTTAAAGATAATAAGATATTAATTTGTGATTTTTGGGCAGAATGGTGCGGCCCATGCCATATGGTGGCTCCCAGCTTGGAAGAAATTTCAAATGAGATGTCAGACCAATTATCTGTCGCAAAACATAACATTGATGAAGAGCCAAATACGCCAACAAAATATGGTGTTCGAGGAATTCCTACTATGATTTTGATGAAAGATGGAAATCATGTTTCAACTAAGGTCGGAGCGGTTCCAAAAAGTGAAATTGTTTCTTGGATAAAAGAAAATATCTAATTTAAGCTTAAAATTTCTCCAGCAAGATATAGCGAACCAACACACAGTATAATAGTGTTTTCATTTTTTGATAACGATTTTATACTTTCTTCAATGCCATTAGAAAGTTTTAGATTTAATTTTGAATTATCTAACTTTTTTTTAAAATCTTCCTTTGATATTGCTCCATCCTGATTAGGAATATCAATTAAAGTAATTGAATTTACTATATTTTCAAAAGCTTTTATAAATTCTACATGTTCTTTGTCTTTCATCATACCTACGATAAGGTTTGCTTCTTCATTTTGATTTTTAATCCAATTAGCAATAGAAAGACTTGCGCTAATATTGTGACCACCATCTATTACCAGTTTATTATTTCCAGCAATATCTTTTAATTTACCAGATTTTATCTCTTCAAGTCTCGCTTTTAATGAAATATTTTTGATACCATTTCTAATATATTCATCTTTAATATTAAAAATTTTTCTTGATGCAGCAATTGAGGTACTAATATTATAAAGCTGATGATCACCAAGAATACTTGGTTCAGGTAATACCAATTCTCCCAATCCATCTTGATATTGAATAAATCCATTTTCAGACTTTGCAATATTAAAATCTTTACCAAAAAAATATTTATTAGAAGTATTTTTTTCTAAAGATTTATCTATTTTATCTCTTATTTCACTATTTACTTGTTTATTAATAAATATATTTGAGTTTAAAAGCTTAGCTGTTTTTTCATATATTACCCCTTCAATTGATTTATTTTCAAGCCATTGAAAGTGATCATTATGAATGACACCAATGAGTGTCATTAAATTTTCTTTAAATACATTTGTACTATCAAATTGATGAAATAATCCTGCTTCTATTATATTTATATTATCTTTGAAATTCTCAGCATATTTTAAAAATGCACATGTTAAAATTTCAAATAATGTTGCATTGTCATCTCCTAAAGTTTTTTCAACATCAGTCAGTAATTCTATTAAATCTTCTTCATTGATCTCCTTATCTTCAAAAACGTATCTTTCTGTATAAGAGAGTAGGTGGGGAGAAGTGTAAAGATTAGTTTTGTACCCACCCTGGTTTAGTATTGACTTAAGACTATAGCACATGCTTGCTTTAGCATTAGTTCCAACAACTGTGATAACGTTTTTTAATTTATCTTGTGGATCACCCAGTTTTTTTAATAGATTAAAAGTTCTTCCTAGAGATAAGTCTAGTTTTTTTTTATGATGCTTCTCTAGTTTGGATATTAGTTTCTGAAGTTTCATTTAAATTTTCTAAATGTATATCAGAATTTTTTCTAAGTAATATCGATAGAAGGTTACCAACTTCTTTTTGTATATCTTTTCTATGCACTACTCTGTCGACAAAGCCATGTTTCTCAACAAATTCAGCTGTTTGAAAATCAGAACTTAATTCTTCCTTAACCGTTGCTTGAATTACTCTTTTTCCTGCAAATGCTATTAGGCATCCAGGTTCAGCAAGATGAATATCTCCTAACATTGCAAAAGAGGCAGTTATTCCTCCAGCAGTTGGATCAGTAAAACAAACTATATACGGTAAATTGTTGTTCTTAAGTTCATTTATGGCAAGTGTTGTTCTGGTCATATTTGCTAAAGCAATTGTTGACTCGAACATTCTCTGTCCTCCACCACAAGGAAAGAACAAGTAAGGTGTTTGGTTATCTATCGCGTGTTGTACTCCATAAATTATTGCCTCTCCTTCTGCGGCTCCAACAGAACCTCCAATAAAATCAAAGTTAATTGCACCAGCAGTTACTTCTATTCCATTTATTTTTCCTTTAGCGATCATTACTGCACAATTTTGGTTTGTCTTCTTCCTCGCAATTTTAAGTCTGTCTTTGTAAGATTTTGTATCAACCCAATTTAATGGATCTTCTGTAGGTATAGGTGACTCTAAGATTTGATAAGCGTTTTTACCGAATATTATATCAAACCTTTGTCTACAACTAATTCTATGATGCTTTCCACAAAGATTACACACCCATAAATTATTCTCTAAATCTTTCTTCAATATTGGACCTTTACAACAACTGGTCCAATCTGAATTTGCTATATCTTCTTTTGAAGGTCTTTTTCTTAGTACCTTCTTTATTTTTTCTCCAAAATTTATAGCTTTTGTTAACCAATTCATGATATTTTTTTTCTTAGTTTACTAACCATCTTACTTACATTTATGACAGGATTTTGTCTATTGTTTAAACTTCTAGTAATTTCTTTACAAATTTGACTTCCAACAACAAGTCCATCTGTATTTTTAAAATTTGATATAGTTTTTTCAGTTATCCCAAAACCAATAACACAATTTTTTTTAGGACTTATTTTTTTAATTTTATTATAATTAGCTAATATTTTTTTTGGAGAAACTTTTAGCTTACCACCTGTAGTAGACAGCATGCTTATATAGTAAATCATATCATGAGAATCTTTTGTAATACTTTTTAGTCTTTTATTGGATGTTGTAGGAGATAATAATTGGATAAAATTAATTGAATTTTTTTTACATTTCTTTGAAAAAATTTTGTTTTCTGGCCATGGTAAATCAACTACTATTAAACCATTAACACCTGATTTTTTACATTTTTTTAAAAAATTATTTTCACCATATTGGAAAATCATATTGTAGTAACCCATAAATATTACTGGTTTTGAATTTTTACTTTTTTTAAAATCGCTGACAATTTTAAAAATATCATTCATCTTGATACCATTTTTAATCGATCTATAAGCACTAGTTTGAATTTGGCCTCCATCTGCTACTGGAGTGTTATGAGGTACACCAACTTCTAAAATATCAGCATAATTTGAAATTGCTTTTAAGATTTCTAAAGATTGTTTCTTTGAGCTATCACCAGCTACAGTATAAGTAAGTAACGCTGGTCTTTTCTCTTCTTTTGCTTTTTTAAATGCAAGGCTAATTGGATTTAACATATTTCTTTCCCAATTTTTTTTCTAAAATACCTCTGTCTTTATATGCATCTCCACAACTATTAATAATTACAACTGTATCTTTGCTCAATTTTTTGCTTCTTTTATTGCAACTGAGAATGCATGACTTGGCTCGAGAGACGGTCTTAAATTCTCATACTTTGTTACCATCTGGTAGGCTTTTAAAGCTTCCTCATCACTGGCTGCTGTATACCTTGCACGCTTAGTATCTTTTAAAAAACAATGCAGGGGTGAAATTCCAGGATAATCAAGACCTGCAGATATTGACTCGGTTTCCTCAATTTGACCATCGCTATTTTGATTTACGTATTGTGCTGCGCCATGAAGTATACCAATTTTAGAACCATAAGTTAAGGGAGCTGCGTGCTTCTTACTTTTAGCTGGTCCTCCAGCTTCGACCCCAATAAACTCAACTTGTTTTTTATCATAGTCCATAAATTCATTCCAAAACCCAAAACTTGAGGAACCGCCTCCTACACAATTATATAATTTAAGCTTTTTTGGAATATTTCCAAATTCATTCATTAATTGAATTTTAAGTTCTCTAGATATTTGACTAGTACTCCATCCACATATTCGAACAAAAATCGCAGGACCTACTGTACTACCAACACACATTGCAGTTGTATCACAATTAGCAACCCAATATCTCATACATTCAGATACCGCATCCACTAGTGTTTGACTTCCTGAATACACAGGAATTACATCTGCACCATTTTTTTTCATTGCTTTAACATTTGGTTGTTGTCTTTTAATATCTTTTGCACCCATAAAAATTTTGCACTTCAAACCAAATTTCTTAGCAGCCATACTCAACATTTTGCCAGCATAGCCAGCTCCAGTATCGCCAATAATAACTTTTTTTCCTGATCTTTTTGCTAAAAGACAATGTACTGTAGCATTATATATTTTATGAGCTCCTCCATTAGCATCAGATACAACTTTTGACCAAATCTGTGCTCCACTAATATGTTTTGTTAAATTATTTAATTTAATAAATCTTGTAGGTGCTCCAACCCAATTCTTAAAATATTTGTCTCTTTCTTTTATAAAGTTTTTATCATTTTTTAATTTATTAAATTGTATCTCTAGATCTTCAATAGGTTTCTTTAGTGTTTCAGGTACGAAATTTCCACCAAATTTTCCTCCCCAGAAACCAAGTCTGTCGCCTTGATCTATAACTGGAATTCCTTTTTTTAGTTTCATAGTTTAAAATTTAATAGTTTATTTATTTTCTTTAAATCTTTTTTACCTTCTTCATTTTCTAAAGAACCACTTATATCTATGAAGTAGTCTTTATTTTTAAAATTTGGAATATCTTCTATTTTTATATTTCCAGCAATCATTTTATTTACAGAACTAGGTAAAGAATTTAATAATTTATGATTAAATCCAATTGACTTCTCGTAACCTTTACCATCAAAAAGAATTAAATCCGAAACCTCATCATAATCTTTATATATATCAACATCTTTTTGACTATTAATTGTTAAAGCAGTAATTACTTTAATGTTGTATTTTTCCTTTATTATTCTTGTCTTTTCAGGACTTACATCATACAGCTGATAAAAATCAAAATTAAGTTCTTTAACTTGTTCTAATATTTTATCATCTGGGTTAACAAGCACAGAAACGAAACTTGTTTTATCCTTTTTAATACTAAGTAATTTTTTTAATTTTTCGTATTCCACATACCTTCTGCTCTTCTTATAATTGGTTATGAAACCTACAAACTTAGGAGGAAATTGATGATTTAAAATATAACTTAAAGTGTCAAGATCACTAATCCCACAAATTTTTATACCTTTGACCATTATTTTAAATGATTTATTAAATTTCGAAGGTTATTTTTAATATTTCCTTCAGTAATTGGTCTTCCAATCACTAGCCAATCGCTTCCATTTTTATAAGCTTGTTTAGGAGTTAAAGTTCTTTTCTGGTCACCTGCTTTAGAGTTAAATCTTATGCCTGGAGTTATTATTTCTTTTTTAAATACTTTCTTAACAAGATTTGCCTCCATTGGGCTACATACTATGGCATCTAATTTTGCTTTATTAGCTAATTTTGCTTGTTTAATCACAATACTTTTTACTGCTTTATTATATCCAATTTCTTTCAATGATTTATTATCCAGAGAAGTTAAAATTGTTACACCGATCAATTTTGTTTTACCAGAGACTTTTTTAGCTGCTTTTAATGCGTCGAGTCCAGAACTTATGTGTATAGTTAAATAGTTAAACTTTAAATCACTAACAGCTTTTATCGTAGATACACAAGTATTGGGTATATCAGCAAGTTTATAATCTCCAAAAATTATCTTGTTTTTTAGTTTTGATATAAATTTTCTACCATTTTTTGAGTTTAAAAACTCAAGACCAAACTTATAACCAATTTTTAATTTTGAGTTTTGAGTTTTTTTAATTATCTCTTTAACTTTTTGAATATTATTACTATCACAGGCAACGAATATTTTATTTTTTTTCATTAATCTTTTTAGCCCACTGCATAGAGATTTTAAATAAGATAGCCTTTTTTTCAGGTGTGTTTACTTTTTCATTTGTTTTAGGATTTCTTGATATTCTTGCTTTTTGAATTCTTGGCTCAATTGTGAAAACATCTCTTAGTTCCACTCTTTCTCCTCTTTTTAATGCCTCTTTCATCTCATAAATTGTGATATCTAACAATTTAATCAAGTCTTTTCTCAAAAAATTTGGGTAGCTGGTCGCTAGTTCTTTTAGTAATTCTGATTTTACTACTGACAACTTTTATTCTTTGTCCTTATTTTTTTTTTTATCGTCTAATTGTTCGGAAAGAGATGAAAAGGGAAGATTTTTACCACTTAATGGACTTGAATGCTCTTTTATAGCCTTTGCGTTCATTAATTCTTCCAATAATTTGATACTTAAAGTAACTTTTCTTTTTTCAAAATTTATTTCAGCAATAGCAGCATCTATTCTTTCTCCACCAACAAAACGTGATGGTCTCGCATCTGAGGCACTCATTGCCATTTGAGATTTTTTTATTAAAAATTCCATGTCCGCCTCTTCTGGCTTAACCATTAAACCTTTATTGTCAGTTGAAACAACTTTTACAGTGATCGTGTCATTAACCTTTTTATCTTTAAATATATCAAAAGGATCTTTTTGTAGCTGCTTCAATCCAACTCTTACTTTTTGATCTGTTTTTTTAATTTCTAGAATTCTTACTTTTAATTTGTCACCTTTTTTATACTTTAGTAATTCCTGTTCCGGCTTTCCAGAATATGAGAGGTCATTAGAATGTAAAAAACCATCAATGTCAAAATCAGCTAACTTTAAATAAATAGCATACTCATTTGAATTATTAACTATACCTTCTATATCTGAGCCAACTGGATATTCATTTTCAAGTTTTGAATAAGGGTTTTCCTGAGTTAGTCTATGTGAAATTGCAACTCTACGCTTATCTTTATCTATTTCCGTAATTTGGCATTTTATTACATCACCTACCTGAAACATTTTTTTAGGGGAGATATTTTTTTTAGTCCATGAAATTTCAGAAGAATGCAATAATGTAGATAGCCCAGCTTCAAGCTCGCAGAAGCATCCATAATCAGTTATTTTTACAACTTTAACTTCATATTCATTGCCTATTTGATAATTTGAAATATGTTCAAAAGGGTCAGGTGAAAGTTGTTTTAGTGAGCATCCTACTTGCAGCTTTTCCATATCAATTGATATAACTTTTAAATCGTGTTTTTCACCGATATTAAAAATTTCATCTGGATGATTTACTCTACTATAACTTATTTCTTGAAGATGACAAAGCGTATCAATAGTACCCTCTGGTGTAGTAACCTCAAAGAAGCATCCAAACGAAGAATAACCTTTTACAACGGCATCTTTAACAATATCCCCTACTGTAAATTTTTCTATAATTTTAGCTTTATCCTCTTTTTTATTTGAAGAAACAACTTGTCTTCTAGACACAACGCTATTACCTCTAATCATATCTAATTTTATAAGTGCAAATTTTTGTTCAACTCCAATTAAATGATCTATATTTTTCACAGGTTTATCTGAAATCTGTGAGCCAGGACAAAACATTAGAGAGCCTGTTTCGATATGCTCAACAATTACACCACCTTTTGTCTTTTGAATAATCTTTCCGTTAATTAACTCTTTATTTTCATAGCTTTTAACTAATTCATTCCAACCTTTAATCTTTTGAGCTTTTAGAGCAGATACGACAACATCACCATTTTTGTCCTCAATTTTTTCCAGGAGTACAGATATTTTAGATCCCTCTTTAGCTTGATCCTCCATACCTATCATTTTCATCTCATTAACATCAATAACTGGTTCACTCTTTAAACCAGGAATAAATAAAAAAATATATTTGCTAGTAATTTTTGTTATTTTACCTTCTATAATTTTCCCCTCTTCAATTTTATTTTTTGAAAGCTGACTATTTAATAGTTTTTCAAATTGTTGGGTTATTGGTGATGATAAATCTTTGTAAATTTCCATTAATTATTTAACTTTTTCTCCATAATAGCTTTTATTTTTTTAAAGCACGCTTTCTTACTTAATTTAGTGGTATTAATCAAGATAGATTCTTTTGTTTTTTTAAGAGGACCATATTTACGCTCTTTATCTGATTTATCTCTAATTCTAAGGCTTTTCAGCACTTCCTTGTAAGAAATTTTTTTATTTAAATTCTTATACTCTTTGAACCTTCTTTTTGCCCTAACTTTAAGGCTAGCCGTTATATAGAATTTGAACATAGCATCTTTTACCTGAATTGTAATAATATCTCTTCCGTCTAAAACTGAGCCTTTATATTTTAGGGGTGGATTATAGGCACATTTTTGTTGAAATTTATGAACTATCTCTCTTATTTTCTTATCTCTTGCTATTATAGAAGCCATAATTGCAACTTCATTTGACAATAAAGTTTTATTTCTTAGGTAATGAAATTTCATATTATCAATTTTTTTTTTTACAAAGCTGTATGTAAATTTACTACCAGTATTTATTTTTAACTTACCTATATATCTGTAAATTTTTCCAGTATCTAAATAAAATAGATTAAAATATTCAGCTAATAGCTTTGCCTGGGTTCCTGCTCCAGCAGCTGCAGGTGAGTCTATGGCTACTGTAATTATATTTTTTCTTTTTTTCAATTAATTTTAGCCCCTAACATTTTTAAAATTTTTAAAAAACTTGGAAAAGAAGTATTTATAGAATCTTTATCATTAATCTTCCATTCTCCTCCTAACGTGAGTGCTGTAATACAAGAAAGAAAAAAAATCCTGTGATCTTTTAAAAAATTTTTAATTTCATAACTGCCTGATAAACTTAATTTAGGATTACCATGAATTTTTATATCATTTTTAATTCTTTCAACTTTAATTCCAATTAATTTTAAAAATTTTACAGCTAAATCTAATCTTTTTGACTCTTTTTTATTCATCTCTCCCAAATTTTTAAATTTTGATATCCCTTTAGATTTTGCTGCAACTAAAAAAATGATTAAAAATTCATCAATTGCCGAACTATTTAAACTTGAAGGACAATCAACTGATTTTAGATTTTTTTTACTTTTAATATAAATATCTGCAATTTTTTCTCCATTATAAAACTTTTTATTTTTAAATTGAATACCCGCTCCCATCATATTTAAAATTTTTATTATTCCAATTCTACTCTCATTAATATTTACACTTTTAATAATCATTTTAGAGTTATTAGAGAGAATTGTTAAAACAATAAAAAAAGATGCAGAACTAATATCGCCTGGCACATAATATTCAAATGACCGAAATTGGTTTAATCCCTTTAATGATATGGTTTCACGATTAATATTCTTTTTAATTTTTATAGGATATTTTAAGAATTTTAACATTAATTCAGTATGATTTCTTGAATTTTTTGAGTTTATATTTGTAATCCCTGGAGTATTTAAAGCGCTTAAAATTATGCATGATTTTACCTGAGCACTTCCAATATTTTCATTATAGTTTATTGGTCTAAGAAAATCTGTACCAGAGATTTCAATAGGTAGGGTATTATTTTTACTTTTAATTATTGCACCAAAAAGTCTTAAAGGCTTAATAACTCTAGAAAAATCTCTTTTTGATAAACTTTTATCTCCAATAAGTTTTACTTTGTATTTAATTCTAACTAACAAGCCAAGTATAAGTCTTGCCAAAGTCCCTGAATTACCTGCATTAATAGTAATATTTTTTTTAATATTAAACCCATTTAATCCAAAACCATAAATTTTATAAATATTTCCTTTCTTTGAGTAATTTATTCCAAGTTTTTTTATTGATTTAAGTGTATTCATAACATCCTCAGACTGAAGTAAATTTGAAATTTTAGAAATCCCTACAGCTTGTGAAGCTAAAAGTATTGACCTAATTGAAATACTTTTATCAGAACTAACTGAAATTTTTTTATTAAAACTTTTTATTTTTTTTCTAATAAAAATATGATTTGCCATTGATGAATTAATTTATTTTAAATTCATCACCAAAGTAAGCTGATCTTGCACCTGAGTCATTTATAATTTCATTCGGGCTTCCTGAAGCTATAATCTTTCCATTTGATAAAACTATAGCTCTATCAACACAACTTAATAAATCTCTTGCTTGATGATCACAGACTACGACTGTTATTTTCTCTACTGATTGTAGATTTACAATTATCTCTTGCAACATTT
This sequence comes from Candidatus Pelagibacter sp., assembly GCA_045566995.1. GTDB lineage: Bacteria > Pseudomonadota > Alphaproteobacteria > Pelagibacterales > Pelagibacteraceae > Pelagibacter. The sequence goes on from JBJLDU010000004.1 coordinate 46,580, forward strand.
TAATCGTAAGAATATCTAATGCTGCAAACGGTTCATCCAAAAGAAGAATACTTGGATCATTAATTAAAGCCATAGAAATTACTAATTTTTTTTTTTGACCACCAGATAAATGTTTACTCTTAATTTTTAATAAAGCATCAAATTCAAATTGAGAAATTATTTTATCAATTTTGGATTTTCTTAAAATCTTATCTTTTATGTGAATTTCACCAACAAGTTTTAAATTTTCTACTAAAGTTAAATCTTGTATAAATCCTCCATACTGAGGAACATAGCCAAGCTTAAATTTTGTTGCTCTTTCATATATTGGAATATTCGTACAATTAATCCCATTAATCAAAACCTTTCCATAACTTGGATCTTTTAGACCAGTTATAATATGAAATATTGTAGACTTACCAACACCATTTGGACCTAACATACCTAAAACTTCCTGTTTATTTATTTCTAAATTTAAATTATTCAATATTTGTCTTTTATTGAAAAACATAGATATTTTTTCTAGTTTCAATATTGCTTCTTGATCCTTAAATTTTTTAATTCTAAATTTTTTGATTAATGCCATTAATTTGTAATAACATTTATTTCTGCAGTAGCAATATCTGGATTGATATTTATATTTTTTGTTTTTAAGTCAAATTCCACTATTCCTGCTTTCATAATCGATTTTGGATCTGTAACAATTACATCATTATACGCTATTGCTTTATTTGTTTCCATATTTATATCAAAGTTTATGCATGTTATTTCTTTGTCTTGATAATTTATTACTACGTTTTCATAAAATTTAGAATTCAAACTTATCGAGTTGTATTGCGCAAAATCTGATACAATGTAGATAGTGTCTCTTATATCTGAAGTAATTTTTCCTCTAACATTATTTAAGTCTAAAATATCATTATTTATAATATTTGATTGAGCAGAAGTTGCTAATAAGTGAAATCTATTACCTTTCTTATCTACAGATGTGTATTCAACATCTTTTACAAGATTTTTAATTTCTTTCTTTTTTTGTAAAGTTATCTCATTTTTATTTACTTCAATTTTTTTTTTATTAATATTATTTTCTATATTTTTGTTCACGCCTGTACTTGTAGAGATATTTCCTTCTTTTTTTAAATCAGGTTGTGTGATTAAACTATTAGTTCTTTTCTCTAATTCATTATTGAGATCATTATTTTTTAATTTTAAATTTTTAATTGTTCTCTCAAGTTCCTCCATTTTTTTCTGATTTTCTATTGTTGATAAGTTTATCTCCTCAACAGCATTTTTTTTTGTATCAAAATATTGATAATATACACCACCTATTATCGCAATTATTAATATTAAGATTAAAATTTGTATTAATGATTTGACTGACATTTAATTTATATCAGCACTTAAAATATCATGAATATGAATAAAACCTATTGTTTTATTTTTTTTTTTGTTTTGATGTACGCATAAGCTTGTAATTTTTTTGGTGTTCATAATTGAAAGAGCTTTCACAGCAAGCATATTTTTATCTACGCTTATGGGATTTTTTTTCATAACTTTTTTTATATTTAAGTTTTTAAACTCTGTTTCTTTATTAGATAGTCTTTTTATATCACCATCAGTAATTATCCCTATGGTGTGATTACGGTTATTTTTTATTACTAATGCTCCAAGTCCTTTTTTAGTAATATTCTTTAAGGCTGTTTTCATAGTAATTTTTTCATTTATAAAAGGTATTTTAGTTTTAATCAGCATTAGATCTTCTACAGTTTTAAGTTTGATAGACAAAGAGCCACTTGGATGAAATTTTTTGAAATCAAGTTTACCAAATTTTTTATATTGCATGCATGTTATTGCTATTGCATCGCCAAGAGCTATTTGCACTGTAGTTGATGATGTAGGAACGAAATTTCCAGGTCCTGCCTCTTTTACTAAAGGTAATAAAAATTTAACATCTGCATTTTTATAAAGTACGGAGTCCTTCTTTGATGTTATACCAATTAATTTTATATTCTTACTACGGGATGTATATTTTATGATATTTTTTAATTCTTCACTTTGTCCACTCAAGCTTATTAATATTACAACATCATTCGAAGTTATTTGCCCCATATCACCATGACTTGCATTTGACGCATCTAAAAAGAAAGATGAAGTTCCTGTTGAAGATAAAGTTGCTGACCACTTTTTAGCAATTATTCCACTCTTACCTACACCTGAAATAATAACTTTACCATTTTTACAATTGAGAATTGTTTTAATAATTTGTTCAAATGGTTTTCCAATTGAAGAATGAAGTTTTTTTAAAGAGTTTAATTCAAGTTTTATTACTTCTTTTGCAATACTCTGTATTTTTCTCTCTCTCATTTTAGTGTGACCAGATATCCTCTTTGAATGAAGCATAATCTAAATCGACTCTTGTGTTTATAAACTTAATTGTTTTTTC
>JBJLDU010000005.1:0-42341 GCA_045566995.1 Candidatus Pelagibacter sp.
TTATATTATCCTTGCTTCCCTTATTAACAATTACTGATCTTAAAAATGGACTTTGTTTATCTATTAAAACTTTTGCAACTATTTCATCAGATACAATTATATAGTCATCGATAATTTTTTTTAATCTTATGTTTTCAGAAACAACAAAATTATTATTTTCAATATTTGATATTAATTCTTTATTTTCTTTTTTTAAGTCTTGGTAATGATCATAATAAGTAAAATGATCTTTTAAATTTATGTAACCATCAATTAAATAGTTTTCGGGAACAGAAACTATAAAAGAAGACCTATAAACAAGTTCTTTAACAGAGATTTTGATATAATTGATTACTGAAAAATTAAATTTTCCAAGAACTAAAAGTATAATTGATAAAATTAATAAAAAAAATAATGAAAACCTTTGTTTGTTACCTCTTTGAATAAAAGCAGAACGAATTGCAATGACGAAATCGTCTCGACCTGCTTCCATTTTATTTTAATACTCTGATAACATCGTAGAAAAAGTTTCCTCTTGATCTAAAGCTTTGCCTGTTCCAACAGCAACACATGCTAAAGGATCATCTGCTATATGCACAGGTAAACCAGTCTCTTTTGAAAATCTTTTATCTATATTTTTTAATAAAGCTCCACCACCTGTTAAAGTTAAACCCATATCAACTAAATCCGCCGACAGTTCAGGAGGAGTATTTTCTAAAGCATCTTTAATTCCATTTACAATTTCTTTTAATATAACATTTAATGCTTCAGACGAATCTTCTTCAGTTATATTAACTTCTTTAGGTGTTCCAGATCTAATATCTCTTCCTTTTACTGCGTAAGTATTATTATTTGTTGGTATAGCGGTTCCAATTTCTTTTTTAATTTTCTCTGCAGTACTATCACCAATCATTAAGTTATACTCTTTTCTCATATAATTAGCTAAAGCCTGATCCATTGCGTCACCTGCTACTCTTAAAGATCTTGAATAAACTACTCCACCAAGAGACATCACAGCAATTTCAGTTGTTCCACCGCCAATATCAACAACCATTGAACCTGTCGCTTCTGATATAGGTAAGTTAGCACCTATTGCTGCTGCGATTGGTTCTTCAATTAACTGAACTCTTCTTGCACCTGCAGCTAGAGCACTGTCTTGAATTGCTTTTCTCTCAACTGGGGTTGAACCAGTTGGTACGCATATTAAAATTCTTGGATTAGCAAACGTACTTCTTTTATGAACTTTTTTTATAAAGTGTTTAATCATTTCTTCTGTAACGATAAAATCTGCAATTACTCCGTCTCTTAAAGGTCTAATTGCACTTATATTTCCAGGAGTTCTACCAAGCATGGTTTTAGCTTCATCACCAACAGCTAATACTGATTTTTTTCCTTTACTATCAACAACTGCAACTACTGAAGGTTCGTTTAGAACAACCCCTTGACCTTTTAAAACTACTAATGTGTTAGCAGTACCTAAATCTATAGCCATATCTTGGCTCCAGACTGAACTGATTTTATCTAGTATTCCCATTTAAATTCCTCTCACTTTTTGTTCAAAATTTTGCTCTTTGGTTTGTCCAGGAGCAGTTTTGTCTCTTTTAATTATCATTTTATTCAAAGCATTAATGTATGCATTTGCCGATGCAACTAATGTATCAGTATCTGCTGCTTGTCCAACAGTTGTTTTACCATTTTCCTCAATTCGGACACTTACTGTAGCCTGAGCGTCTGTTCCTTCGGTCACAGCATGAACTTGATACAATTGAAGTTTAACATCGTGAGGATATAATTTTTTAATACATTTAAAAATAGCATCTACAGGACCATCCCCAGTCTCTGTTGCATTTTTAACATCACCATAAACATCTAAAATCATTTCAGCCTTTTGAGGTTCTCCTGTTCCAGCATAAACTTTTAATGATTTTAAATTAATGGCACTTACTTTATTATCTATAATTAAGCTATCATCTACCAAAGCGATAATATCTTCATCATAAACGTGTTTCTTCTTGTCTGCTAAAATTTTAAATTTTCCAAATGCACTCTCAATTACATCGTCAGTTACATCTTTATAACCAAGACTTGTTAATTTATCTTTAAATGCATGTCTTCCTGAATGTTTTCCCATCACTAATGAAGTTTGTTTAACTCCAACACTTTCAGGTGTCATTATTTCATAAGTATTTCTATTTTTAAGCATTCCATCTTGGTGAATGCCTGACTCATGTGCAAAAGCATTTTTACCTACAATTGCTTTATTGTATTGAACAGGAAACCCAGTAGCATTTGAAACAACTTTTGAGGCTTTGCTTAATAGAGTAGTATTAATTCCAGTTTCGTAGGGCATTAAGTCGGGTCTTGTTTTCATTGCCATAACAACTTCCTCTAGCGCAGCATTACCTGCTCTTTCCCCAATTCCATTAATCGTACACTCTATTTGTCTTGCTCCTGCTTGAACTCCTGCTAATGAATTTGCAACAGCTAAACCTAAATCATTATGACAGTGTGTAGATAAAATTGCTTTATCTATGTTTGGAACTTTGTTTAATAAGGTTTGAATAATTTTTGTAAATTCTGAAGGAACTGTATAGCCAACAGTATCGGGAATGTTTATTGTTTTTGCTCCGCATTTAATTGCTAACTCTACAGTTTTACACATATAATCCATATCAGTTCTCGTTCCATCCTCGCAAGACCATTCAACATCGTCAGTAAATTTTCTTGCATAAGTTACGTGTTCTTTTATTGCCTCATATACTTCTTCTGGAGATTTATTTAATTTATGTTTCATGTGTAATGGACTTGTAGATATGAAAGTATGAATTCTAAATCTCTCTGCATGCTTTAAAGATTCATAACATCTGTCTATATCTTTTTTTGAATGTCTTGATAAACCTGCTGGAATAGATTTTTTTAAAATTTTACTAATTTCAGTTACAGCTTCAAAATCTCCTGGGGAAGCAATAGGAAATCCTGCTTCAATTATATCAACTCCTAATTCATCAAATACTCTTGCGATTTGGATTTTTTCTTCTAAGCTCATAGATGCGCCTGGTGATTGTTCACCGTCACGCATTGTAGTATCAAATATGTAAACTCTATTATTCTCTGACATTGTAATTATTTTATAGCAGCAGTAATATACAACCTCTCGCCTAGATTGCAAAATAAATTGATTATTTTAATGTAAAATTAATCGATTAATCTACTTCTTATCACTATCAACTAATTTTTTCTTAGCAATCCAAGGCATCATTGCTCTTAATCTTGTGCCAACTTTTTCAACTGGATGTTCTGCAAGTTTTTCTCTCGTTTTTAAAAAATTCTTTTGACCATTTTTACACTCATCCATCCATTCCTTAGTAAACTTTCCAGACTGAATATCGTCTAATACCTCTTTCATCCTTTTTTTAGTTTCTTCTTTTTTTATAATTCTAGGACCAGAAGTGTATTCACCATACTCTGCTGTATTTGAAATTGAGTAATTCATATTTGCAATTCCACCCTCATATATCAAATCAACAATTAATTTAACCTCATGTACAGTTTCAAAATATGCCATTTCAGGTTCATAGCCTGCTTCAACTAAAGTTTCATATCCATTTTTTATTAACTCAACTAAGCCTCCACAAAGAACTGTTTGTTCACCAAATAAATCTGTTTCAACTTCGTCTTTAAACGTAGTTTCAATAATTCCAGATCTTCCACCACCTACAGCAGAAGCATATGACATTGCGAGTTCTCTTGCTTTACCTGATCCGTTTTGATGAACAGCAAATAAACATGGTACACCTCCACCTTTTTCAAATTCGCTTCTAACTAAATGTCCTGGGCCTTTTGGAGCAACCATAAAAACATCTAAATCTTTTCTAGCCTTTATTAAATCGTAATGAATATTTAATCCATGGGCAAAAGCTATAGAAGTTCCTTCTCTAACTCTTTGTTCGATATGATTCTTGTAAATTGTTGCTTGTAATTCATCTGGAGTTAAAATCATAACTACATCAGCCCACTCAGCAGCATCTGACAAATTCATAACTTTTAATCCTTTGGACTCAGCTTTTGTTTTGCTTTGAGATCCATCTCTTAATGCGACAACAACTTCTTTAACACCGCTATCTTTTAAATTAAGAGCATGAGCATGACCTTGGCTACCATAACCAAAAATCGCAATTTTTTTATCTTTAATTAAATTTACATCTGTATCTTTTTCATAAAACATTTTCATAATAATCTCCTTAATTTATTTAAACACTTCAGCTCCTCTTGTCATTGCAACAGCTCCTGTTCTAGAAGCACTAACAAGACCAAGTGATTTTAATTTAACTGATATTTTATCAATATCTCTCCTTAAAGCAGTAATTTGAATTACAATCGACTTTTTTGACTTATCTAGTATAACCGCATTATGTTTTTTACAAGCGTTTAAAGCTTTATTTATTTTTGCCGTATTTCCTACTATTTTTAACAAAGCCATCTCTTTAAATATTACTTTTTTATCTTCTCGTTTAAAATCAGCTACCTTATGAACTGGCACTAATTTTTTTAACTGTAACTTAATCTGTTCTATCACTTGAGGTGTACCTGTTGTTACAATTGTTATTCTAGAAAGATTTTTTTTTGAGTCTATTTCTGCAACAGCTAGTGACTCAATATTATATCCCCTGCCAGAAAATAAACCCACCACTCTAGCTAAAACACCTGCTTCATTGTCTACCCATACAACAATAATGTGGGTATCCATTTTGCCAATTTTGCCTGGAATACTATAAGCTGATTTTGGTTTGCTCATTAAACTAATGTTTTGCCCTTTCCGGTAATTTTTTTTTCTTTTTGATCGTTTGGACCAAGCAACATCTCATTATGTGCTTTTCCAGAAGGTATCATTGGAAAACAATTTTCAATCTTATCAACTCTACAATCAAATATTACCGGTCTGTCAGTATTAAGCATTTCAATGATTTTATCATCAAGTTCTTCGGGTGTTGTCGCTCTTATACCAACACAACCATATGCTTCTGCCAATTTAACAAAATCTGGTAATGCTGCAGTGTAACTCTCCGAATAGTTTTTATCATGAAGTAGTTCCTGCCATTGTCGAACCATTCCCATATATTCATTATTTAAAATAAAAATTTTAATTGGTAAGCTATATTGAACAGCTGTAGACATTTCTTGCATAGTCATAAGAACTGATGCTTCTCCAGCAATATCAATAACTAATTTATTTGGATGAGCAACTTGTACACCAACTGCTGCAGGTAAACCATAACCCATAGTTCCTAAGCCACCAGAAGTCATCCATCTATTTGGCTTGTTAAATTTATAATGTTGAGCAGCCCACATTTGGTGCTGACCAACTTCTGTTGTTATATAAGTATCTTTATCCTTTGTTAATTCATAAAGTCTTTGAACAGCGTACTGTGGTTTTATAGTTTCAGTACTATTCTCGAAATTAAGAGAATTAACAGATCTCCATTTTGCAATTTTTTCCCACCATTTAGAAATCTTTTGTTTATTTGATTTCATAAAGTTTGGTTTTGTTTTTTTTATTGTCTTTAAAGTTGAATTAATTATATCGGCTACATCTCCAACGATTGGCAAATCTACTTTAACATTCTTATTAATTGAGGATGGATCGATATCAATGTGAATCTTTTTTGATTTTGGTGAAAATTCATCTAGTTTACCAGTAATTCTATCATCAAATCTTGCACCTACGTTTATCATTAAATCACAATCGTGCATTGCGTTGTTTGCTTCATAAGTTCCGTGCATTCCCAACATTCCTATAAATTGATTATCATCAGCTGGAAAGGCACCAAGACCTTGGAGAGTCGAAGTTATTGGAAAGCCTGTAGCAGAAACTAATTCTTTAAGGAGTTCGCTCGCTTTAGGCCCTGAATTAATTACACCTCCACCTGTATAAAAAATTGGCTTTGATGATTTATCCATTAACTTTATTAATTCATCAATATCTGACTTTTTGAAATTATTTTGAGCTTTGCCGTTTAATTTTTTTTGTTTTTTATATTTCGTATAACTTGTTTTTTGAAATTGAATATCTTTTGGAATATCAACTAGAACTGGCCCTGGTCTTCCTGAGGTCGCAACTTCAAATGCTCTATGTATAACTTTTGCTAAATCTTTTACATCTTTTACTAGCCAGTTATGTTTGGTACATGGTCGAGTAATACCGGTTGTATCACATTCTTGAAAGGCATCAGTTCCTATTAAATGAGTTGGTACTTGTCCAGATATACAAACTATTGGAACAGAGTCCATGTATGCATCGGTTAAAGCAGTTACTATATTTGTTGCACCAGGCCCCGATGTTACTAAAGCAACTCCGGGCTTTCCTGAAGATCTTGCATATCCTTCAGCAGCGTGTCCAGCACCTTGTTCATGTCTAACCAAAAAATGTTTAACTGATGGAAAATTTTTTAATTCATCATATATTGGAAGCACTGCTCCACCTGGATAACCAAAGACGACTTCAACGCCATGATCTTCGAGACATTTAAACACAATTTCAGCACCTGAATATAATTTTGACATTCAGGCAATCTATCGGACTTTGTATTAATTGGTCAAGTTTAAGAGGTAATTATTCTGATAAAAATTTTTATACCTCGGTTAAAAGAACCCTAAAACCGATCTCTTGAGCATTATCCCTATTGAAACCTTAGCTATTTACCAAGATCAGTTTATCCTTATAATAGTTTTATGAAATATTTTACTAAATTAAGTCTAGCATTTATTATTTTGTTAAGCGTTTGTCAGTCTTCGAGTGCAGAAGAAGAAAAAAAGTGTGATGAATATAAAAAGTTATCTAAAGAGTATTTATTATGTACAACAAAAAAATTAGGAAAAAGTTTTAAAATAGACGGTAAATCTCCAAAAGAAGTTAAAGAAGAAATTAAAAAACTAAAAAATTAATTTTTTATCCAAAGTTGTAAATCTTTAGGATCTATCCTATTCCATGTCGTCATTTTGCTTCTTGCCCATGTGGCTTGCCTCTTAGCATATTGTCTAGTTTTTATAGCTATCAATTCTTTAGCTTCATCTATTTTTATTTTTTTTTCTAAAAATTTACTTAATTCTTTAATTCCTATAACTTTATTAACACTTGACTGATCAGGAATTTTTAAAGTTTTAAATTTTTTAACTTCTTTGACTGCGCCTAACTTGATCATTTTTATAGTTCTCTTTTCAATTCTCTCAATTAGTTTTTTTCTTTCAAAATTTATATATAGTTTTAAAAATTCGTTTTGCTTAAAATTTGACTTTGTTTGAGCTAACCAATCATACATGGATTTCTTGCTATAAGACTTAATTTCGTAGGCCCTAATAGATCTTTGAGTGTCGTTACTATTGATTTTTCCTTTAACCTGAGGATCAATTTTTAAAAGCTTTTCATAAAATTTTTTTTGACCATGTTTTTTTTGCATCAATCTAATTTTTTTTCTAAATTTTATCGGAATATTTGGAATTTTAACTAAACCATTGACTAAAGAATTAAAATAAAGTCCTGTGCCACCAACTAAAATTGGTGTTTTTTTTCTTTTTCTAATTTCATAAATTTTTTTAATTGCATATTTAAGCCAATGACCTGTAGAAAAAATTTTTTTAACATCCACTGTACCATAGAGATGATGCTTTATATTTTTCTGATCTTTTTTAGATGGTCGGGCAGTTAATATTTTTAATTGTTTATATATCTGCATACTATCTGCATTAATAATTTCCCCATTAATATTTTGAGCAAGTCTAACGGCAAAGCTGGATTTTCCAGAGGCTGTTGGTCCAGAAATTAAAATAATTTTGGACTTTTTGTCCATCGTTAGTCTAGTTTAACACCAATGTATCGTCTTTGGTTTTGATTGTTATAAATTGCAATGAGAATAGTTTTCTCATTTGAGTTCATTGTTGATTTTACTATTCTTTTAAACTCATCAATAGATCTAATTTTTTTCTTTTGAGCCTCAACAATAATATTATTAACATTTAAATAATTTATTGGACTGTCGCTATCTATTTTTGTGATTACCAATCCAGTTGTATTTTTTGGAAGCTTTCTTACCTGAGCATCACTTTCATTTAAAAGTCTTACAGTTATTTTCAATTCATCTATTCTAGTAAGCTCAGGTTTTTCTTCAGGTTTTTCAACTTTAAAATCTTCTGAAGTTTCTAACCTTCCTAATTTAATTTTTTTTATAATTTCTTTTTTGTTTCTCCAAACTTTAACTTTTACAATTTTACCAACTTCTGTTGCTGCAACAATTTTTGGCAATTCCTTCATTTCTTTAATCAGTGTTCCATTAAATTCTAAAATGATATCTCCAGCTTTAATTCCTGCTTTATCTGAGGGGCTATTTTTGGCAACACTTGCAACTAAGGCTCCTCGTGGTTTATCTAATTTTTCTAAGTCAGCAATTTCTTGAGATACATCTTGAATTCTCACTCCAAGCCACCCTCTTTTAGTTTCTCCAAACTCTATTAACTGATCTATAACTATTTTTGCACTATTGGCCGGAATAGAAAAACCAATTCCTATTGATCCTGATTGACCTAAAATTGCAGTATTAATTCCTATTACATCTCCATTCATATCAAAAAGTGGTCCACCAGAATTTCCTACATTAATTGAAGCATCTGTTTGAATAAAATCTTCATATCTATTCATGCCAATGTCTCTGTTTCTTGCAGAAATAATTCCGGAAGTGACGGTACCACCTAAACCAAAAGGATTTCCGATTGCAATAACCCAATCTCCAATTCTTGCGTTGTCTGAATTTCCAAACTTAACAGGAGTAAATTTTTCTTCAGATTCAATTTTAAGAACTGCTATGTCAGATAATGGATCTGTACCCAGAACTTTTGCTTTATATTCCTTTTCTCCATCAACTCTAACCAAAATGTCTTCTGCTCCTTGGATCACGTGATTATTTGTAATTACTATTCCCTCAACATCTATTATAAATCCAGAACCAAGAGCACTCGCCTTTCTTTCTTTTGGTGTTCCAAATTCTTTAAACAAATCTTCAAATGGTGAACCAGGAGGAAATTCAAAAGGAAAGGGATTTGTGTTGGTGGTTACAATTGTTTGTGTTGTAGATATATTTACTACTGATGGCATTAATTTTTCAGCTAAGTCAGCGAAGGAAGCGGGTAAATCTCTACTGTAGGAAATAAATGAATAATTAATGAAAATAATTGCTAATAATACTAATTTAATTTTTCTCATATTAACTTTTAATATACCAAATAATTAAAAAACCTATCAAGGCAAAGATCATTCCTCCAGTTCTTAACTGAGATTCTTTAATCATTTCTAATTTTCGTAACATATTTTTCATTTTTGATGGAAATAAGGCATATAAAATACCCTCTATAAAAAGAAAAAGTCCAAAAGCTATTAACAGCTCTTTCATTTCTATATTATTTATTGAGATGACTTAGGTTTTATATTTCCAAAGAATTTAAAAAATTCACTGTCAGGAGATAAAATTAAAGAAGTATCCCCTCCTATTAAAGCTTTTTCATAAGCTTGCATTGCTCTATAGAAAGCAAAAAACTCGGGGTCCCTTCCAAATGCGTCGGCAAATATTTTATTTCTTAACCCGTCACCTTCACCTTTCATAATTTCAGAGTTTTTGTTTGCTTCAGCTAATATAACGGCTACTTCTTTATCTGCAGTAGAGGTAATTGTTACAGCCATTTCCGCACCTCTAGCTCTGAATTCTTTAGCTTCTCTTTCTCTTTCAGTTTGCATTCTTCTATAAATCGCATCACTATTTGCTTGAGGCAAGTCTGCTCTTTTAATCCTGACATCAACTATTTTTATTCCAAATTTATTTGCTTCATTATTAACACCTTCTTGAATCAAAGCCATTTGCTTATTTCTATCTTCAGATAACAATGTTTGTAATCTTTGCGTTCCTAAAACACTTCTTATTCTTGAATTAATAATTGTTGAAAGTCTAGACCTGGCTACTCTTTCATTTCCAACTGAAATATAGAATTTGAGAGGATCAACTATTTGAAATCTTGCAAATGCATCAACGATTAATCTTTTTTGATCTGACGCAATAACTTCTTCTGGTGGAGCGTCTAAGTTTAGTATTCTCTTATCTAAAAATACTACGTTTTGTATAAATGGAATTTTAAAATTTAGACCAGGTTTTAAAATAATTCTTTTTGGGTCACCAAACTGTAGAACAATTGCTTGATTTATTTCCTTTACTATGAAAATAGAAAAAAACGCAGTTACAGCTAAAACAATAATTATTGGTAAAATAAATTTTCCAGCTTTCATATTAGTTTGACCCTTTTTTAGTTAATTCTGGTAATGGTAAGTAAGGAACTACTCCTGATCCAGAATTTTTATCGATTATTACTTTATCAATATCAGCAAGTACTTTTTCCATCGTTTCTAAATACATTCTTTCTTGAGTTACTTCTTTTGCTTTGTCATACTCTGTATAAATTGCAATAAACCTACTTGCTTCACCTTCTGCTTTTGCAACAACTTCTTTTTTGTATGCTTCTGCTGCCTGTAAAATTTTTTGTGCTTCTCCCCGTGCTCTTGGTATAACATCATTAGCATAAGCTTCAGCTTCATTTTTTGATCTTTCCATGTCTGCTCTTGCAGCTTGTACATCTCTAAATGCATCAATAACCTGATCTGGTGGATCGGCCTTTTGAGTTTGAACTTGAGTTATTTGAATTCCACTATTGTATTCGTCTAAAATTGATTGAATAATTTCTTCCGTCTCGGCCTCAATTATTGCTCTTCCCTCTGTTAAGATCGGCTGTAATTGACTTTTTGCAATTACTTCCCTCATTGCTGTCTCTGCTGCTGCTTTTACAGTTCCTTGCGGGTCTTGAATTTTAAATAAAAAGTTTCCGGCATCTTTAATTACCCAAAAAACTGAAAAGTCTATATTAACAATATTTTCATCTCCTGTTAACATTAAGCTTTCTTCTGGAACGTCAGCAACTCCTCCTGATGAGAAACCTGAATCTCTCTCTGACCTAAAACCAATATCCATTCTATTTACTTTTGTAACTTTTGGTGTTTGGACGCTCTCTATTGGAAAAGGAATATGATAATTTAATCCTGGTTGAGTTGTTTTTACAAATTTTCCAAATCTTAAAACTACGCCTTGTTCATCTGGTAAAACTCTATACAAACCACTTCCAACCCAAATAATAGCAAGTATCACAGCACCAACAATTATAGATTTTCCTCCACCAGAACCACCTCCTGGTAAAATTTTATTGATAGTCTCCTGAATTTTTTTAATTATTTCTTCGACGTCTGGTGGTCTCGGTCCTCTTCCAGATCCGTTTCCTCCTCCTCCAGAGGGTGACCCCCATGGACTTCCACCTCTGCTTTTAAAATCGTCTACCATGACAATGTATATAATGTCTTTAATGGGAAAAACAAGTTAAGATAAGAATATGCCAAAAGAAAAGCCCGAACTAAGTGACGCAATGAAGAAAAAAATGCAAGGAAAAACCTTTGAAAAAAACCCTATTAAGGGAACGAAATTTACCATCGCAATTTCCAGCGCAAAAGGAGGAGTTGGAAAATCTACTTTTGCTACAAACTTAGCTTTGGCATTAAAAAAAATTGGATGCAAAGTTGGTCTTCTAGATGCTGATATTTACGGGCCATCAATTCCAAAGATGTTTGATATTAATGAAAAACCAAAAAGTGACGGTCAAACTTTAATTCCAATCATGAAGTATGACATTCAATGTATGTCTATAGGTTTTCTTGCAGATCAACAAACTCCAATGATTTGGAGAGGACCGATGGTGACAAGTGCTATTAAAACTTTTACACAAAAAGTATTATGGAAAGAATTAGACTTTATAATTGTAGATATGCCACCAGGAACAGGAGATACACAATTAACATTTGCACAAGAAATTAAATTAGATGGAGCAATTATTGTATCTACCCCTCAAGAAGTTGCCTTGCTAGATGTTAAAAGAGGAATAAAAATGTTTGATAAACTTGGAGTTAAAATTTTAGGCCTGGTAGATAACATGAGCTATTTCAAAGGAGATGATGGAAAAAAATACAATATTTTTGGAGAAGGAGGAGTAAAAAAAACTGCTGACGAATTTAGTAAGGAATTTTTAGGAGAAATCCCAATTGATCCTAAAGTTGGTACAAGCGGAGATCAGGGTAAACCATTAGTTGAGTCTAATCCTGAACATGAAATATCTAAAATTTATTTGAATTTTGCAAATAAAATTAAATCAGCTTATCTTTAAAATCAAAAGCAGTCATTAATTCATTCCACTCTCTTTTTGATAGACCTGAATCATCAACATTAATATCTTCCCCTTTGATAAGTTTTTGAATTACAATTTTTCCTTTTGCTGAAACTTCTGTACCCCCAACTCTATAATCCATAAAAGCATCATAGGTAATTGGAACCCATTTTTTTAATGTATCAAGCATCACTTCTGCATAAGCTCTAATTTCATATTGTGCATGACTATCTGCTCTTAGTCTTAAAAAATTCATTAAATTCAATAAATCAGTTTTCCAATACCATTGGGTATAAGTATTTAAAGTTAAGTTCATTCTTGCAAGTTCTCTTGCTAATCCTTTTTTATTTTCATCGATTGTTGTGCCATCAAATCTTTGATTAAGCATTTCTTCATAATTTTTATAAGTACGTTCTGCATCATTTTTCAATAATTCTAAAACTTGCTTTGCTTGTTCTCCCTCAATAACTTCCCCTCTACCTTGTCTATTACTTTGAGATTGTGCGGCTAGATTTTCAGATCCTGGTAAATAAAATTCTTTATCTAAAATTGAATATCTAGCTGAATATTCATTAACATTTGCAGTTCTGTGCCTTATCCACTGACGTGCAATAAAAATGGGAAGTTTGACATGATATTTAATTTCACACATTTCAAAAGGAGTACTGTGCCAATGACGCATTAAATATTTTATTAATCCACTATCTGTAGAAACTTTTTTTGTTCCTTTTCCATAAGATACTCTTGCTGCTTGGACTATAGAAGTATCGTCACCCATATAATCGATCACTCTTATAAATCCGTGATCAAGAATGGGAATTGCTTCATAAAGAATTTTTTCAAGCTCTGGAGCTGTAACTCTTTTGGTTTTATTTTCCTGATTTTGCTGATCTTTTATTTCTTGCGCCTGTTCTTTTGTTAATTTCATGAATTAGTTATTGAATCTAAGTTAATAGGTTTTATATTATTAATGTTGGTTTTCCAACTATGACGATAAACGAATTTCGTAATAACCATTACGGACGTGGGGGCAGTACCCACCACCTCCACCATTTACAACTTAAGGGGGTGAATTAGGATCGACGGGTGTCTAAAAGTTGTTCTTTCGTTCGGTATTGTTCCGCCGTGATGGGCTAATTTATAAATGCTAACGAAAGTTACGCACTTGCAGCTTAATTAGTTTACTAATTAAGTTACGGGGTTTGGGGCACCTGGCAACAGAACGCCCCTTTTTTTATATATAATATTAATTAATGGTGCGGCCAGAGAGAATCGAACTCTCATGAGCTAGGCTCACACGGCCCTCAACCGTGCCTGTCTACCAATTTCAGCATGGCCGCAAATCATGCGTCAGATTAAATGAATGACAATTCTATTTCAAGTTGATAAGTTTTTATTATGGAATTCACAACTCAAGTTAAAATTGCAACAGATCCTATTTATCAAAAGGTTTCTAAATCCATTCCTGAAATAGAGTGGGCCACTCATGCACCTTACATTTATAAAATAAATAAACTTAAAAAAGAGAAGAACGCTGTAATTCTTGCTCATAATTACCAAACTCCTGAAATATATCATGGTATATCTGATTTTTCAGCAGACTCGTTAGCCTTAGCAATTGAAGCTGCAAAAACAGAGGCTGATATAATTGTTATGTGTGGTGTACATTTTATGGCGGAGACAGCCAAACTAATGAGTCCAGATAAAAAAGTTTTACTACCAGATATGAAAGCTGGTTGCTCTTTATCCTCATCTATAACTGGTGAAGATGTAAGAAATTTAAAAAAAAAATATCCTGGTGTTCCTGTAGTTTCATACGTTAACACTTCTGCAGATGTTAAGGCTGAAACTGACGTTTGTTGTACATCAGCAAATGCTGTTAAAATTGTAAACTCTTTGGGTGTAAAAAAAGTAATTTTCTTACCAGACGATTATTTAGCAAAATATGTTGCTTCTCAGACTGATGTAGAAATTATTTCATGGAAAGGGACTTGTGAGGTTCATGAGCAATTTAATGATGAAGAGATTAATGAAATAAGAAAAAATAATCCTGGAATTAAAATTATTGCTCATCCTGAATGTCCTCCAGATGTAATAAAAGCAAGTGATTTTGCGGGCTCCACAAGTGGAATGATTAAATACGTAAAAGATAATCAACCTGAAAAAGTTATGATGGTTACAGAATGCTCAATGAGTGATAATGTTCAAATTGATAATCCTAAGGTAGAATTTATTAGACCTTGTAACTTATGTCCTCACATGAAAAGAATTACACTACCAAAAATACTTGATTGTTTAGAAAATGAAACAAACGAATTAATAATGGACCACGAAACAATTGAGAGAGCTAGGAAATCAGTAGAGAGAATGGCTGAAATAGGCAGATAATTTCTGTGCCACAAATTCAATTAAGTAAAAATTTTATCCGATCAACCTGTAAATTAGCTCTTAATGAGGATCTATATCCTTCAGGAGATATTACAACAAATTTATTAAATAATAATTCAATTTTAAAAGTTAAATTAATAAGTAATGAAAAAGGTATTATAGGTGGACTAGAATTTGCTAAACAAACATTTAATTTATTAGACAGAAATATTAAATTTCATATAAAAAAAAAAGAGGGATCAAAAATTAGCAAAGGGTCTTTAATTGCCGTGATTGAGGGTAGAATAAAAAATATATTAATTGGAGAACGAGTTGCTCTAAATTTTCTCTCCCATATCTCTGGTATTGCAACTAAAACCAATAAATTTGTAAAAAAGGCAGGCAAGAGAACAAAAATTTGTTGCACTAGAAAAACAATTCCTAATCTAAGAGTTATTCAAAAATATGCTGTAAAACTAGGAGGTGGGACTAATCACAGATTTAATTTAAGTGATGAATTTTTAATTAAAGACAATCATCTAGCCTCATCAAAGAAATTTGAAGAAATAGTGAAAAAAGCAATTAAAAATAAAAAGAAAAGAAAAATTACTGTCGAAGTAGACACTTTGAAGCAATTTAAAAGAATTAATGGACTTAATTTTAATACAGTTCTGTTTGATAATATGAGTCCGAAAACTCTTGGGGTGGCTATTAAATATGCAAAAGGGAAATATGAAACAGAAGCCTCTGGAGGAATAACTTTAAAAAATGTAAAAAATCTAGCTGCAACAAACGTTGATAGAATATCAGTAGGTGAGTTAACACATAGTATTCAAGCTTTGGATTTAAAATTAGAGATTTAATTTTTTCTTATTTGAGCTTGCGCTGCCGCTAATCTTGCAACTGGAACTCTGTAAGGTGAACAAGACACATAATCTAATCCAGTTTTTGCACAAAATTCTATACTTTTAGGATCTCCACCATGCTCACCACAAATTCCAAGTTTAATTTTTTTGTTTTGTTTTCTGCCTTTATCAGTTGCAATTTTTATTAAGTCTCCAACTCCTTCATCAATTGATACAAAAGGATCAATATCAAAAATTTTGTTCTCGATATAATCATTAAGGAATTTACCACTATCATCTCTACTAATTCCAAATGTAGTTTGAGTTAAATCATTTGTTCCAAAACTAAAAAATTCAGCGTGTTTAGCGATATCTTTTGCCTTTATTGCTGCTCTTGGCAATTCAATCATTGTTCCAACTAAAAAATCAATTTTAATTTTATTCTCATCTTGAACTTTTTTTGCAACCCTAATGACTAAATCTTTCATAATTTTTATTTCTGCTTCTGTTGAAACTAAAGGGATCATGATTTCAGGCATAGTTGATTGAATTTTTTGTTTTTTACATTCTACTAAAGCTTCAAAAATTGCCGTACACTGCATCTCATAAATTTCGGGGAATGAAATTGCCAATCTACAACCTCTATGACCTAGCATTGGATTTTGTTCATGAAGTTCTGAAATTCTAACTTCAAGTTCTTTAATGGGAATATTTAGTGAAACTGCAACATCATTAATTTCGTTATTACTTTTTGGCAAAAATTCATGTAGTGGTGGGTCAAGCAACCTTACTGTTACTGGTAAACCTCTCATTATTTTAAATATTTCAATAAAATCCTTTTTTTGATGTGGTAATAGCTTTTTAAGTGCATTAGATCGATCTTCAATTGTTTTTGATAATATCATTTCTCTTACTGATAGAATTCTTTCCTCCTCAAAAAACATATGTTCAGTTCTACACAAACCAATACCCTCTGCACCAAATTCTCTAGCAGTTTTACTATCTAATGGCGTCTCCGAATTAGTTCTAATTTTTAATTTTCTGAAATCATCAGACCAACTCATTATTTTTGAGAAATCACCTGATATTTCTGGTTTAACTGTTTTTATCTCGCCAATAATTATTCTGCCTGTTGAACCATCAATTGTAATTATTTCTCCCTCTTTAATTACTTTATTGTTTGTTTTGAATAATTTGTTTTCATAATCAATTTCTATTTCACTAGATCCAGAAACACATGGTCGTCCCATCCCTCTAGCAACTACTGCAGCATGACTTGTCATACCTCCTCTTGAGGTAAGTATTCCTTTTGCTGCATGCATACCATGTATATCTTCTGGCGAAGTCTCTACACGAACTAATATTGTATTTTGCATCATACTATTTAGTCTTTCGGCCTCCTCGGACGTAAAAACAACTTTTCCACTTGCAGCACCGGGTGATGCGGGTAAGCCAGACCCAATTACTTCTAAGTTTGCTTTCTCATCTAAAGTTGGATGAAGCAAAGTGTCTAAAGAACTTGGTTCTATTCGTAATATTGCATCTTTTTTAGTAATCAACTTTTCATTAACCATATCTACAGCTATTTTTACAGCAGATTTAGCTGTTCGTTTTCCAGAGCGTGTTTGAAGCATCCAAAGTTTTTTATTTTCAACTGTAAACTCAACATCCTGCATATCTTTGTAATGTTTTTCTAATTTGATTAATATATTTTTTAGTTGCTTGTATGTCTTTGGCATTGCCTCCTCCATTGACTTAAGAGTTTCTTTTGATTCAACTCTAGCTTTTTTTGTAATATGTTGTGGTGTTCTAGTTCCAGCAACAACATCCTCTCCTTGCGCATTTATTAAATATTCTCCATAAATATTTTTTGATCCATCTGATGGATTTCTAGTAAAGACTACACCAGTTGCACAATCATTTCCCATATTTCCAAAAACCATTGATTGTACATTAACTGCTGTACCCCAATTAGACGGTATTTGATTTAATTTTCTATAGACTTTTGCTCTGTGGCTTTCCCAAGATAAAAAAACAGCACTTATAGCTCCCACCAGTTGTTCTTTGACACTTTGAGGAAAATCTTTTTTTGTTTTTTCTTTCACTATGTTTTTAAAATCTTTTATTAAAGCTTGCCAGTCATACTCATCTAATTCTGTGTCTAATAATACTCCTTTTGTTAACTTATAGTTCTCGATTATATCCTCAAAGTGATAACTTTCTATTCCCAATACAACACTAGAATACATTTGAATAAAACGCCTATAGCTATCATTTGCAAATCTTAAATTTGAAGTTTTTTTTGCAAGTGCTATTACTGTATTATCATTTAGACCTAGATTTAAAATTGTATCCATCATACCAGGCATAGAAACCCTAGCTCCAGATCTTACAGAAACTAGAAGAGGATTTTTTAAATCTCCAAATTTTTTTCCTGAGTCTTTTTCAATAAATTTTAATTCTTTATTTATTTCATTAAGTATTTTTTTATTTAATTTTTTTTTATTCTTATAAAATAAATCACATACCCCTGTTGATATTGTAAAACCAGGGGGTACAGGTAGCCCCATTCTTCCCATCTCAGAAAGATTTGCACCTTTGCCACCAAGAATATTTTTTGGTAGTTTAATTTTTTTTATTTTATTTGATTTAAAATTAAATATAAATTTTTTCATACTAGGCTTCTATTTTTGAAAAATTAAAATAGTTATCAAAAGTTTTACACAACATATTTAATAATTCTAATCTATTTTTTTTAATTATTATATCTTCATCATTAACAATAACATTATCAAAAAAATCGTTTACCTCGTTCTTAATACTTGATAAGATTTTTAAACTCTCCTCGTAATTTTCGTCTTTCCCAATACTCAAAAAATATTTTCTTATATCATTTATTTTTTTATATAATTTTTTCTCATAATCATTTTTAAATAAACCTGGATCTGCAAAACCAAGGGATTCAGTAGACATTTTTTCTTCAGTATTTAATATATTTGAAGATCTTTTGTATGCTGCAATAGTTTCAAAGCCGATTTCTTTTTTAATATTTTTATTTAAACATAAAGATTTTTTATAAGCCTTTAATATATCATCTAATCCAAGCAAAAATGTTGAGCTTTCAATTATATCTTGTCTTATTTTTTTTTCTTTTAAATAATTTTTTAATCTTTCAATTATAAAATCACTTAATTCGTTTTGTATCTTTTTAATATCAAATTCATAGCCCTGATCTCTATATACTGAACAGGTGTAAACAATTAAATCTTTTAGTTTGATTTTTATTTCATTTTCAACAATTAATCTGACAAGACTTATAGCCATTCTTCTTATGGCATATGGGTCTTTTGAACTAGTAGGTTTCAGATTAATTCCAAAAAAACCAACTAATGAGTCTAGTTTATCACTTAAAGATAAAGCAACACTGTACATTTTTTTTGGTAATTTGCTTTCCATCCCGTTAGGCAAATATTGTTCAGATACAGCAAGACAAACTTCTTTATCAAACCCTTGAAACCTTGCAAAATGACCTCCAACAATGCCTTGGAGTTCTGGAAACTCTCCAACAAGATCAGACATTAAATCAACTTTACAAATTGATGAAGCTATTTCAATTTTATCTTTACTAATTAAAAAATCATCAGAAATTAATGATGATAACTTTCTCATACGCTGAATTTTGTCAAAGTAAGATCCTAAACCTTTAAAATAATTTATATTTTTTAATTTATCTACTTGTTTAACTAAATTTTGGGTTTTATTTTTTTCCCAAAAAAACTCAGCATCGCTTAATCTTGCTTCAATCACTCTCTCATTTCCTAATTTAACAAATCCTTTAGTGTCTTTTATATCTGAAACTACAAAAAAATTATTTGTAAGATTATTTTTTTTATCAAAAGTTGGTAAATATTTTTGATGACTCTGCATAGTCGTAATCAATATTTCACTTGGTATATTTAAAAATTTTTTGTCAAAATCACAAACAATTACCGCCGGCTTTTCAACTATATTTACTATTTCATCTATAAGCCTATCATTCTGTTCGATTTTTAAATTTTTTTTATTAATTATTTCATTAATCTTATTCTGTATTATTTTTTTTCTTAAATCTTGATCAATTAAAATACCTTTTTGTTTAAAAAATTTTAAATACGAATGAAAGTCGTTAAAAATTTTCATACCTTCTTCTAGTGATTTATCTATAAAAGTTTTGTTGGAGCTATTTATGTGGTTAAAATCAAAATTTAGAGGTTTTTTATTAAATATTGCTAAAATAGATTTAAGAGGTCTTCCCCAATAAAGATCATAATTTGCCCATTTCATTGATTTATTCCAAGCAATCTTTTTTAAGATTTCACTTAAGTTTTTTTCTAGTAAATCTGAAACTTTTATTTTTCTAGACTCTTTATTAAAAAAATAGAATTCACCTTTCTCAGTATTTTTTTTAAAGATTTTTTCTAATATCGTATTGTTTGATCTAATAAATCCCTCTAATGCTTTTTCAGGAGCATTAACATTTGGGCCTTTAATTTCCTCTGAGCTTAATTGGATTTCATTAGGGATTTTATCAACATGTAGAACTAATCTATTTGGTGTTGAATAAACATTGAAATTTTCATTGAATTTGATTTGGTTATCAATAAAAAAATTTTTAATATTTTTTTTTAATTCATTCCTTGCGTTTATTTGAAGCCTTGCAGGAATTTCCTCACTAAATAGCTCTACAAATAATTCTGACATTAACTTTGGCTTTCAATCCAAACTTTCCCAATTGATTTAGTTAGTTCCCTTATTCTTGCAATATATTCAGCCCTTTGTGCTACACTAATCACCCCTCTTGCATCTAAAATATTGAAGACATGACTACATTTTAAACATTGATCATAAGCTGGAAGAGAAATCTTTTTTTCAACTAATAATTTTGTTTCTTCTTCAAGCATTTCAAATATTTTAAATAAATTATCAGTATTGGCATATTCAAAATTATATGCTGAAAATTCTTTCTCTGACTGATGAAAAACATCTTTGTAAGTAATTCCTTCATCATTCCAAATTAAGTCAAAAACACTTTTTTTGTTTTGAATAAACATGCACAATCTCTCTAATCCATATGTAATTTCAACAGATACAGGTTTACATTCAACTCCAGCCATTTGTTGGAAATAGGTAAATTGTGTAACTTCCATTCCATCACACCAAACTTCCCATCCAAGACCTGCCGCTCCTAATGTAGGACTTTCCCAGTCATCTTCAACAAACCTTATATCGTGTTCCTCATGATTAATACCTATTGATGACAAGCTATTTAAATACATCTTTTTTATTTCTTTTGGTGAAGGTTTAATTAAAACTTGGAATTGATAGTAATGTTGCAATCTATTAGGGTTGTCACCATATCTTCCATCAGTCGGGCGGCGTGATGGTTGAACATATGCAGTTTTCCATGGTTTTGGGCCAAGCGATCTTAAAGTGGTTGCTGGATGGAATGTCCCAGCACCGACCTCTAGATCGTACGGTTGTAATATTACACAACCTTTTTTAGACCAGTACTTTTGTAAGTTAAAGATTGTATCTTGAAAAGATAAAGTTTTTTTTTTTATTTTAGAGACCATACCTTTGCCAGATTGATCTTTCTTCTAATACACTAATTACTTTATCAGTATAATTTTCAGAAGATGATAGCTTTTTTGATAACCATCCTTTACTTTTTCCAAATTTCTTAATTTCTAAATCATCTCCGTATTTCTCTCTTAATATTTGATCTGCATTTCCTATTCCATCGATTAGCCCTAATTCTTTTGCTTTTTTTCCTGCCCAAAATTCTCCAGAGAAAAGTTCAATACCAGAGTTTTTGTTTAGTTTTTCTTTTCTGCTTTCTTCAACAACATCTATAAAATCTTGATGAATTTCTAATTGGATATTTTTTAAACGATTAATATCTTCTTCTTTTTCATCCAAAAAAGGATCTAAAGTGCTTTTATTTTTTCCAGCGGTGTAAACTCTTCTTTCAATCCCAATTTTTTCAATTAAATTTTTAAAACCAAATGAAGCAGAAATAACTCCGATAGATCCTATGATTGAGCTTGAGTTAGCATAAATTTCATCACCAGCACATGCAATAAGATATCCTCCAGATGCTGCCACATCCTCAGCAAAAATAATTACTTTCTTTTTTGTTTTCTTAGATTGTTCTTTTATTAATTTACATATCAAATGTGATTGTACTGGGGATCCACCAGGTGAATTAATTGTAATTGCAACGGCTAATGCTTTCTTTACTGAAAAAGCCTTTTTTATAATTTCTTCTTCACTTGAATATTCTATTCCTTGCCTGAACCTTCCAACATTTCCTATAACCCCTGATAATTTGAGGTGACTTATTATCTTTTTTTTTTTAAAAAATGAGAACATTAGAATTGTTATAAGTTTTTTAAATATATTATAAACCCTAGTTATAATTAAAGAATAAGGTGCGTCAATTGATAAGTATATTAATAAATTGGATATAATAGTTTTAATTAATGGGAACTGTAATACAGCTAAAAAAACAAATTAATAATTCATATGCAGATTTAAAAAATTCGGTCGATGATAAATTGATTCTAGTTGAAGAAAAAATCAATTCTAGACTAGCAAGTAAAGTTGAATTGGTTCAAAAGATGACCAAGTATCATTTAAAAACTGGTGGAAAAAGACTAAGAGCACTCTTAACCTTGCAATGTGCTAAAATTTGTGAATATCAAAAAGGATTAAGAGATGTAAATCTTGCCGCTTGTGTAGAACTTATACATGCAGCTACTTTAATGCATGACGATGTAATAGATAGTGCTGACATTAGACGAGGTAAAAAAACACTTAATACAATTTGGGGAAATCATTCATCAATTTTGGTAGGTGATTATTTACTTAGTAAATGTTTTGAAATGATGGTAGAGGACGGGAATTTAGAACTATTAAAACTTTTAGCAACTACATCATCTGAAATTGCCCAAGGTGAAGTTCTTCAGTTACAACACAATAAAGAAATAGATATCTTGGAAGAAACATATCTAAATATTATTTCATCAAAAACAGCTTCTTTATTTGCAGCAGCTACTAAAGTTGGCGCAATTATTGCTGAAAAAGATTTAAAATATAAAAATGCTTTGGAATTTTATGGAAAAAACTTAGGGCTTACATTTCAAATAGCAGATGACACATTAGACTATAATTCTGAATTAAAATTATTTGGAAAAAATATTGGCAATGACTTTTACGAAGGTAAAGTGACTTTGCCTATAATTTTACTTTATCAAAAAGTTGATAAGTTTGAAAAAGAAAAATTAAAATCTTTTTTTGAAAAAGATATTCGTGAAAAGCAAGATTTAGAACATGTCCTAGTTCTAATAAAAAAAAATAATATTATTAATGAGTGTTATAAAAAAGCAGAACATTATATTAATTTAGCTTCTAATTCTTTAAGTGTATTTGAAGAGTCTGAAGAAAAAAATATATTAAAAAACTTAACTTCTTTTAGTATTGAAAGAAATTTTTAAGGACTTAATAATACTTTTTTCCATTTTTTGGGTAATCTAATATATTTTAACCTTTCATGAATTCGATTCTGTCCATCTAGCCAAAATTCAATTTCCTTTGGTTTAATTCTCCAACCAGACCAATGTTCAGGACGTGGTATATTATTTTTATTTGGATATTTTTTCTTAAATTCCTCAATGGACTTATATAAATCTTGTCTTTGTTTTAAAATAGAACTTTGCTTTGAGGCCCAAGCACCTATTCTACTTCCATAGGCTCTTGAATTATAATAATCATCAGCTTCTTTTTTTGATACTTTAGATGCAACGCCAACTATTCTAATTTGCCTTTGCAAACTTTTCCAATGAAAGCACATCGAAATTTTTGAGGTATTTCTGATTGCTTTGCTTTTATCACTATTAAGGTTTGTATAAAAAACAAATCCATTTTTATCAAAATCTTTAAGAAGCACCATTCTAACTGTTGGAAACCCATTTTTATTTACAGTTCCAACTGCAAATGCGTTTGGATCATTAATTTCTGTTTTTTTTGCTTTATTGAACCATTCTTCAAAAAGTTTTATTGGGTTATTATGTTCTTTAAAGCAAAGATTTAGTCCAAGTGAGTTTTTTTCGTTCATAAATTTAAAAAAATAATTTATACATTAAAATAATGTCATTTAATACTTTTGGAAAGTTATTTAGGTTTACCACTTGGGGAGAGTCACATGGTCCAGCTATTGGATGCGTTGTAGATGGCTGCCCTCCAAATATTCCAATAAAAGAAAGTGATATACAAAAAGAACTTAATAAAAGAAAACCAGGACAATCTAAATTTACAACTCAAAGAAAAGAGGACGACAAAATTAATATTTTATCTGGTGTTTTTGAGGGTAGAACAACTGGAACTCCAATTTCCCTAATAATTTATAATAAAGATATGAGATCTAGAGACTATGAGACAATAAAGAATAAATTTAGACCAGGACATGCAGATTATACTTATTTCAAAAAATACGGTATCCGGGATTACAGAGGTGGTGGAAGACAATCTGCTCGCGAGACTGCAGCTAGAGTTGCGGCGGGCGCTATTGCAAAAGTTGTTTTGAAAAGTAAAATTGGAAATAAGTATCAAGCTGTTGGTGCTGTTACACAATTAGGGATATTAGGATGTGACTTAAAGAAATGGAAAGACAAAACAATTTCTAGTAACCCATTTTTTTGTCCTGATAAAACTGTGATTAAACTTTGGGAAAAATATTTACTTGGGATAAGAAAAGCTGGATCATCTTGTGGAGCAATAATTGAAGTTAGAGCAAGAGGAGTTCCTTTGGGACTTGGAGCGCCAATATACTCAAAATTAGATATGGATCTTGCGGCAGCAATGATGAGTATTAATGCTGTAAAGGGTGTAAATATTGGATCGGGAATGAATTCAGCAATGTTAACTGGTGAGGAAAACTCTGATGAAATTTTGAAAAAAAAAGGTAAAACTAGTTTCAAATCAAATAATGCAGGAGGAATTCTCGGAGGAATATCTACTGGACAAGAAATAAATGTTTCATTTGCAGTAAAACCAACATCATCTATTTTGTCATCGAGGAAAACAATAGACAGATTTGGGAAGAATACGACAATTTCTGTAAAAGGAAGACACGATCCATGTGTTGGAATTAGAGCAGTTCCGATAGGAGAGGCGATGATGCATTGTGTAATTCTTGATCACTATTTAATGAACAAAGCTCAGAATAAAATCTAATTAGATTTTTTTATTAAAACTTTTGAATTTAAAGTATCCAAAATTTTATTTTCAATACCGATAGAGTCTAGGCTAGCAAACTTATACATTAGCTCTGGTTTATCATGATCAATAAATCTATCAGGCAATATCATTGATCTAAATTTAAGATTGCTGTCTAATAAATTTTTTTCACTTAAAAATTGGCTTACGTGAGATCCAAATCCCCCAATTGAACCTTCTTCTATTGTAATCAAAACCTCATGTTCTGTTGCAATTTGCCAAATTAGATTTTCATCTAAAGGCTTTGCAAATCTTGCATCAATAATAGAGATATCAATTCCTTTTTTTATTAGATTTTCAGAAGCCAGAATACACTCCTGTAATCTTGCTCCAAAATTTAAAATTGCAACTTTTTTTCCTTCTTTAATTGTTTTTGCTTTTCCCAATTCAATTTTCTCAGTTATTTGAGGTAATTTAACCCCTACACCATTACCCCTTGGATATCTAAAAGCCGACGGTCTATCGTTTATATCCATTGATGTATTTATCATTCTTACAAGCTCGGCCTCGTCACTTGCGGCCATTACCACAAAATTTGGTAATGTTGAAAGGTATGTTATATCAAAAGATCCAGCATGTGTAGGGCCATCAGCACCAACTAACCCAGCTCTATCGATTGCGAATCTAACAGGCAAAGATTGTATTGCTACATCATGAACGACTTGATCGTAAGCTCTTTGAAGAAATGTTGAGTATATTGCAGCGTAAGGTTTATACCCTTCAGTAGCCATTCCAGCAGCAAAAGTAACTGCATGTTGTTCGGCTATCCCAACATCAAACATTCTTTCTGGAAATTTTTTTCCAAATAAATCCATTCCTGTTCCTGATGGCATAGCTGCAGTTATACCAACGACTTTGCTATCGTTTTCTGCATGTTTGATTAACGAATTAGCGAATACTTTTGTGTAAGAAGGAGTATTAGATTTAGACTTTTCTTGTTCTCCTGTTTTTATATTAAATTTAGAAACACCATGAAATTTATCTTCTGATTTTTCAGCAAAAGAATATCCTTTTCCTTTTTCAGTTTTAACGTGGATTAAAATTGGTCCATCATAATTAATATCTTTTGCATTATTAAATACTGAAACCATTGAATCAATATCGTGTCCATCTATTGGTCCAATATAATAAAATCCCATAGAATTAAATAATGTTCCACCTGTAACTGCAGATCTTAAAAAATCTTCAGCCTTTCCTGCTTGATTTTTAAACCTTTTTGAAAAAGCAGATATAATTAATTTTAATGTTTCTCTAAAACTAAAGTAAATTTTACCAGATAAAATTTTTGCTAGATATTTTCTCATAGCACCAACAGGTTTAGCAATTGACATATCGTTATCATTTAAAATGACAATCATCTTTGTTTTGCTTCCACCTGCATTATTCATAGCCTCATAAGCCATTCCAGCACTTATTGCTCCATCACCTATTACTGCAATTACATTGCCTGATTTATTTGATAACTTATTGGCTACTGCTATTCCTAGTGCTGATGAAATAGAAGTTGAACTGTGAGCAGCACCAAATGGATCATACTCGCTTTCTGATCTTTTTGTAAAACCTGATAGTCCCTCACCTTTTCTGAGAGTTCTTATTTGTTTTTTTCTACCAGTTAATATTTTATGTGGA
Organism: Candidatus Pelagibacter sp.; assembly: GCA_045566995.1. Lineage (GTDB taxonomy): Bacteria > Pseudomonadota > Alphaproteobacteria > Pelagibacterales > Pelagibacteraceae > Pelagibacter. The sequence goes on from JBJLDU010000005.1 coordinate 26,430, forward strand.
TAAGTTTGATGCCCCACATCCCAAATTAATTTATCATGAGGAGTGTTAAATATATAGTGCAACACAACAGTCAATTCTACAACTCCCAGTCCAGCACCTAAATGCCCTCCTGTTTCAGAAACAACGTCAATTAATTCTTGTCGAACTTCGTCTGCCAAAATTTTAATGTCAGATTGCGATAGTTTCCTCACATCATCAGGGAAATTAATATTATTTAGGAATTTATAATTATTGCTCACTTTGTTCTATTTAAAATATAATTTATTGTCTCTCTAAAATCATCGCCTTTTTTTCCAAAAATTTTTAAACTTTTAAATATTTTTAATTTTAAGTTATCCGCATATTTAATAGTATTAGTAGTGCCTAGTAAACTTATTAAAGTAGCTTTTCCCATTTTAAAATCTTTTTTAGTTCTTTTTCCTGCACTAGATGTTTTGCCTCTTAAATCTATCAAGTCATCAGCAATTTGAAATAATAATCCGATTTCGCTACCTATTTTATTAAACTTATTCAGATATTTTACTTTCCCAGAGATTATAATAGGAGCAACACAACAAAAACTAAATAATTTTCCAGTTTTTTTAATTTGCATATCTATAATTTGTTTTTTGGTTTTTTTAATTTTTTCATAACTTAAGTCTAAAAACTGACCCCCAGCAATCCCTGTATGTCCAGAACTTTCAGAAAGCAAGTTTATTAGTTTTATTTTTTTTTGTTCATTTAAATTTAATTTTTTTTCGCTTAAAATTTGAAATGCAATAGTAAGTAAAGAATTGCCAGCAAGAATTGCTGTTGACTCACTAAATTTTTTATGTGTAGTCAATTTTCCTCTTCTTAAGTTATCATTATCCATGCAAGGCAAATCATCGTGTATTAGAGAATAAGCATGTATACATTCAACTGCTGCTGCAACTTGCAAAATTTTTTTTTTATCTACGTTAAATATAGACCCAATATCAAAGAGTATTTTTGATCTTACTTTTTTACCTCCAGGTAAAAGTCCATAAAGCATTGGTTTTACAAGTTCAGTTTTTTTTTGTTTAGAAAAATATTTATAAAGATAATTGTTAATTCTATTAACAATTTTATTTAGCTTTTTTTGCATTTTTATTTGATTTTATATCTTTAATTTTAAAATTTGTTTTGTCTGATATTTCTTTAAAATTTTTTTGGAATTTTTTTTCTATCAATCTATTAATTTTTAATAAATTTGTGTAATCTTCAGATGTATTTTCTAGATTATTTTCATTTTCTAAATTTTTAATAATTTCGTCCGCTAAATCAGTTAGCTCATTTAAAGATTTTAATGCAATATCATCTAGCAAATTTTTTTCATTCATATATTAGTTGGTAATATTATATGAAAATGAATGATTCAAATATTAAAAAAGCAATAAAATACTTAAATAATAATGAATGTATAGCAATACCTACCGAGACAGTCTATGGATTGGCAGGAAATGCCTATTCAGATAGAGCAGTTTCTAAAGTATATAAATTAAAAAAAAGACCTAGTAACAACCCTTTAATTGTTCACTATTATAGTATTAATGACTTAAAAAAAGATTGTGAAATTGATAATACTTTTATTAAACTTTATAAAAAATTTTGCCCAGGGCCAATATCATTTGTTTTAAAATTAAAAAAGAAAAGTAGAATTTCAAAGATTATTACAAATAACTCAAATTCAATAGCAGTAAGATTTCCAAGTCATCCACTATCTAGAAAACTTTTAAAAAAGATTAATTATCCACTGGCAGCTCCTAGTGCAAATATTTCAACAAGTATAAGTCCAGTTTCCAAACAGGATGTAATTGATGAATTTGGTTCTAAATTGAAGTTTATCTTAGATGGTGGCTCTTCGAGAATAGGTTTGGAATCAACTATAATAAATCTTATTGGAAAACCTCATATTTTAAGATTAGGGGGAATAAACAGTAAATTTATCTATAAATTAATCAATCGATCAGAAAATAAGAATAAAAAAAAGATTAGAATAAAAGTTCCTGGTACTAGCAAATTGCATTATTCACCTGGAATACCTGTGAGGCTAAATGCCAAAAAGAATTATCAAAAAGAAGCATATATCTTAATAAAAAAAAGAAAAAAATTAGACAAAAACTATTTTTATATAAGTAAGACAAGTAATTTAAAAGAGGCTGCAAAAAATTTATATAAGACTTTAAGAAAAATAAAAAAAAATGGGTACAAAAAAATTGCTATAGAAAAAATACCAAATATTAATATTGGTGAAGCTATTAATGATAGAATTTTAAGAGCGTCAAAAAAATGAAAAATTTAATTGAAGTTAAGAATATAAAAAAAAATTATGGAAAAAAAGAAGCTGTAAAAGGTATATCATTTAATGTAGAAGAAGACGAAATTTTAGGCTTACTTGGTCCTAATGGATCTGGAAAAACAACAACTATTGGAATGTTGCTAGGCTTACTTAAACCTACTAGTGGTCAAATATTTATCAATAACCTTAAACTTGAAGAAAATAGAATTGAAATTCTCGAAATGATTAATTTTATATCACCTTATATTGAACTCCCCAAAAAACTTACAGTGAAACAAAATTTATATGTTTACTCTAAACTTTATAAAGTTAAAAATATTAAGGAACGAATTGAGTATTTGTCGGAAAAGCTAAGAATAGGAGAATTATTAAACAGTATTACTGGAGAGCTTTCATCAGGTCAAAAGAATAGAGTAAGTTTGGCCAAAGCCCTAGTCAATGAACCAAAAGTTCTGCTACTTGATGAACCAACTGCTTCTTTAGACCCAGAAGTAGGAGACTTTGTTAGAACATTTTTAGAGGAATATAAAAAAGAAAAAAAAATTTCGATACTTTTAGCTTCTCATAATATGAATGAAGTCACACGTTTATGTAAATCTGTGTTAATGATGAAAAATGGAGAAATAATAGACCAAGGTAAACCTCAAGATTTAATTACAAAACATGGAAGAACAAATTTAGAGGAAGTTTTTCTAAAACTATCAAGGAGTAAAAGTGAGTTTAACTAGAATATATGGTTTATTTTTAAGGCATTTTTATCTAATAACTAGATCATTTCCCAGAATATTAGATTTAGTTTACTGGCCATCTATTCAAATTACATTATGGGGATTTATATCTAATTTTTTTGCTACATATACAACTTATTACAATAATGCAGTTGGTGTAATTCTTACTTGTGCAATACTTTATGATTTTTTGTTTAGAACAAGTATTGGTTTCAATATGCTTTTTTTAGAAGAAATTTGGAGTAGAAATTTCACTAATCTTTTCATAGCACCAATGAGAATTGGTGAAATTTTAACCTCACTTGTTATAACTGCTTTAATTAGGTCACTAATTGGTCTGGTTCCAGCAATTTTACTTACATCTCCATTGTTTGGAATTTCAATTTTAGATTTAGGAATATTTTTATTTTTTCTTTTTTTGAGTCTTTATATTTTTGGGATCACACTTGGTATTTTAGTTTCTTCAGGTTTACTTAGATTTGGTCCATCATTTGAAAATATAGCATGGTCAACAATGTTTTTACTGGCACCCTTTGGATGCATTTATTATCCAATAGAAACTCTTCCAGAAATATTTCAAAAAATAGCTTATGTACTTCCATTGGTTTACATATTTGAAGAAGCTAGAAATATTTTGATTAATCAAACAGTTAATATCGAAAATGTTTACTATGCATTTATTTGGAACGCTTTTTATTTTTCTCTTTCAATTGCTTTATTTTATTATTCTTTCAATGCTGCAAAAAATAAAGGGACTTTGATTAATATGGGTGAATAATGGTGCGCCCGCAAGGAGTCGAACCCTGAACCTCCAGAGCCGAAATCTGGCGCTCTATCCAGTTGAGCTACAAGCGCATATTGTATATTTATATCAATATGAAAAGTTTTATAAATATAAAAGTTAAAAATAAAGAAAAAAATTTAAGAATAGACATTCTATTATCCAATCAGGATAACAAATTAAGTAGGTCAAGAGTAAAAAGTTTAATTTTAGAAAATAAATTAAAAATTAATAATATTATTATTAACGACCCCTCTAAGAAAATTAAATTGAATGATGAAATTTATTTTGAGATTTCAGAACCAGAAAAAGAGACTCTTGAACCATTTAAATATCCACTTGATATTGTTCATGAAGACAAAGATTTAATAGTTATCAACAAATCTGCAGGAATTTCTATGCATCCTGGGCCAGGAAATTATGATAATACAATTGTAAATGCATTGATAAATTATGATAACAAAAATTTATCAAATATTGGGAACGAATTAAGGCCTGGAATTGTACACAGGATTGACAAAGATACATCTGGATTAATAGTTATTGCCAAAAATAATAATTCACACGAAAATTTGTCAAAACAATTTTCTGATCATTCTATTACACGAGTTTACCAAGCTCTAGTCTGGGGTAAAATAAGACCTCAAAATGGAAAAATAGAGACTTTTATAACTCGAAGTTCAAGAAACAGACAAATGATGGAAGTTTCATCTAAGAAAGGTAAAAAGGCTGTGACCAATTATAAAACTTTGGAAATATTTGAAGATGAAAAAATTCCAACATTTAGTCTTGTTGAATGTAAACTAGAAACTGGAAGAACACATCAAATAAGAGTTCATTTGTCTTACAAAGGTAATAATATCTTAGGTGACAAGAAATATAAAAAAAAATTTAAAAAATTTGTAGGTATTGATAGTGAGCTTGAGAATAGTATAATCAGTCTTAATAGACAATTTTTACATGCGAAAACTATTGGCTTTAATCATCCTAATAATAATACAAGACTTGAATTTACATCAAATTTACCATCAGATTTAGAACAGATTTTAAAAAAACTAAGAAAAATCAAGTAACAAAATCATTGTAAAAATTTAATTATTTATTACATAAATACTTCGAATGAATAAAAATACTTACAACTTACCAGCACTTTCAAATGAAGGTGGATTAGCTGCTTATCTTGCTCAGATTAAGAAATTTCCAATGCTTGCAGCTGAGGAAGAGTATATGTTGGCTAAAAATTGGCAATCAACTGGAAACGTTAAATCTGCTGAAAAACTTGTTACTAGCCATTTGAGACTAGTTGCAAAGATAGCAATGGGTTACAAAGGTTACGGTTTACCTCTTAATGAGATGATATCTGAGGGTAATGTGGGATTAATGCAGGCTGTAAAAAAATTTGAGCCAGAAAAAGGTTTTAGACTTGCAACTTATGCAATGTGGTGGATCAAAGCTTCTATACAAGAATATATATTGAGATCATGGAGTTTAGTAAAAATAGGAACAACGACAGCACAGAAAAAACTTTTTTTTAATCTAAAAAAAATTAAAAATCAAATTGCTCCTCGGTCTGAAGGCGATCTAAGAAAAGAACATGTTCAAGACATAGCTAAGAGACTTTCAGTAAGTGAAAGTGAAGTTGTTTCAATGAATAGACGACTTTCAGGAAAAGAACAATCTTTAAATGCTCCAATAGGTGAAGATGGAGATGAATGGCAAGACTGGGTAGTTGATAATGAAATGGATCATGAATTAAAAATTGCTCAAAGTGATGAAATGGAACAAAGAAAAGATTTACTTCAAGATTCAATTAAAATTTTAAATGAAAGAGAAAAAAAAATCTTATACTCAAGAAGATTAACTGACGATCCTATAACTTTAGATGAGCTAAGTAAAAAATATAAAATAAGTAGAGAAAGAGTAAGACAAATAGAAAATAAAGCTTTTGAAAAACTTCAAAAGCATATGCTTAACTCTGCTAAATCAAAAAACTTATTGCCAGCAAATTAAAGATTAAAAGGGTCTTGTATTAAGATTGTATCATTTCTCTCTGGACTAGTAGAAATACTTGAAATTTTAGTCTCAATAAACTTTTCTAATTCTTTTATATAATTTTTTGCATTTTCAGGCAATTTTTCAAATTTCTTTATACCCACTGTTGAAGATTTCCACCCTTTAAAGGATTTGTATATTGGTTTAACCATAAATTGGTCGTCCACTGAAGCTGGAAGGTAGTCAAATTTTTTACCATTTATCTCGTAACCAATACACATTTTAATTTCGTCTAGTTCGTCTAATACATCCAATTTGGTTAGTGCAATTCCGTCAATCCCTGAAATTTTAAGAGTTTGTCTCACAAGAACTCCATCAAACCAACCACATCTTCTTTTTCGACTTGTGACAGTTCCGAATTCTTTTCCTCTTGAACCAAGTAATTCACCAATCTCGTCAGTTAATTCTGTAGGAAAAGGACCTTCTCCAACTCTTGTGGTATATGCTTTTGTAATGCCTAAAACATAATTAATAGAGTTTATGCCACAGCCTGAGCCAGTCGCTGCGGACGAGGCTACAGTATTAGATGAGGTTACAAATGGATAAGTCCCATGGTCAACATCTAAAAGAACTCCTTGAGCACCTTCAAATAATATTTTTTTGTTTTGAGATTTAAATTCATCTATTTTTTTCCATACTGGCTGTGAAAATTTAAGTATTTGTGGTGCAATATTTAAAAGATTTTTTTTTAAATGCTCTTTTTTAAATTCAGTTTTTCCTAAACCTTTTCTTATGGCATTATGATGACTTAATACTACATCTAATCTTTTATCCAAATTATTTTCTGATGCAAGATCCATTACCCTTATTGATCTTCTACCAATTTTATCTTCATACGCTGGTCCTATTCCTCTTCTTGTAGTTCCTATTTTTGATTTTCCTGCTGCATCTTCTCTAATCTCATCCATTTCTTTATGAAATGGCAAGATGAGAGTGGCTGCTTCAGATAAAATTAAATTATCAGGATTAACTTCTACACCTTTAGATTTAATTTCATCAATCTCATCTAAAAGTGCCCATGGATCAACCACTACGCCATTTCCAATAATTGATATTTTATTTTTTCTAACTATTCCTGATGGTAACAGTCTTAATTTGTAAACTATACTATCTATAACAAGAGTGTGGCCAGCATTATGCCCGCCTTGAAATCTTACAATTACGTCAGCCTCACTTGATAGCCAATCAACAATTTTACCTTTTCCTTCATCTCCCCATTGTGATCCGACTACAACTACATTTTTCATCTAAAATTTTTTTTAATTTGTATACTATTTAAATGGTTTACAGGACCGCGACCTTTCCCTAAATTTGGTTGTGTTCTTAAAGAATGATTTACATATTTAATTGCCATTTCACAAGATTTCTTTAAAGTTTTTCCACATGAAAAGTAGGTAGTTATAGCGCTTGAAAGAGTGCAACCAGTGCCATGGCTATTTTTTGTATTTATTTTCTTATTTTTAAAGATTGTTATTTCTTTTTTATTAATAAATACGTCTTGAATATTTTTATAATTTAAATGACCTCCTTTAATAAGGACATTATTTGCTCCCAATTCTATTAAATGGTTACCTGCTAAAATTACATCCTGAATATTTGATATTTTTGAATTAGTTAAAACTTCTGCCTCGGGTATATTTGGCGTAATTAAATCTGCTTCAGATAAAAGTTTTTTTTTTAAAATTTTAATAGCTGGGTCATTTATTAATTTTTTTCCACCCTTTGCTACCATCACAGGATCTAATATTATTTTTTTAGCTTTTATCTTTTTTAGCGATTTTATAACTGAATTTATAACCTCTTTTGAATGAAGCATTCCTATTTTAATAGCGTCTGGTTTTATATCTTTTGCTGTAAATTCAATTTGGTTAGAAATTTCTTTACTATTCACTGGAATAATAGATTTAACACCAGTTGTATTTTGTGATGTTATAGCAGTTATAGCAGTCATGGCATATGAACCAAGTGATGTGACAGTTTTAATGTCTGCTTGTATGCCTGCACCTCCAGAAGAGTCTGAGCCAGCAATAATTAAAATTTTAGATTTTATTTTCAAGTTATATAATCGATTTTTTTACAATATTAACACATTTTGAAAGCATAGTTTTATCTTCAGTTTCACACATTATTCTCACTACTGATTCTGTTCCAGATTTTCTTACTAACATTCTACCTTTTCCTTTTATTAAACTGTTTGCTTTTTTAATTGCATTTTTGCACTTGAGACTATTAATTATTGATTTATCTTTTACTTCAACATTTTCTAGTAATTGAGGAGTGGGTATAAAATTTTTAAATATTTCACTCGCCTTTTTTCCTTTCCTCATGGAGAAGAGAATTTCTAATGCTACCAATAAACCATCACCAGTAGTTGCAAATTTACCAAGGATTATATGACCAGATTGCTCTCCTCCTAAATTAAATTTACTTTTTTGCATTGCTTCTTTTACGTACCTATCACCAACTTTAGATCTTATAAACTTTATCTTATTTTTTGAAAAATATTTTTCTAATCCATAGTTTGTCATTAAGGTTCCTACAACACCACCTCTTAAAATTTTTTTTCTTTTCCATCTTGTTGCTAGCATTGCTATTATTTTATCTCCATCAATAATGTTGCTCTTTTCATCACAAACTATAATTCTGTCTGCATCGCCATCCAATGAAATTCCAATATGAGATTTATTTTTTTTTGTGTGATACTTAATTTTATTCGGAAATGTAGAACCGCATTTTTTATTTATATTAAATCCATTTGGAGTGGTTCCAATTTCATGAACTATGGCACCCAATGATCTAAACAATTGTGGCCCTACTTTATACGCAGCTCCATTAGCACAATCTATTGTAATTCTTAAACCTCTTAAATTAAATTGTTTAGGAAAATTTGTTTTTAAGATTTCAAGATATTTATTTGAGCCATTCTCTAATCTTTTAACTCTGCCTAATATTTCAGGATTTGATAATTTTTTTGAGACTTTAGAGTCAATTAGTTTTTCTATTTTCTTTTCAATTTTGTCGGACAATTTTAAGCCATCTGGTCCAAATAATTTTAAACCATTATCATAAAAAGAATTATGCGATGCTGTAATCATGATTCCCATATTCGCTCTCATTTTTTTTGTAAGCATTGCCAGGCCATTTGTTGGCAATGGTCCAAAAGTGAAAACGTGCATTCCAGCTGATGTTAAACCAGATACTAATGCTGGTTCTAATGCATATCCTGATAACCTAGTATCTTTCGCGATTATTGCAATTTGTTTAGTTTTTTTTTTATTATTAAAATATGTGCCAGCAGCCAAACCAAACTTAAAAAACATATCGCCATTTATTTTATTACCGTTTACTTTTCCTCTTATTCCATCTGTGCCAAAATATTTTTTTTTCATTAATTAAAGTTTAGTTTTTTATAAACTTTTATTCCTTGGTTAACTTCATTAACATCATGAACTCTAAGTATTTGCACTCCTTGCAACATACTAAAAATACTTGAGGATACGGTTCCACCTATTCTTTCTTTACTATCATTATTTCCAGATATATCTTTTATAAATCTCTTTCTAGAAATTCCCAACATTACTGGTAATCCTAAGGAATGAAAAATAGAAACATTATTAATTAGGGTAATATTATGTTTCATATTTTTACCAAATCCCACTCCAGGATCTAAGATAATGTGATTATGTTTAATTCCACTTTTTCTAATTAATCTAAGCTTGTCCTCGAAATATTGATATATATCCAACAAAACATTTTTGTAACTGGGATTTTTTTGCATTGTTTCTGTGTTACCTTTCATATGATGCAGAACAAATGGTAACTTTGATTTTTTTAAAAAATTAATTGTCTCCTTGTCATAGCTTAGGCCAGATATATCATTAATTAAGTCTACTTTATATTTTGAAGCTTTTTTCATTACAAAACTTTTTCTAGTATCTAAAGAAATAAAAAAACTTTTAGATTTTAAATAGTTCATAACTTTATTTACTCTCAGCCACTCCTCTGTTTGAAGAATTTCTTTTGATCCTGGTCTTGTAGATTCACCACCTACATCAATTATCTTTGCTCCGTCAGATATTAATTTATTAATTTGTTTTATTGCAGAAATTTTTTTATTAAATTTTCCACCATCAGAAAAACTATCTGGTGTAATATTTAATACACCCATTAATATTGGTAAGTTATCAAATTTTAATTTGGGAATTTTTTTAACTTTAGAAATATTATTAATATCAATTAAGACTTTCTTTTTAATTTTTGGCGGAAGATTTTTAATATTTCTGATATTTATTTTTTTTTTATTAGTCCTGGTAATAATTTCAATAGTATCAAATGAAAGTGATTTGTTACCACTAACCGGAAGTGAAATCTTTTTTTTAACTTTTTCTATTGACGTTCTATTATAATAAAAATTACACGCTCTTGTGTAATATTTTATCATTAAATTTTAATGAACAATCTTTGGTTTTAGTCCTATTGAACCTAAAGCAGAACTTTGATCATCTTCCTCTACTTTTAAATCTTCTTTATTTTTTGGATATAAATTTTTATTCACTATGTCTTCAATCTCCTGACCAGTCAATGTTTCATAAGTAAGTAAAGCTTTAGCTAATTTGTGCAAATCATCAATTTTATCCGTCAAAACTTTTTTTGCTCTATCATAACCTTGATCAACAAATTTTCTTATTTCGGTATCAACTTTTCTTGCAGTTTCTTCAGACATATTTTGTTGTCTTGCAACTGATCTTCCTAGGAAAACTTCTTCCTCATTTTCACCGTAAGCTACTGGACCAAGCTCTTTACTTAATCCTGCTCTCATTACCATTGCTCTTGCTCTTTTTGTCGCTTGTTCAATGTCACTTGCAGCCCCAGTGGTCACTTTATCGTCTCCAAAAATAATTTCTTCTGCAACTCGTCCACCCATAGCTATAGCCATTTGAGCATGTAGTTGTTCTCTTGTTTGAGATACCTCATCTCTTTCAGGAAGTTGCATTACCATCCCTAATGCTCTTCCTCTTGGAATAATTGTTGCCTTATGAATAGGATATGCTGCTTTTTCATTAATAGTAACAATAGCATGACCAGCTTCATGATAAGCAGTAAGTTTTTTCTCTTCTTCGCTCATTACCATTGATCTTCTTTCAGAGCCCATCATTACTTTGTCTTTTGCTTCTTCGAATTCCATATAGGTAACTATTCTTTTATTTTTTCTTGCTGCTAATAATGCAGCTTCGTTTACTAAGTTCGCCAGATCAGCACCGGAAAATCCTGGAGTTCCTCTTGCAATAGTTCTTAAATTGACATCTGGTGCCATTGATATTTTCTTAGCATGCACTTTCAATATTTTTTCTCTTCCAAGTAAGTCAGGATTAGAAACTACTACCTGTCTGTCAAATCTACCCGGTCTTAATAAAGCAGGATCAAGCACATCAGGTCTATTAGTTGCTGCAATTATTATTACACCTTCATTTGTATCGAAGCCGTCCATTTCTACAAGTAATTGATTTAGCGTTTGCTCTCTCTCATCGTTACCACCACCTAAACCTGCACCTCTACTCCTTCCAACTGCATCAATTTCATCAATAAATATAATGCATGGTGAGTGTTTTTTACCTTGCTCAAACATATCTCTAACTCTTGAAGCTCCGACACCTACAAACATTTCTACAAAGTCTGAACCTGAAATAGTAAAGAATGGTACCCCTGCTTCTCCTGCTATAGCTCTTGCTAGTAAAGTTTTACCTGTTCCAGGAGGTCCAACTAAAAGACATCCACGAGGTATTTTTCCACCCAATCTACTAAATTTCTTTGGATCTTTTAAAAATTCGACGACTTCTTCAACTTCTTCCTTTGCTTCCTCTACTCCTGCTACATCGTTAAATGTAACTTTACCTTTTAACTCATTCATCATTTTGGCTTTTGATTTTCCAAAGCCCATAGCTCCACCTTTGCCACCTTGCATCTGTCTCATGAAGAATATCCATACAGCAATTAAAAGTAGCATAGGAAACCATGATAAAAGTACTCCAAATAATGAAGGCATTTTTTCTTCTAATGGACTTGCTGAAATACTAACGCCTTTATCACTTAATTTTTGAATAAGATTTGGATCATCAGGTGCATAAGTATTAAACATTTCCCCGTTAGACATTACGCCTTTGATGTTTTTTCCTTGAATTTCCACTTGAACAACTCTTCCATTATCTACTTGTGTTAAAAATTCTGAAAATATAATGTTATTTTTTTGATTAACTGATCCTTGTGGGTTCTTAAACATATTATACAGGCCTATAGTCAAGATTACTATAACTGCCCACATAGCTAAGTTTCTAAAGTTCATTACTATAAACTAAGAATTATTATAAATTAAACAAGTGTCAATTTGTGCCAATTTTTAGGTATTCTATCTTTTTTCTGAGGAAATAATGACAGAATTCTCAATTTTCTGAATTATACATCCTGAAAGTGTTTTTTTTGAGTAATTATTATTAGATTGTAAATGCTTAAGCAAGTTCAAGACCTTTGCACCTCTCGCAAAAGTATCTTTTTTTCCTATTTTTTGAATCAGCTCTGAAAATGATCTAAAGACAATTTCATCTGGTTGTTTAAGAAAATCGTCTTTTAAAATAATTGAATTAGTAAATTTTAAGTAACTTGAATTGTCATTAATATTTTTCTGAACATAATGATCTATAGCATTATTACTTTTGTTTAGATTATTTAAAGATAATTTAAATTTATTAAATGTTAATCCTTCCTTTTCTAAATTTGAAATTAATTTCCTCACTTTTACTCTTAAAAATTTATCATCTAAATTTGACGGATCATTAACATTGAAATTAAATGTATTTTTTGAAAGATATATTAGATCTTTTTTTGACACATCCAGTAAAGGTCTCAAAATAAAAATTTTATCATCAAGTGTTACTTTAGATTTAATCTTATTAAATGAAATTAAACCTTTTAAACCTGAGCCTCTTAACAATCTTATAAAAAAGTTTTCAATTAAATCATCTGTATGATGTGCTGTTAAAATCATATCAATTTTTTTAGTGAGACTTTGATTGATAATTAATTTGTATCTATTAGCTCTGGCAAAAGATTGAAGATTTATTTTTTTATTAATTTTTTGAATACTAAGTATATTGCTTGAAATTTGGAATAATTTCAGTTTTTTTTTTACTAAATTAGCCTCGGAAGTGGAATTTTTTCTTAGTTTATGATCTACGATAAAAAAATAAACTTTTTTGTTATTTTCTAAAGAATAACATTTTGCTAAAAATGATAATGCCATGCTGTCTGCTCCACCCGAAACAGCTACACAAAAACTGTTTGGGACATGGCTAGATATTTTTTTTTTAAAATTTAAGTAAATTCTTTTTATTCTTGGATCATCTAATTTTTTGAAATAAAAATTATGAATTATCTTTTTTGCACTCAAATTCTTTTTCTTCATAATACTTTGCTTTTTGAAGTACAGATTGAGTTGCTTCTGGATACTGTTTTTTAACTCCAGCGATCATCAAACATCCTTGATCTTTTTCTCCCATCTGAACCAATGACACTCCTAGTTTCAATAAATTTTCAGGAGCGATTTTGCTTTTTGGATACTTTTGATAACCTTCTAAATATGCAGTGGCAGCATCAGTGTACATTTGTCTTATTCTATATGTTTCTGCATACCAATATTGTGCATTACCTGACAATTCATTATCAGGATTAGTCAATACAAATTCTCTAAATGCTTTTTCAGCACTGGTATAATCGCCAACTTTTAAAAAATTTCTTGCAAATTGATATTGCTCTTTTGGACTAGCATCAGGTAGTAATTTTTCCTCTGCGTTAAAAACCTCTGAGATTATTGTTTCAGTCTGCTCTACTGATTCTATCACTTGAGTATCATCACTTGTAGTCATGTCTTTATATGATACCTCTCCCAATGATTGTGGTTCTGAAGATCCAGGGAGTAATTTTTTTTGGGTTGTATCATCGCTTATCAATGCCTGATTTGTTTTGGGTAAAGAGGAAATAGAGTTATTATCGGAATTTATGATAGAGGCTTGTTCGATTTGCTCAAATCTTAATTGATTATCCTGTTGTGCTTTAGAAAGCTTATTTGAAAGTTTATCTAATTTAAAATTAATTTCTTCAAATTTATTTGTTAATTCTTGGAATTGAGTCTCTATCTCACTTAATTTCAATAAATGTTTTGTTAACGCCTGTTCAGACTCCTTTGTTGAGGCTTTTTGAGTTGTATTTGTATTAGAGTTTTCAGAAAATGACTGGGAATAAACTGCTCTTTCTAAAGTTCTAAGATCTTTTTGAATATTTTCTAAAATCTCTCCCACTTCTTGATCTTGAGAAAATGAAATACATGTTGAAAAGAGTAAAAATGAAAAAAAATTAACCAAAAATAACTTAATTAATGATCTCATAGAAACATTTGTAATTATAATAATGGCAGAAAGAAGACCCTTGCTTTAAAAAAAAGTAAGGGTCTTTTTTAAAATTTAATTTTAGTTTGCTTTTACTGTAACAGATCTTCTATTTTTTGACCATGAAAGTGGATTTGAACCCGAGTCAACTGGTCTCTCTTTTCCATAACTTAAAACTTTAATGCGATCAGACGAAACACCATAAGTCATTAAATAGTCTTTTGCTGCATTTGCTCTTCTTTCACCAAGTGCTAGGTTATATTCTCTAGTACCTCTCTCATCAGCGTGGCCTTCTACCACAACTGTAACATCTGGGTTTTGTCTTAACCAAGCGGCTTGCTTTCTTAAAGTCTCTCTAGAAGCAGTTGTTAATATTGTCTCATTTGTTGCAAAGAATACTCTGTCAGGAACTCCACTCGCAAGCTCTCCTACAGTATCAGAGCCTATATAAACATCACCCTGCATTAGCGCATCTAATTTCTCTATCGGATCTGCTTTTTGAGTTTCAGCTGCAGTGGAAGTGGAAGTGGATGCCTCTGTTGTTTTTACAGATTTCTTAGTCGCACAAGCGGTAACTATTAAGCTTAATAGAACAACAAGAAATAAGTTATTTAAAATTTTGTTTAGATTCATTTTTGCTCCTTCAATAGAATAATATGAACTTAATCATGTAATTAGATGTTTTGTCCAGAAAAATCAACCTAATTTAATAGAATCTTAAATTTTCTCTAATTTCCTAATAAAGAGGACCATGAGGGGTCGGAGGCATCCGTCTCAGTTGATACCAACCTCTCGTTGTATCCTGTTAAATCAATTGACCATAATTTGGCTGAAAATCCTTGGCCTTATCATCAGTTTTTGTTTCTCTGTAAAATATGATTATTCTTCCATTTGGAGACCATGAAGGCGCCTCTTGATAAAAATTTTCTGTTAGCAATCTCTCTCCAGTTCCGTCGGTTCTCATAACTCCAATAAAAAATTTACCTTTATGTAACTTTGTAAACGCGATTAAATCTCCCCTAGGTGACCATACTGGTGTACCGTAAATTCCTTTTCCAAATGATATTCTCTTAACTTTTGATCCATCACTTCTCATTACATAAATTTGCTGATAGCCACTTCTATCAGAATTAAATGTAATATATTTACCATCAGGTGAATATGACGGAGAAGTATCTATAGATGGATGATCAGTTAATTTTTCCTGTATGTTTGTCTCTAAATTTCTAACCCAAATTTCTGAATTACCATCTTTTGCTAAACTCATTATAATTTTTTTTCCATCTGGAGAAAATCTTGGAGCGAATGTCATTCCAGGAAAATCTCCGACAACCTCTTGTTTGCCAGTTTCAATATTTAAAGATAAACTCTTGGCATATTTCTAAAATATGAGAGGTAAGTTACCATTTGATTTGTTGGGTTAAATCTTGGAGTTAATACCAACTCATTTCCTAAAGTTAGATACTTAGTATTAAATCCATCTTGGTCCATTATAGCTAATTTTTTTACTCTTTGAGTTTTAGGTCCTTCCTCTGCAACATATATTATTCGGGTATCGAAATAACCACTTTCACCAGTTAAACGTTCATATACTTTATCTGAAATTTTATGACCAAC